>NZ_JAUHHY010000006.1:0-448073 GCF_032377435.1 Bradyrhizobium sp. SZCCHNS3002
AGACAGGACGCCTCGCTGCGCTATCCTCTCAGCCGTGCTGCCGGCCGTCGTGCCCTACCGCGCGAGCGGTTTAGTCCTTTGGCCCAGAGCGGACAGACTCAAGTGTCTACTGGTCAGCGAGCGACGTAGGCTGTTCACAGGCCCGGATGGAGGCTGCATCTCTCGTAAAGGCTGTGAATGCGAGGGTCTTTGCGCCCGCTTTGGAATAGGACATTGTAGCAATCTCGCTTCCAAGCTTCTGTAAAGGCGCTTCCACAACAGCACGACCAAAGCCGCGTCCCGAAAATCGGGGTGAGTGACAAGCCCGTCGGGCGAATCAATTGCTCGCATTTGTTCGTAACGCCGTCGTTCTGCTCTCCGCAACTACACGAAACGCAGGTCCCGAAGCGGCAATTTTGCGCATTGTGTCAACATGATCGCGGTTGCAACCCCGTCCGCGTGAAGAATTTAGCTTTCGTTTTTACAGAAAATGTGTCACTCCTCCATCCATCCCGCCTCAACGAGAGGGGCGTACGCGCGGTCGTCACGAGACGCGAGGCGGGCAGGCGGTGGACGTGTCGGGTTGCAGCGCGGCTTTGGCTAGCGCGGACGAACAACATCGATGCGGACGACGAAGCCGTGTGGTCCTGGCCTCCCGATGCTGAGGTCAAGCCTGCTGTTCGACGCGAGAGCGTCGGCGCAGGTGATGGGGGCAAGACAGCCGGTCCCCAGGGAGAGCGCGGAGTAAGCGTTAAAACCATCGCGCAGGGAAGGCTGGGCTCATCCGGCTGCACCTGTGGTTCCTGCCCCGTGCATTCTTGTTCGCACGGGGGCCATGGGCGTCAGCCGACGCCCAGCCTTCCCTGCGCCCTCGATTGAATGAGGGACGAACGCCGGTCATTGCTCGGACGCATCGCGCCGCGAGGACGATGAGGCATGTCCCAACGCTGTTTGACATATGCAGATGAATGCTGACGTGAGCGAAACGCCGATGCAGTCGCAATCACAATACGACTGCGCGTTCGAGCGGTAGGGTGGGCAAAGCGACCGCCCGCAGGACGGTGGCGTGCCCACCGTCGTGAGGCCCACTCGGAACGCGATGGTGGGCACGGCGCGCAACAGTTCGGCATGATCCGCGGGCAACGTGGCGCGCCTTTGCCCACCCTACGGTTCGTCGTTTGGAGTCGGTAACGCGAGGAAGGCGAGCCTACTGCGTCGCGCGCGACAGCGAGAACTCGCCGTTGCGGACGCGCTCCGGCAGGCCCTCGACGAAGGTCGCGACCGCGTCCTCGCCATAGGTCGTCACGAGCTCGGCGAGCGCCGCGAACAGGCTGGCCTGCGCCAGGCAGTCGCCGTCGACGCCGTCGTGGCGCGCTTCCGCCCAGGCTTCGTTGAGGTAGCTGAGCGCGGCCTGCTTCTGCTCGTGGTCGGGCAGGACGGCGGGGAGGGCGCTGAAGGTGACGGGAAAGCTCATTGAATTCAGTCTGGCGGGGCCGCGAGGCGCGTTGAATTCCGAACGCGGACGCGCCGGACCAGTGAGGTTTACCACGCAGGCGGCGGACGCCTAGGCCAGTTCTTTAGGAAAGGTTAACAAGGTTAACGCAAACGTGGATAACGCCCGCGCGCCGTCAACCATGGGCCATCAGTTGGCGTAGCGCGCCGTGAGGTCGCGCGAGATCTTGGAGCCCTCGTCGATGTAGCGGCGGATCGCCACCATCGCGGCCGGCGTGCAGGTCCGGTAGGTCTGCTGGAAGCCGTTATAGCCGCGGTTGAAGCCGGCGATCATGCGGGCGCGGCGCTCGCCCGACGGGGTCTCGGCATCGATCAGGGCCTGCATCTGGTTGCGCCATTTGGCGCCTTCATTGCTGCCGCAGATGCCGCGGAGGTAATGCAGGGTTCCGAGGATCTCGGCCAGCCGTTGCAGATCGCCATCGAACGGCGCGGCCGCATCCTGCGCGCGCGCCGGCACGACGGCGCAGGCGGCAACGAGCATGAGGATGGCCAGGAGGCGCTTGGGGATCATGGGGAACACCGACGTCATATGCCTTTGCCCCGTCGCGGACGCAAGGCGCCTACACCAGGGTCCGTGCGGCGGCGATGATCTCCGGCAGCCCGTCGGTCAGCGTCAGGCCCTCCAGCGCATCGGGGCGGCGCCACTGAAAATCGTCCAGTTCCGGGTCGAGCCGGGGCTCTCCGGCCCGCCAGCGCGCCGCAAAGGGAAGGATCACGTAGTGGCCGCCGCCGCCCTGGGCCGGCAGCACCTCGCGCCAGCCGGCCAGCCCGACGATTGTGATCGAGAGCGCCGTTTCCTCCATGACCTCGCGCGCGAGGGCCTCGTGCAGGGTCTCGCCGAACTCCACCCGGCCGCCGGGCAGCGTATAGACGCCCTTGGCCGGGGAACGCGCCCGGCGTACCAGCAGGAGCCTGCCGTCGCGGAAGATCGCGGCGCTGACGGCGAGCTGGGGACGGCGGGGCGGCGTCGGGTCGGTCATGCCAATGGCTCCAGGCGGGGTCTGCACCGTAGCGCGAAGACGACCGCGCCGGCAGCCCGTGCAACTCAGAAGCTCGCCATGATGGCGTCGACGGCGTCGACCTCATCGACTTCGGCCACGGGCTCCGAATCGAATTCGATGTCGCCATTGATGATGCCGCCGGCCTGGGCCACCAGCGGCTTGACCCAGTTGGCGGCCTGCTCGGCGAGCTTGGCCTTGGTCGCGTCCTGCTTGGCATCGCGCATCGCGCTGCCGACCGCGAGCAGGATGTCGGTCATGGTCTTCGTGAGATGATCGAACTTGTCGCGAATCGCCGGGTCGGCCTGCTCATAGGCCTCGATGACGAGATCGCGGGCCTTGAAATTGGTGTGCGTGAAATGTTCTGGATAGGTCAGCGGCGACCACGCCAGAAAATCCTCGGCGCATTCCGGAATATCGGGAATCATTTCGAGCAGCATCACGGCTTCGTTGAAATGATTCAGATAGTCGGTGGCGAGCCCGGTGCGTGGATTGATGTTGGCAGCGCGCAGCATCGCGGCCCGCGCCGGGTCAATGGCGCTGCCCGCCGGTCGTTGGGTCGTGCGATCGGTAGGCACGGAATGGGTCGCCGCTGCGGTCATCCGCTGCAGTGTTGGCAACCCAAGTTAAAAGGTGCTGAACACACGACGATTTGAGTGAGATTATGTGTGGACGCTTCGTGATCACTTCACCACCCGCGGCTCTCAGGCAGATTTTCGGCTACCAGGAACAGCCGAACTTTCCGCCGCGGCACAATATCGCTCCGACGCAGCCGATTCCCGTAGTTCTTCTGGATCAGGACATCAGGCATTTCCGGCTCATGCGCTGGGGATTCATTCCGGCCTGGGTCAAGGATCCCCGTAGTTTCACGCTGCTGATCAACGCGCGTTCGGAGTCCGTACGCGAGAAGCCCGCGTTCAAGAACGCGATTCGGCGGCGCCGCGTCCTTGTGCCCGCTGATGGGTATTACGAGTGGCAGGTGATCGACGGCCGCAAGCGGCCGTTCTTCATCCATCGCAGCGACCACGCGCCGCTCGGCTTCGCGGCCCTCGCCGAGACCTGGTGCGGGCCGAACGGCGAGGAGGTCGACACGGTGGCGATCGTCACCGCGGCTGCGAGCCGCGATCTCGCCACGCTGCATCATCGTGTTCCCGTGACGATCAGGCCGGATGATTTTTCGCTGTGGCTCGACTGCCGTTCCGACGATCCCGATGAGGCCATGAGGCTGCTGATCGCGCCTCGCGAGGGCGAGTTCACGTGGTACGAGGTGTCGACGCGCGTCAACACGGTGGCCAACGACGACGAGCAACTGCTGCTGCCGATGACCGCGGAGATGCGCGCCGCCGAGGACGCGCAGCGCAAGCCGGCGAAGAAGGTTGCATCCCGCAAGGTTTCAACTGTGGCCGATGACGGGCAGGGGAGTTTGTTCTGAGGCGGGATATCTCGATAGAGAAGATCGTCATCCCCTAGGGATCCAGTATGCCGTGGCCTCTCGTGCTGAAACGGCTGCCGGTGGAATATTGGGTCCCGCGCTTTCGCGAAGGACGACGGAGCAGCAAGACCCGCGACCGAGCGTTGGCCGCGCTCAGCCAAAGATCCTCAACGCCGCGTGCTGCAGCAGCATGATGGTCTTGGCATCCTGTATGCGGCCGTCGGCGATCATCGTGAGCGCCGCGTCGATCGACAGTTCCAGCACCTCGATCTCCTCGCCCTCATGCGCGAGGCCGCCGCCGGCGCTGACGCGCATCTCCGGTTCGTAGGCGGCGACAAAGAAGTGGATCTTCTCGGTCACGACGCCGGGGCTCATGAACGCCTCGAACACGAACCTGACGTCGTGCAGGCGGAAACCGGTCTCCTCCTCGGCCTCGAGCCGGATGCGCTCCTCCGGCGAGGCGTCGTCGAGCAGACCGGCCGCGGCCTCGATCAGGAGATCGTCATGGCCGTTGACGAAGGCGGGATAGCGGAACTGCTTGACCAGGATGACGCTGCGCTGCGCGAGGTTGTAGGGCAGGATCGCCGCCGCGTTGCCGCGGTCGAACACGTCGCGGCTCTGCATCTGCCAGGTGCCGTCGTCGCGCCGCCACTCGAACCTGGTCGAGGTCAGCGTGCCGTAATGGTCGGAGAGCACGCGCGTCTCGTGGACGCGGATGCGGTCGGAGATGCTCATGCTGGGCCTCTACTTCATTCCCGGCGTCGGCGGGCGGCCGTCGAGCCATTTCGAGAACACCACGCTGTCCTGCACGGCATAGTCGAGTGCCTGGTAGAACGCCTGCACCTTGGTGTTGTCGCCGCGCACCATCAGCATCAGCTTGGGCACACCTCGGCTGCGCAGCCAATCCTCGGCGGCGGCCATGATGGCGCGGCCAAGGTCGCGGCCGCGATGATCGGGATCGACGCTGACGTAGTAGACCCAGCCGCGGTGGCCGTCATGGCCGACCATCGCCGACGCCGCGATTGCGTCGCCCACGCGGCCGACCAGGATCGTGGAACTGTCACCGCGGCGGGCGAGCGCGATGTCGGCGGCCGGATCGTTCCACGGCCGCGTCAGGCCGCAGCGCTGCCACAGCGCGATGATGGCGGGCACGTCGGCATCGGTGATGCCGGAGATCGCGAGAGCGGGGGGACTGTCCATGTGAGCGTCGAAAGCCTAGAGCACCTTGCCGGGATTCATGATCCCCAGCGGATCGAACTGCGCCTTGATCGCGCGCATCAGCGCAATCGCGGTCGGGTCCTTGACGTCGGGCAGCTCGTCGCGCTTGAGCACGCCGATGCCGTGCTCGGCCGAGATCGATCCGCCCATGCGCAGCACGATCTCGAACACGACCGCATTGACCTCGTGCCAGCGCGCGAGATAGTCGGCGGTGTCGGCGCCGATCGGCTGGCTGACATTGTAGTGGATGTTGCCGTCGCCGAGATGGCCGAACGGCACCGGACGCGCGCCGGGCATCAGCTTCACGACGGCGGCGTTGGCCTCCGCAATGAAGGCCGGGACTGCCGCGACCGGCACCGAGATGTCGTGCTTGATCGAGCCGCCCTCCGGCTTCTGCGCCGCGGAGATGTCCTCGCGCAGCTTCCAGAACGCCATGCGCTGGGCGAGGCTGTCGGCGATCGCAGCGTCGTCGACGATGCCGTCTTCGAGGCCTTGCTCCAGGATGGTCTCGAGCGTGGCCCGGGCATCGTCGCGCGACGACGACAGCTCCATCAGTACGAACCAGGGATGGGCGCCCGCGAGCGGCGCGCGGTTGCCGGCGGCGTGGCGGATCGAGAAATCGAGCGCGATCGCGGCGATCAGCTCGAAGCTGGTGAGGCTGCCCGCAGCCTCGCGTTGGGCGATCGCCAGCAGCTTCAGCGCGTCCTCCGGCGATTTGAGCCCGACGAACGCGGTCTCGATCGCGCGCGGCTTAGGGAACAGCTTCAGGCTCGCCGCGGTGATGATGCCGAGCGTGCCTTCGGCGCCGATGAACAGATTGCGCAGGTCGTAGCCGGTGTTGTCTTTCTTGAGCTTGGACAGCGCATTCAACACCCGCCCGTCGGCCAGCACGACCTCGACCCCGAGCGCCATCTCGCGCGCGACGCCATAGGCGAGCGCGGCGGTGCCGCCGGCGTTGGTCGAGAGATTGCCGCCGATGGTGCAGCTGCCCTCGGCGCCCAGCGACAGCGGAAACAGCCGGTCGACCTCGGCTGCCTTCTGCTGCGCCACCTGCAGCACGACGCCGGCCTCGGCGATCATCGTGTTGGAGGCGGTGTCGACGTCACGAATCTTGTCCATGCGCCTGAGCGACACCACCACCTCGCCATTGTGCGGCGTCTGGCCGCCGACGAGGCCGGTGTTGCCGCCCTGGGGCACCAGCGCGATGCGATGCTGGCTGGCGAGCTTGCAGATCGCGGCGACCTCGGCGGTCGAGCCGGGGCGCAGCACCAGCGGCGAGCGGCCGTGGAACAGGTTGCGCTCCTCGGTGACGTAAGGCGCGACGTCGGTCTCCGCCGTCAGCGCCTGGCGCTCGCCGACGATGGCGGCGAACTGCGCGATCAGGTCGGGTGGCAGCGGCGGCAGGGCAGGCTGGCTGATGTTCATCGTTGGTCGCTTCCAATGTTATCTCGGCGCGGCGGCGCGGCGCAGCCGGTCGTTGATGGCCTCGCCCAGGCCGTCATTCGGGATCGGCATCACGGCGATGCTGCGCGCGCCCTTGGCATCGAGGCTGCGAAGATAGCCGAAAAGATGCGTCGCCGCCTCTGCCGGATCGCCGGCGGGGGAGAGGTTGAGGATCGCGGCAGCTTCGCTGGCGCCGGGCAAGGTGACGGGGCCGAAGGCGAGCAGGGCCTCGCCAGGCGCGACATCGCTGGCGTCGAGGCGCACGTGAGCGTGCGGAGCATAGTGCGAGGCCAGCATGCCCGGTGCCAGTGGTTGCTCGGACGTCTCGGTGTCTGCGGCGGGCCGCGCCAGCGCACGGCCGAGCACGGCCTCGATCGCCTCGCTTGGAACTCCGCCCGGGCGCAGCAGCGTCGGCGCATCGAAGCAGCCGACGATGGTCGATTCGACGCCGACCGCGACCGGCCCACCGTCCAGGATGAGGTCGATTCGCCCGGTGAGATCGGCCGCGACATGCGCCGCCGTGGTCGGCGACACGTGGCCGGAGATGTTGGCGGAGGGCGCCACGACGGCGCCGCCGAACGCCGCGAGCAACGCCTGCGCGATCGGATGCGCCGGCACACGGATTGCCACCGTATCGAGGCCGGCGGTGGCGAGGTCGGCCACGGCGCAGCCGTCGCTCTGCGGCAGCACGAGGGTCAGCGGTCCCGGCCAGAACGCGGTGGCCAGACGCTCGGCGGTGGCATTGAAGCGGCCGATGCGCCGTGCCGCCGCGATGTCGGCGACATGGACGATCAACGGATTGAAGGCAGGCCGGCCCTTGGCCTGGTAGAGGCGGGCGATGGCTGCGGCGTTGGCCGCGTCGGCGCCGAGGCCATAGACCGTCTCGGTCGGGAACGCGACCAGTCCGCCGCGCGCGAACGTCGCCGCGGCCTGTGTGATTCCAGCCGCGTCGGCGGGCAGGATCCTGGTCTCGATCGCTGGTGTGTGTGCGGTGGGCATCGATGGTACAAGACGGTGGTGGCTTACGCGCTCGGCTATAGCGGGCGGGGACGTTCGAATGAAGCGCACAATTCGCCTGTCGCATTGCGCCCGCGCCATGGCCGCCCGACAAAGCCTCACGGCCTCAAGCAGTTAACCCCTCCGCCGACGATCGACGATTTCGATGCGATTTCCTGCCTTGTGTCCTTGCGAAGACGGAAACCCGACGCTATAAGCCGGCTTCCCAAGTCGGAGCGTGGCTCAGCCCGGTAGAGCACTGCGTTCGGGACGCAGGGGTCGCAGGTTCGAATCCTGCCGCTCCGACCATCATTTCAAGCACTTACAATCGTGCTTTCCCGAGACCGCAACGAAATGCGCAACGAAATGGCTCTTTGAGCCGTCTCGCGGCGCTGAGCTCGTCGTATTGGAAAGCGCAACGAGTCATCCCGACGCACGACGTCAGGGCGCTTCAGTGCGCGGTGAAGTGACTGGTCCGTCATCCATTGGCCGGTTTGCACGTCATCGAGATCCCGAACAGGAAGCTCGATCGAAGCCGGGCTCATACGGCAGATGAATTGGAGGTCACATGCTGGGGCGATTTTCTGGCCACGAACTACGTTGGCGGGCCATTGTGAGCGCCGACTAAAGCCGTGCTGTGCGGGACTGTCGACTGAGTGAGGGGCTTTCAGCGCGTCCCCCGAACGCCTCGGCAGCTTCGCCCTGGAAGTCCGGATGGTGGTGGCCGTAGGTCTGCTCGAGCTGCTCGACGGTCATCCCGAGCCAGCCTGCGGCTTGCCAATGGTCCGTGCCCTGCTGCATCAGCCAGGTTGCTGCCGTATGACGCAGCGAGTGACGGACCACGTCGTCGCCAAGCCCCGCATCCTCTAGGATGCCTTCCCAGGCTGACCGGATCTTGCCTGCAAGCGGTTGACCATCGTGCATCCGATTCACGACGAAACGGATCTCCTCTCCTGACGCGAGGATGCCTGCGGCCTGCAACTCAGCGGAACGAAGAGTGTCGATGTTGCGCCAGCGCACTAGGTGGGGGCGCAGCCGGTTGGCGATCTTCGCCGGAGGCCGGCGCTTCTTGGTGGCTCGCTCGTCCGAGCCACGCCCCTGGTAGACCATGGCTTCCAAATCCATCCAGGGATGTGTCGTTGTCGGGATCCACTGCGTCCGGCGGATCGTCTCTTCACGCCGCGCGCTGTAGAGCCCGATCAGAATGAATCTCGCGGCGGGGCGACGCCGAGTTATAATCCAGCGCTCTCGGCGGGTTAGTTCTCCGGTTGGCTTGCGTCTCCAGTTTGCCTGGCCTTCATCCCAAACGTAACCCAGAGCCGCGCCCAGAAGGCGAGCGGCCTCGTTGCGGGTGAGCCAGCGCTCTCTGCCCTTCGTCTTTTCGGGCAGCGATATCTTCGGAACGACATCGAGGGTGTGTTCCGCATGATAGAGATTGACGGCTGCGCGAAGATCCTCGAGCCGCCGCCGCGCGGTCTGATCCGAGACGGTTCCCTTGCGCGCGGGGATGCGCGCTCGTCGGTTGTTTTCGTTCGCGACGCCGGTCGACCAGTCTACGAAATCGCGACAGAGCTGCGCCTTGATATCCGCGATCATCTTGGCGCCGAAAAACATGTTGAGATCGAGCAGGCGGATCAGCAGCAGGTCATGTTGCGCGTTGGCCCGAGCGTCGTCGCTCTTCGGTCGTTTCGCAAGCTCATACGAAGTCAGGACATCGGCAATGGGGAGGAAATGAGGGTCCGTTACTCCAACACTGGGAGTGTGTCTTGACGCAATGTATTTTTCGAGCGCTTTCGCTGCGCCATCAGTGTCGTCGCGGCGACAGCCTGTGCGGATCTGCCGTCGCTTTCCGTTGGCCTGGTCGAGAATGACCCAACAGTCGTCGTCATCTCTGAACCAGAGTCGCGGCGGCTTGGCTTTGCGGCCTGGCATGACGGCTTGACCAGTTTGCGGATGGCGCGGGGGGTGGTCAGATCCTTCCCCGCAACTTTGGCGATTTCAAGAATCCCTGCTGCTGCCGCTCTTCGCAACGAGGATAAAGTGAGAGGACCGTCTGGGAAGAACACGGCCGAAGCTTCGAGGAGGGTCATGACTTCGTCTTCGCCCCACTGATCCGGAGTGGGGCGCGCCCTAACCCTGGCAAGTTTGTCGCCTCTACGCTTTGGCATTCCGTCGGTGCCATCCGTCGACTTGATGAATTGCAAATTGGCAGCACGGAATGGCTTCCAGAACTATGCGCTTTAGGAAAGGGAGAGCCGTGGCGTGTAGCGCAATCGGCGGTCCTGGCGTGCCGATGAGCGTAAGGAGATCCCCCACAATTGCCAAATTGCAGAACGAGGAGAGGTCGGCCGATAGAACGAAAGGTCGCTGGTTCGCAGGCCGGAGCTGCCCAATCCTCTTTTTGGACACCAGACTACGAATCTGAGGGTCGGACGTTCGAATCGTTCCGGGCGCGCCATTCAAATCAAGCACTTAGCCAAAATCACCGTTTGAGTTTCGAAAACTAAAACGGTTTCTCAAACGGTTTTGGTGGGCCGCGTGTACGGCTGTGGACCGTGCCGTTCCTCGTGTCGCCCGAAGACCTCGGCGAACGGATCGGCAAGCGCGGTCTTGCGACAGCTGCCAAGGTATCTCGACCGCCTGCAATCGACGACCGTGCTGACGTCGATCCGCCAGCCGACCGAGCGGCGGCGGCACCGATTCTCCTGGATCAATGAGTGGAAGGAGACCGCGGATGCGCATGGAAAGCCTGCGCAACTGTGCCCTTCGTCGGTCCTGGAGCAGCCATTCTGCTGCAGGTTTTCGGCTGGCCGAAGGTCGAACGCGTGCTGCAGCACATCGATGCGATCGAGGCAGTCGGCATCGACCCAGTGGATGTCGCACCGGATCATTGGCGGCACGTTCAGAATCGCTTCACGGCCAATGAACCGCCGCGGGCATACACGCTGTTACGGCACCGCGCCTGGCTGCATCGCCGGAGCATCATGCCATGAGACGGCACCTCTCCATCGCTCTGGCCATGCTCTCCGGTATTGCGCTTTTGCTCGGAAAAAGTGCGCTCGATCCGCGGCCGCGCTTCATCTGGAATGAAAGCGTGCCGATCGGGCTCTATGCCGTGCAGCCGGTCAGCCAGTGGTTCGTCACCGAGCTGGTGGCTATTCGGCTTCAAGCGCCGCTGGCAACGTTCCTCGCCGCTGTCGGCTACTTGCCAGTCGGCGTGCCGATGCTGAAGCGGATCCTTGCCCTTTCCGGCCAAACCGTCTGCCGCCGCGAACTCGCGATCATTATGGATGCGGTTCAGACCGCAGATGTGGCGTTTGCGGCCGTCGTACAGCTCATGATGGATTGCGCGTCGAACGACAGAGTTTTCCTCCCGTTCAGGCTCCTTGTTTGCGAGAATTCGGCAGCTCATGGCGCCAGTTGGACATGAATTTATTGTCGGCCTGGCGTCGATTGGCGAACCCCGCCGCGACATTTTCCGTGCCGGCCCGCCGGACTTCGGGGTGGCTGTCGGCCTGCCGTTCTGTCGCTCATCCGTGACCCCAAACGTTCTCGGCTTGTTTCCCGATCGCCGTTTCTTCTCCAGACTCGCCCTGAGTACGACGGGAAGCGCTGAATTACGAGCTAATAAGCGGGAAAGGACTGAGCCGGAAGGGGGCGACGTAAGCGTCCGGCCGCTGCACATGCCTCAGGTCTTGACATGATCAGCCAGCGTCCAGCTCCACGGCAGCAAAGCGTCGAGGCGGTTGACGGGATGGCCGTCGATTATCCGCTGCAGGACGTCTCGCAGATAGGCGTAGGGCTCGACGTCGTTCAGCTTGCACGTCGTGATGAGCGAGCTGACGACCGCCCAGCGTTGGCCGCCACCATCGCTGCCGGCGAACAGGTGGTTCTTGCGGCCGAGGGTGACGGGGCGGATGGCGCGCTCGACCGGATTGGTGTCGAGCTCGACGCGGCCATCGTTCAGGAAGCGAGTCAGGCCGTGCCAGCGCGAGAGCGCATAGCGGGTCGCTTCAGCGAGCGTGCTGCGGCCGGAGACCAGGCGTAGCTGCGCATCGAGCCAGACGTTCAGCGCGTCGACGATCGGTTTGGAGAAGGTCCTGCGTTCGGCAAGACGGTAGTCAGGCGATCGGCCGCGGATGCGCGCCTCGATCGCATAGAGCTCGCCGATCCGGCGCAGGGCTTCTGTTGCCACGGGAGACGCGGTGGCTTCGGCCACATCGTAGAACTTGGGTCGCGAGTGGCTCCAACACGCCGCGAGCGTGATGTCCTCTTTGTTGGCCAATTGCTCGAAGCCAGCGTATCCGTCGACATGCAGGATCCTCTTGAAGGCGGCCAGATGTGCGACTGGACGTTCGGCTTTGCGGTCCGGCGCGAACAGATAGATGGCCGCCGGAGGTTCGGGTCCGCTCCAGGGCCGTTGCTCGCGCGCGTACACCCAGAGCCGTCCCGTTTTTGTTCGTCCGCGTCCAGGATCAAGCACTGGGATCGGCGTGTCATCGGCAAAGAGATGGTTGGAGGCGAACACGTTCTTGCACAGCCGTTCGTGCAAAGCCTCGAGCCACCAGCACGCGCCGCCAACCCAGCCTGCGAGCGTCGAGCGGCAGAGATCGGCGCCATGACGGCCGAAGATCTGCGACTGCCGATAGAGCGGAAGATGGTCGCAGTACTTGCTGATCAGCACGTGCGCGAGCAGCGCTGGCGTCGCCAGACCGCCAGCGATCAACCGCTCGGGCGCGCCGGCTTGCACGACCTTGTTGCAGGCGCGGCAGGCGTATTTGGGTCTGGTCGTGCGCACGACGCGAAGCTGCGCCGGGACCCAATCCAGCATCTCGCTGACGCTCTCGCCGATCAGATGGAGAGCACCGCCACAGCAGCCGCAGACCGGGTCTTGCACGTCAAGCAGAACGTCTTCGCGTGGCAGATGATCGGGCAGCGGACGGCGTCGCGGCGAAGAGTCGACTTCCGGTGTGATCTTCGGCTGCGCTTCCTCGACGCGGCCGATGTCGCTGTCGAGATCCTCCAGACCGAGTGCAAGCTGGTCGGGATCGATGCGCTCGGAGCTACGGCCGAACTGCATTCGCTGCAGCTGTTTGATGATGGATTTGAGCCGCTGGATCTCAGTATCGCGGTGATGGATGGCGGCCGCGATGTCGCGCACCAGGCGCTGCAGAAGCTCAGGATCGGAGGGGAGATTGGTGAGATCGAGCTGCATGTCCGATGGTACTCGAACACGTTGATTCGTAGAAGAATCGCACTCAGTTCGGCACTACATTTTTCAGATCATCCTGCAATTGCAGGCTTCCAGACGCGCTCTGGCGCGCGCCAGTCGATGCCTTCGATCAGCATCGCGAGCTGCGCTGGCGTGAGCGTGATCGAGCCATCATAACCCGCCATCACCGGCCACACGAAGCCGCCTTGGTCGATGCGTTTGGTGAACAGACAAAGCCCGTTTCCGTCCCAGAACAGGACCGTCAAGATCGATGCCTTCTTGCCGCGGAAGGCAAACAGATGACCGGAGAACGGATCCTTCTTCAGCGTTTCCTGGACCAGCATTGCAAGGCCGTCCATGCCCTTGCGCATGTCGGTGTAGCCGAGTGCCAGGTGCACTTTCACGCCTGCAGGAACGAACATCATTGTGCGGCCTCTTTGCTCTCGATCTGCGCTCGCACGGCATCCGGATCGCTGCCGGCGGGAGCGAAGACGCGCCGTCCATCTTGGAGGTCGACGGCCATCATGCCCTCCGGCGGACGTACGAGATCGCGCAGGGCGCGTGCGGCGGGCATGTCGTCGGGCAGCACGACATGGGCGAGCCTGGAGCGCTTCTTTTGCGCGATGCCGAACTGCGCGCGCCAGCGGAACAGCAGCCCGGTGACGATGCCGTGCTTGCGCGCAACGGCAGAGACCTTGGCGCCTGGTAGCTCGGTTTCCTTGGCGATCGCGAGCTTTTCCTCGTCGCTGAAGAAGCGGCGGGCTGGCATTTTTGGCGCGGTCGGATCGCCGATCTCGGCGGCTGTCAAGCGGCGTTCGGGCTGTGAGTTCCTAGCACTAGTGCTAACGGCGGGACGGACGGAGGGATGAAGATGGGCACGCCAGTCGATCGTGACCTCGCCGGCGGCCAGTCGGTCGCGCCATTTGCGCAGCGAATGCGGCGACAGCTGCATCGCCGAGGCGTAGGCGCGGAGCTCCATTCCGCTCCAGTTCAGTGCCTCGACATGCATCGCCCAGAATGCCTGGGACGCCCGATTGCGCACATCCGAGGTGACCGTGAACCTGCGCTGCTTTCGTTTTCGCAGCGCCTTTTCTCGCTCTTCCCGGGCGCGCTCGCGGCGCAATTCCGTCTGATATTTCTCGAGCTTAAGCGCAGTCTCGTTGCCGGCCAGCCGCTTCAGCCAACGCCGCAGAGTGTTCTCGGTCAGGCGTTGTTGCTGGCAGTATTTGCGGATCCCGAGACCGCTGCGACGCCACGCTTCGATGTGCAGCGACCACCATTCGCGGCGCGCTCTGTTCTCGAAATGTTTGGATCCCACCGGAGATTCTCCACAGCAGCAGAGAGCCCGAAATGGAACGACAACACACGAGGGGGAAGGTGTGCAGGGACCGGACGCTTACAGCTCAGCCAGGGGTGGCAAGATAAAAGCGGCTCGCCGGTTGAACGCCAAGCCATTGACATGGCTTGCGTTCAACCGTGCCGGTCGGTCGGAGCGCGTGCCGCGTTCTGTGTTTTCAGTAACGAGATCGATGTTGTTTTCGGCACTGTAGCTGCGATCACTTCGATGAGGCGCCGCGCAAGAACACGAGCGAGTGCGAGTTCCGCATCCGTCCAGGGCGCATTCGTCAGGGGCATAGCGCGAAGGCGAAGAGCTTCATCAACCGCGTGCTGCGCGCCGCGAATGCAGCGGGCCATGTCGCTCCCTTGTCGGTGATCAATGGACGCCATGCGGTGCGGGCTCATTCGACCTTCGGCCGGGGCCGGCTCAGCTTCAGTCGTGAGCGCCTGTTCGCCCTGGCGCGCCGCGTCACAGTCAAGGCGCGCACCGCGAGGCACAAGGGCCGTGCGTTCCGGTCAGCGCCTCTGGCGGCGCATCTGGCCTACCTCAAGCGGGACGGGGTCACCCGCAATGGTGAGCGGCACGGATGTTCGATGCCGCGAGTGATCAGGCGGATGAAGCCGGCTTCGAGGCGCGGGGCAGGGGCGACCGGCATCATTTCCGGTTCATCGTCTCGCCCGATGACGCGGCCGATATGGTGGACCTCAGGGCCTTCGCCCGCGACCTGATGCGGCAGATGGAGGCCGATCTGTCGACGCGGCTGGAGTGGATCGCGGTCGACCATTGGAACACGGATAGCCCGCACATCCATGTGCTGGTCCGCGGCGTCGAAGAGACGGGCGCGGATCTCGTCATTTCCCGTAATCATATCAGCCGAGGCCTGCGCTCTCGCGCCGAGGATCTGGTCGCGCTCGAGCTCGGGCCGAAGCCGGAGCACGAGATCCGCAACGCGCTGGAGAAGGAGATCTCGGCCGATCGCTGGACGCGGCTCGATCGCGAGATCCGGATGGCGGCCGACGAGGTCGGTGCCATCGATCTTCGTCAAGACGCGCCCGGTCTTCCGGATCGGCAAGTCGTCGGACTGATGCGAGGGCGTCTGCAATATCTCGAGCGCCTGGGGCTCGCGACTGGGGCCGGCCCGGACGAGTGGATGGTCGAGCTCGGGGCCGAGCGGCATCGAGTGGCAGCTTGGTCGCAAGCGCGATCTCGGCCTCTAGTCCAATCGGGAGGGATACATGCCTGCGACCAGGATCCTGTGGGGCCAAGTCCTTGCCGTCGCCTTGATCGTGCTGCTCGCGATCTGGGGCGCGACCGAATGGACGGCCTGGCGGCTTGCATTTCAGCCGCGACTAGGGCCGCCGTGGTTCCGCCTTGCGGGATGGCCGGTCTATTGGCCGCCGGCGTTCTTCTGGTGGTGGTTCGTCTATGACGCCTACGCGCCAGCAGTCGAAGCCGATTCCGGGGCCGCACCTCAGCTATGGATTTTTGACCAGCGAGCCGAACGCCGTCGTGGCGCCGATCCATCCCAAGGCAATGCCAGTGATCCTGACGACAGCCGAAGAGCGCGAGGTCTGGTTACGCGCACCTTGGGATGAAGCCAAAGCTCTACAGCGCCCGTTGCCTGATGATGCGCTCAAGATCGTGATGCAAGGAGCCGATAAAGAAGATAGGGCGGCTGCGAGCTAAGATGCCAGCCAAGTGCCGCTCAGAGCTTTTCGCTCCACTTGGTGATCTCAGCCAGTATCTCCTGGAAAGCCGGCTTACCGGCATAATAGAGGGCGCCGCTGCGGTCATAGGCGTCGGCGTAAAGTGACCGCGTTTTGGCGTCGCTCAGCAGAAACGCTTCGTTTTCAGCGATGTTCTGATTGTCTTCCTGGCGGAAGCGCGCCTGCTTGTGGGCTTTGTATTCATCCGTGCCAATGAATTGTTGGACGTCCGGCTGCTTCAGCAACTCGTAGATGTCGTAGTAGTGACGCATGAACTCGACCGGATCGCTTCCATCCACCTGCTGCTTGCGGAATTTCGTCGAGACCGTCTGTAGCTTTTCGACAAACGTATAGCCTGGATCGTAGCAAGGAACAGCCTTGGCGCGATTGTCGATCACATCAACGTCGCGGGCGACGGCATAGTCGTACACCCACGAGCTGATGTCCTTGGGCGTATTGGGCGCAACGGTATCGAAGCCGACTTCCAGAAGTACCCCGTCCCGCAGGCCTTTCAGTGCTTCAACGGTTGTTGTGTAATTCAGCTTGATGCCGGCACTCCGATACTTGGGAACGTCATCAAACTCGGTATCGCGCTCGACTGACGTGACGCCATCTACCTTGATCGTCTTCGCCAGCCAATCGTAAAAGTCCTTTCGCGACTGGATGTGCGCAGGCTTGTCCTGATTCTTTCCGGTCTTCACGTCCTGGTCTCTCGGCGGCTCGATCAGAATATCGATATCTTCCGAAAATCGGCCGATAATCTTGTGTCCCTTTGAGAGCGAGGTGCCGCCCTTGAGCTGGAACGTGAAGGGATGCTGTTGCAACCCATAGAGGCAATGCATGATCCAGTAGTCTTTCTCGACCAGCGCCGGGTCAATCCCCTTCTCTTCCGCCACAATCCGGATCAGATCCGCAAATTGCAGATGATTGTGGAGGAAGTCATGCGGCATGCAATTCCCTCGCTGCTAGCGCACGGTCGAAGAACTTCTTGGCCCGTTCATTCCCATACTCGCGGACTGCGCGGCGAAGCAGCTTCGGATCGGTTTTGGCGGCGTGCTCCGCTACACGTTTGAGAACTTCGTCCTTCGCTTCGGCCAGCTGATCGACATTGTTGACCAGATCGACCAGGAGAAATTCCCGCGTCAGAGACTTGGGAAAGCGCGGCTTCACCCGAAATGCATACTTGCGATTGCCCAGCTGAAACTCGCCGTGGCGCTTGTGATTATAGACGACCGTCTTATCGTAGAGCTGCGTCGTCCCCACGCCGAGACTATTGTAGGCGTTGGGTGATGCCAACAGGAACGTCTTGTCTTTGAGAAAGGCGGCTACGACTTCCTTGTCGGAGGGAGGGGCCGGACCGAACGCAGTTTCCTTTGGATAGACATAGAGCCCGCCGGAAAGCTTCCTGAGCGTCCCGCTCTCCACCAATTCCTTCAGATGCCGGTCAATAGACGACGACCAACGCGCCAGATCGGCGCGCCGGTAGGCCTGACCAGGCTTCAGGTGGCGCTTGAGTTCGTCGAGCTTGCTCATGCCCGCCAATATAGGTCCATTTCGGCCATTTTGCAAGTATTTTCATTGAGAATTCATGCATTTAGTATGCTAACCTATTGATTCATAGAGCTTAATTATACGTTCATTTTTGGCTGACCGGTTATTGAAGGTCTCTCGTCGTTAGCCGGGAGAGGTAATATTGGCTTGCCGTGTTCCAAATAGCGCACGAGCCAGAAACGTAGTTGCACGGGCAAAGGACTGTTGACGCGACCTCACGAGGCATCTATGGGTGGCCCCACAGACCTCGATTTGACATCCACATTGCGTCGGAGAGGGCGCTTAATGTCTTCAACCGAAACCCACTCCCCCGAGCCCGGTGCCGACGATCTAAAGGTTCCCGAAAAGGTCACGCTCCGTCTTGCGCCAGACGCTCGTCTCGCTCTTGAGTGGATAGCAGCCAAGCGCGGCTTGACGCTCGCGGAGGTCGTTCGCCAGGCAATTAGCCACGAGAAGTTTCTTACGGAGGAAATCGATCGCGGCAGTACCATCCTTGTCGAGGGCAAGGATGGTCGCCTAAAGCAGCTCGTCTTCGTTTGATCTCACCGTTGTTTGGATCCGAAATAGAATCCAATCACGGTGCCATAAATCACAAGCAATTCTCTCATCGGAATCGCTTCCCGGATAAGGGGAGCATTCGCGGGTGAAACGAGCACGGCGGCAATTTGGCCGAGGATGCACAGCGCGACCAGCGCTGTGAGGCTGACTGCAAGTCGCTCACGAACAACGCCCGTCCGGCGCTCGACCAGCTTCGGGGTCGTCAGCGGTTTGATGTCGAGAACCGGAATTTGGTCGTCCGACTTGGCCATGGCTCACTCCACTGTCCATGTCTCATCGGATAGTGACATGTTATTTCAGGTGGATGACAAAGAAGAACTGTTGACATCTAACTTGGGTCAATTTGACCCAAAAAAGGGGCTGCGGAGATGGCGATCTTTGACATCCTGGTGTCATGGGAATCAGGCAGCGGCATTTCTGTTATGATTCCTTCTAGACGTGCTTACACGTGCCTGCTTCTTGATGGAGGCTCGATCTTTTTCGGCTGACTGGGTCCCGCAGCGGACTCGCTTCGGGCTAGGCGGGCCCTCTCTTCACCGCGCAAAGTGTGTCTGTACGCATTGTCGATCGCACCCTGGGTGTCATCCGTATTACCGTGCAGCCGCGGCCTGGGCTGGCACGCCCACTGCGAGACATTTGCATTCTTGCACTTCCTCGAGCTGATATCCTTTGATCAGGAGTCTGCCCGATGTCCCATGAACCTCAGCACCAAATCTGGAACCCATGCGGCGAGCGAGTCGATGGCCTCTCGGCCGAACAGCGTGCCGATAAGGAGCGCGCCGACGCGTGGTCTTACTATCTCCGGGGTGGCGGAGGCGATCCTAGCTTCTTCGACCATGAATCATGGCTGAGGATGCAGGAGCGCTCGCGCTAACGTCCGAGCCGAGCCCTCTGCTCACGCCGCTGGTCCTGCTCTTTACGGGTCTCGATCGAATAAGGTCGGAGCGGCGGTTGCGGGCCGGTTGGCCGTGTGCTCAGCAGCAGTTCGGCGCCCTTGAACCCGGCGGCGACGCCCCAACTGCCAATAACAACGACCAGAAGAGTCCAAAGCCAGCCGCCATCGAACGGCCAGGCAAGCCATAAGGCGAGCGCGAGCAGTCCAGCGGAGAGTGCGAGATAGTAGCCCGCCATCACAAACCGGATGGCTGTTACATAGCTTTGCGCGCCGCGATACAAAGTCCGCATCAGGATCTCCATCAATGTCGAATGAACGCCGAACGCCGCAGGGGACGGCGCTCGGCAGTTTTCGGGCATCACATGCGGTCCAATTGGACCGAATTATGCTCTGGCAAGATCGAGGCAAATGCCACTGGGGTCCGGTCCAAATGAGCGCAGGGATTTCACATAATCCCGCAGGATTCGCCAATACGCTTCTGGGGCCCCGGCGATAGTGTTGTTGGGCCGCGTTCCTCATGGAGCCCTCCAGAAAGCCAATCATGACCCAGCACGTCCTGTTTATCGTCAGCAACGCAGCAGTGATCGGCCCACAAAATCGTAAAACGGGCTTCTTCTTCGCGGAGGTTGCGCATCCGTTCGACGTTCTTGATGGGGCAGGCATTGCGGTTGAGTTCGCTTCCTTGAGAGGCGGATGGACGCCCTACGATGCCTACGACGAGAAAGATCCTGCACAAAAGGCCTTCCTAGAAAGCAAGGCTTTTCGTCGCCTCAATCGTAGCCGGAAGCTCGCCGAGGTGGACGCCGCGGACTTTGATGCCATCCTCGTACCAGGCGGTCTTGGACCGATGGTCGATATCCAGCGAAACCATATCGTTCAAGATGCAGTCGTGCGAGCGTGGAGCACAGGAAAACTTGTGACCGCCGTTTGCCACGGTCCGTGCGCGCTTCTCGGAGTCGACCTTGGGGACGGCAAGCCGTTCGTGCAAGGTAGGAAGCTGACATCGTTCTCGAAGAAGGAAGAGTACGATTACGCACGTGAAGATGTTCCGTACGAGCTTGAAGATGCTTTGAGGGCCGAGGGCGCTGAATATACGTCCGCAGCAAACTGGCAGCCGCACGTCGTCGTCGATGAACGCCTGATCACCGGGCAAAATCCCGCATCGGCCGGGCCCCTGGCGAAGGAGCTGCTGGCGGCGCTCAGAAGCAGCCAAGCTTAACCTGCCCGCCTCGGCGGGTCGCAGTCACAAAGAAAGTCGGTTGAACAATGCCGTCAAAGATTACTGCCATTCTGGTCGCCCACCCCGGCAGGAGCCTCGAGCTTAGAGAATTGCTTGTTAGTATGGCGCCACATTGCAGGGCAGAGCCCGGCAATCTTCGTTGGGACATCTGGCGCGACAGTGTGGACGATCATCGTTACGTCCTTGACGAGCTCTATCGAGATGGCGCCGCAGTCGAAGCGCATCGCGCGTCGCAGCATTATCAGGCCTACTTGGCCAAGGTTCCCACTCTGGCCGAACGTACGGCAATCGTCGCGGAAGTCGTGGACGTACGATGATCTCTTTTAGCAGATATTGGCGACGTCGCTTGCCGAGCATGAGTTGCGACAACTCGGCGACTGCCGGCCGGAGATATCACGCAACCAATCTCGCTTCTTTTGCGGATTGCGCAATCAACGGATCAACAGATTCGCCAAGTGATGCCGATCGTATCTGACTATTGCGGAATGAATCGGTTGTACGGCCGAAGGAGCTGCCATGCGTCTTTCTTTCGCGACTGTCATTGCCCTGACGATTGCAGGCGCATCTCCATCGTTCGGAGAGCCCGCGGGGGTGCCCGCTCATGACTGTAATCTGCCAACTGTGGCCTGCGGCGCGGGCGCTTCGACGGTTCATTACCGCGCGGCCGCGATCAATGGCGTAAACATGTTCTACCGGGAAGCTGGGCCAAGCGACGGTCCTGTCGTTCTCCTTCTGCACGGCTTTCCAACGTCATCCCATATGTTCCGCAATTTGATCCCGAAGCTGGCTCACACCTATCATGTCATTGCGCCGGATTATCACGGCTTCGGGCAGAGCGACATGCCCGAACGCAACCGGTTTTCCTATTCGTTCGCGAACTATGCCGAGATGATCGACGTGTTGCTCGATAAACTCGGCGCAAGACACTACGCCATGTACGTCATGGATTACGGCGCCCCGGTCGGCTATCGCCTCGCCCTCAAGCATCCGGAGCGAGTAACTGGCCTCATCATCCAGAACGGAAATGCCTACGAGGAGGGATTGGGAGAGGCCTGGGAGCCGATCAAGGCGTATTGGAAAGAAGCAACGGACGAGCGAAGAAATGCGCTTTCATTTCTCGTCTCGCTCCAGTCGACGAAGTTTCTGTACACCGATGGCGTGCGCGATCTGACGCGCATCAGTCCCGACAACTGGGTCCACGACCAGGCACTGCTGGATCGTCCAGGCAACAAGGATATTCAGCTCGACCTGCTGTACGACCACGCGACCAACGTCCCGCTTTACCCGGCCTTCCAGGCGTTTTTCCACGAACGTAAGCCGCCCGCTCTGATCGTCTGGGGCAAGAACGACAAGGTCTTCGCTGAGGTAGGCGTGCACGCGTATCTGCGCGATTTGCCAGAAGCAGAGTTGCACATCCTCGACTCCGGCCACTTCGCACTCGAGGACCAACTCGACGTGATGGCGCCGTTGATCAACGACTTTCTCGACCGAACTAACGACCGCCACTGATGCAAGACGTTCGCACGAAGCCGAGGCTGGCTGACTGGTCATGCCGGCCACAACACGAAAGGAATTAAGATGAAGTACCTGGCACCTTTGCTGGCGCTCTCTGCGCTTGCTATGACGTCGACCTCCTCGGGAGCTCAGCAGCAGAAAACGACATCCGTCGTCCTCGTCCACGGAGCGTTCGTCGACGGCTCCGGCTGGCAAGCGGTATACGATATTCTCAAGAAGGACGGCTACGAAGTGCTGGTGGTCCAGAATCCGACTATCACCCTCGAAGGCGACGTCGCCGCGACAGAAGCTGTGATCGCAACAGCCAAATATCCTGTCGTGCTGGTGGGACACTCCTATGGCGGCATGGTGATCACGCAGGCTGGCGAGAATCCGAAGGTCAAAAGCTTGGCGTACCTCGCAGCTTTTGCGCCGGACACTGGCGAATCTGCCGCATCGCTCAATGCATGGCCAGCAGAGCCCGGCGAGGCGAAGGCGCCCCTGCTGCCTCCGGAGAACGGCTATCTCCTGGTCGATCCCGCGAAGTTTCCGACGTCCTTTGCAGCAGATTCCCCCGTGGCGCTCACCGAGTTCATGGCGGTCGCGCAAGTGCCCTGGGGCCTGCAGGCCGTTGAAGCGAAGGTCACGAAGGTGGGCTGGAAGGCGAAGCCAAGCGTCTTCCTGATCCCGTCGAACGACCGCATGATAACCCCGAGCTCGCAAAGAAAGATGGCCAAGCGAAGCGGTGCGCGCGTGGAAGAGATAAGCAGCAGCCATGCAGTGATGCTGTCTCATCCGCGGGAGGTCGCCGCGTTCATCGAGTCTGCCGACCGATAATCGAGGCGGAATACAATATATTTCGGTGCGACCCGCAGCGACTTCTGCTGCGGGTCCTGGTCTGCGGGTACACGCAGCTAAACCGTCAAGCGAATGAAACGATCTCTGGACGACGGCCTTGCTGGATCGAGCTCGCGAAGCGAGTTCCCGACTTCAGGAGCGCTGTCGCGGTATTGAAAGGGCTACCGTGGAGCTGATTGTAGCGATATGCTCGCAATGACGACGTGGAGGGGCAGCTGTTGGGCGGTTCACCGGGGAAAGTGATTAGCGCGAGTAGCAACGGTCTTTGTCCATTGCTCAGGGGCACCTTATTCTTTGTCGTCGCCTCCTCCGTCGTGTTGCTTGCTAGCTGCGACAAACCGCCTGAGCAGGCGGCGGCACCTCCGCCCCCGCCGGTGACGGTGGCTCAGCCGACGAAACGGATGGTCACGGATTGGGACGAATTTACAGGCCGCTTCGACGCAGTGGAACAGGTGCAGATCCGCGCCCGCGTGACCGGTTTTGTGACCAAAGTGGCATTCAAGGACGGCGCTATCGTTAACGTCGGCGACCTGCTCTACGAAATCGATCCGCGCCAGTATCAGGCCGCAGCCGAGCAGGCGCAAGGTCAATTGGCCGACGCCAAGGCGAAGGTGGAACTCGCGCAACGCGAGCTCGAGCGCGCTACGACCTTGATCCGGACCCAGGCCATCTCGGAAAACATCGTTGATCAGCGCAAGCAGTCGTTGGCTGCGGCCGAGGCGGCGACATTGCAGGCGGAAGGCGCGCTGAAACGCGCTGAACTGGACGTCGAATTCACCAAGGTCACGGCTCCGATTGCCGGGCGGATCAGCCGTCATCTGGTGACCGTCGGAAATCTGGTGCAAGGGTCCGAAAGCGGTGCGACCTTGCTCACCTCGATCGTATCGATGAATCCAATCCACGTCTATTTCGACATGGATGAGTCGATCTATCAGCGGAACAGCAGGCTTTGGTTCGAAGGCAAGCGACCAAGCTCTCGCGATACGCCCAATCCTGTACAGATCATCATGGCGGGCGAAACTAAACCGTCCCGCGCGGGCAAGGTGGACTTTCTGGACAACCGTCTGGACGTCGGCACCGGTACACTCCGCGGACGTGCTCTGGTTGACAACGACGATCTGTCGATCCTGCCCGGTCAATTCGCGCGGGTCCGTGTCATCGGCAGCGCGCCCTATGAGGCACTGTTGTTGCCTGACGCCGCCATCGCCACCGATCAGTCGCGCAAGATCGTTTATGTGGTCAAGGATGATGACCTCGTCGAGGCTAAGCCGGTGACGCTCGGCGCGCTCGATGACGGGCTGCGCATTATCAAGCAAGGCCTGAGGCCTGAGGACAGGGTCATCATCGACGGGCTTCAACGTGCCCGCGTGGGCGCCAAGGTGGCGCCGCATGCGGCCAAGGTGGGCGACGCCAAGCCATGAACTTAGGGCGCCTGTCCATCAACCAGCCGATCCTGGCCATGGTCTTGTCGATCGTGCTGCTGATCGTCGGGGTGATCGCTTATCAGACCTTGCCAGTCGCAGAATATCCGCAGGTGGCACCGCCGACCGTCGTGGTCACAGCGCAGTATCCCGGCGCATCGGCGCAGACCGTCTCGGACACGGTGGCAACGCCGATTGAGCAGGAGATCAACGGCGTCGAGGACATGCTGTATCTTTACAGCCAGGCCACCTCGAACGGCCAATTGACCGTCACGGTAACCTTCAAGCTCGGAACCGACCTCGATAAGGCCCAGGTGCTGGTGCAAAACCGCGTCGCCATCGCGCAGCCGCGGTTGCCGGAGGAAGTGCAGCGTACGGGAGTCGTGACTCGCAAGAACAGCCCCGACCTCTTGATGGTCGTATTCATGCTGTCACCGGACGACACTTACGATCAGCTGTATATCTCCAATTATGCGCTTCGCCAGGTGCGCGACCAGCTGCTGCGGCTCGATGGGATAGGGGACATTCAGATTTTCGCTGCACGCGACTATTCCATGCGGCTGTGGCTCGATCCGGACAAAATCGCCAGCCTGGGAATGACGTCCAGCGATGTGTTGGGGGCCATCCGGGCGCAGAACCTGCAGATCGCCGGCGGCCAGATCGCCGAGCCGCCGATTGCCGATCGCGCGTTTCAGCCGAGCCTCACCTTTACTGGGCGGCTCAAGGATGTTGCTGAATTCCAGGACATCGTGCTGAAAGCCGGTGACGATGGCCGCACCGTGAGATTACGTGACGTCGCCCGCGTGGAACTCGGCGCGCTTACCTCCACCACCAACGGTTTTCTGCTGCGGAAACAGGCCGTGGCGCTGCTGGTGTCCCAGCGTCCAGGTTCCAATGCGCTAGCGACCGCAAGGGCGATTTCCAGCACAATGGAGCGGCTGAAGGCGGACTTCCCCAAGGGGCTTGATTACAACATAGGCTACAATCCGACCGAGTTCATCGCGCAGTCGGTATCCGAGCTAATCAAGACCATTTACGAGGCGATGATCTTGGTGGTCATCGTCGTGCTGGTGTTCCTGCAGGGCTGGCGACCCGCGATCATCCCGATCATCGCGATTCCGGTGTCGCTCGTCGGCACTTTTTCGGTGATGGCGGCGCTCGGCTTCTCCATCAACAACTTGACGCTGTTCGGACTCGTGCTCGCGGTCGGCATTGTGGTCGACGACGCTATCGTGGTCGTGGAAAATGTCGAGCGGCATCTCGCGGCGGGGATGCGACGGCGCGACGCGGCGCTTTGCACGATGGAGGAGGTCGGCGGGGCACTGGTTTCGATAGCACTAGTCTTGTGCGCGGTGTTCGTACCGACGGCTTTTCTGGGCGGGATCTCCGGCCAGTTTTTTCAGCAGTTCGCCATCACCATCGCGGTTGCCACCGCGATCTCGTGCTTTTGTTCGCTCACGCTATCGCCGGCTCTGGCGTCGATCATTCTGCAGCCGCATCAGGACAAGCGTTCGCCGGCAAGCTGGAATGTTGTTGCTCGTGGTTGGGGCGGGGCGGCGGCTGCGTTTAATCGCGGCTTTGATCGGTTGTCCGAAGGCTACGGCCTGGCGGCCGCTTTCGTCATCCGGCATTCGGCGCCGATGCTCGTCATCTACATGGCGCTGATCGGTGGTGCCGGTTGGTTGCTCTACACCACACCGCAAGGATTTATTCCGGCGCAGGACCGCGGCTACGTCATCGTCTCGGTGCAGCTGCCCGGCGCCGCCTCGCTTGCGCGCACCACCGAAGTGGTGCGCCAGATCGAGGCCATCGCGCTGGACACTCCGGGCGTCGTGCGGGTGCCGGCGTTAGCGGGGCTGTCTGGCGCAACCAGAACGCAGTCGAGCAACGCCGCCGCTCTGTTTCCGGTGTTCGACGCACCGGAAGCAAGGCTCAAGAAGGGGCTGACGGCGGCCAAGATCACCGCGGAGCTGCGCAAGCGGCTGTCGGTGATCGAAAGTGCATTCATCATTGTGGTGCCACCACCCGCGGTTCCGGGCATCGGTACCGGGGGCGGCTTTGCGATGCGCATCCAGGATCGGCAAGGCCGTGGGCCCGAGATGCTGGCGGCGGCAACCGACGAACTGGTCACCGCCGCTCGGCGGGTGCCCGGACTGACCGCGGTGTTCTCGCCTTTCACGGCCAACACGCCGCAAGTGTTCGTCGAGATCGACCGACAGAAGGCGCAGATGCTAGGGCTGCCGATCCAGAACGTCACCGATACGATCGAGACCTATTTCGGTTCGGCCTATGTCAACGACTTCAACATTCTCGGCCGCACCTATCGTGTCACCGCCCAAGCCGACCTGCCGTTCCGCAAGGATACGACTGATCTCGCCCGGCTACAGACCCGCAACAGGGCCGGCGACATGGTGCTACTTGGCAGTGTGTTGAATCTCACCGACAAGGCGGGACCGGAGCGAGTTTCTCGGTATAATTTGTATCCAGCGTCGGAAGTGCAAGGCGACACGATGCCCGGCACCAGCTCCGCGACCGCGATCAACATCATGCGCAATCTCGCCACTCAGACGCTGCCGAGCGGCTTTTCCTTCGAATGGACCGATTTGTCGTATCAGCAGGCGACGAGCGGGAACGCGGGGCTTTTTGTCTTCCCGATCTGCGTGCTGTTCGTATTTCTGGTTCTGGCGGCGCAATATGGCAGTTGGAGCCTGCCCTTCGCCGTGCTGCTGATCGTGCCGATGTGCCTGCTGGCGGCGACCGTTGGGGTACGCGTTATGGGACAGGACATCAACATCCTGACCCAAATCGGCTTCATCGTGCTGGTGGGACTCGCCGCCAAAAATGCCATCCTTATCGTCGAATTTGCTCGCGATATCGAGCGCGAGGGCGGCGATCGACTGGAGGCGGTGATCGAGGCGTGCCGTTTGCGGCTGCGGCCTATTCTGATGACTTCGTTTGCCTTCATTCTCGGCGTCCTGCCGCTCGTAATTTCGAGTGGCTCGGGTGCCGAAATGCGACAAGCGGTCGGAGTTGCCGTCTTCTTCGGCATGATCGGTGTCACGCTGTTCGGTCTGATTTTCACACCTATTTTTTACATGCTGATCCGACGGCTCTTTCCTGGTTCGGTTGTCATCGCGAGCCGTGATCATGGAGCCAATATCTAGCGCAGGGACTGTAACCTGGTGATGAGCATGCCGGATTCGGATCAATTCCTGCGTCGAACGATCGACCCTCCCCAAAGTCCCAGGTCGGAGAGGCGCTTCCAGATGCTTGCTCGTTTGACGTTGTCCTCGTTGGACGACACGGACATCGGGTGATCGAGACAAAAATCGCAGAAAGGTCCAATCGGCTTTGGACATGTTCCCTTAGCGTCACCGCGCATCGTCGGAGCCGCCTACGGAAGCCGACCGCTCAAGGGTACCACATGAACCGATTGTCAGGGAAAATTGCGCTCGTCACTGGTGGAACCAGCGGCATCGGATTGGCGACCGCAAAGCTGTTTGCGGCGGAAGGCGCGTTCGTCTTCATTTCGGGGAGACGGCCGGCCGAACTCGAGACGGCCGTCGCCGCGATCGGGTCGAACGCCCGGGGAATCCAAGGCGACATCGCGAACCCCGGGGATCTCGATCGTCTGTTCGACGAGATCAAGCGAACCAAGGGGCGGCTGGATGTTCTGTTCGCGAATGCCGGTCTCGGCGAGTTCGCTCCGCTCGGGTCGATCACGGAGGCCCACTTCGACAAGACGTTTGGCGTCAACGTCCGTGGGACCCTGTTCACCGTGCAGAAGGCGCTGCCGCTGATGGGCGAGGGGTCCTCGATCGTGCTGAACGCGTCGATCGCCGCCATCAAGGGCATTCCTGCATTCAGCGTCTATGCCGCGAGCAAGGCCGCGATCAGGTCGTTCGCTCGCGGCTGGAGCGTCGATCTGAGAGATCGAAAGATCCGCGTCAATGTCGTGAGCCCCGGCACGGTACCGACGCCGGCCTACGACAAATTCGGCATGACGGACGACCAGATGGCCGAGTTCCTGAAGGGGCACAGCGATGTGGCGCCGGTCGGACGGGTCGGGCGGCCGAGCGAGATTGCGGAGGCGGTCCTGTTCCTGGCGTCCGACAACAGCTCCTTCGTCAACGGGGCCGAATTGTTCGTGGACGGCGGCGCGGCTCAGGTCTGATCGTGCCGCACGCAGTTCGAGGTCGCCGCAGCGGAATCTTTCCCTCAGGCGATTTCCGTTCGAGGCAAACGCGGAACGCGCCGGGACAAGATGCAGCGGATCCCGGCTCGCTCCGGAGTGAGGAGGACAACGGCATGTCGGAACGACACGGAAGCGACGTCGGGTGGAATCGAAGGAAATTCCTCGCGGCCGCGACGACGGGCCTCGTTGCAAGCACGGCCGCTGCGAGCGCGGCGGCAGAAACGCTCGCGGACGTGCCGGCCCGCGAGCCGGGAGCTGATTTGGGCGCGCTCAGCGCACGGTCGACATACGTGCAGATCGGGCGGATCCCCGAGGCGGGGCCAGGGCGCCGCAACGTCGATCCCGCCGACGCCATCAACTCGAAAGCTCCCCTGCAGAAGCTCGTCGGCGCCATCACGCCGTCCGACCTGCACTACGAGCGCAGTCACGCTGGCGCCCCCGACCTCGACCCGTCCAGGCACCGGCTGCTCGTGCACGGCATGGTCCGCAAACAACTGGTGTTCTCCGTCGACGATCTGAAGGCGATGCCGGCCATCTCCCGCATGGCCTTTCTCGAATGCACCGGCAATGGCTGGGAGAATTGGAAGAAGGCCGACGGCGATCTCACCGTTCAGAACACGCATGGGCTGGTCAGCACCAGCGAATGGACCGGCGTGCCGCTGAAGTTCATTCTGGGGCTGGTGGAGAAGGACACGGCTGCCACCTGGATGCTCGCCGAGGGCGGAGACGCCGCCGCCGTGGCTCGCAGCATTCCGCTCACCCAGGAGATCGTCGATGAGGCGATCATCGCCTACGGGCAGAACGGCGAGCCGATCAGACCGGCGCACGGTTTTCCGATCCGGCTGATCCTGCCCGGCATGGAGGGCAATCTGAACATCAAATGGCTGCGCCGCCTGAAATTCGGCGACCAGCCATGGATGACCCGCTGGGAGACGGCCCGCTACACGCAGCTCCTCGCCAACGGCAAGGCCAGGCAATTCCAGCTGCGGATGGAGACCAACTCGGTCATCACGCAGCCCTCGGGCACCATGCAGATCCGGCCGGGATACAATCGCATTTCGGGACTGGCCTGGAGCGGCCACGGCAGGATCGCCAGGGTGGAGATCAGCACCGACGGCGCGAACAGCTGGCAGGACGCGCAACTGAACCTTCCGGCGCTGCCGAAAGCCCAGACACGCTTCCAGATGGATTGGATCTGGGACGGCAGGCCGACAAAGATCGTCAGCCGCGCGACCGACGACAAGGGCCATGTGCAGCCCGACCGCAACTCCTTCATCGCCACGATGGGGACCAACGCCCTGTTTCACTACAACGCCCAGCAGACCTGGAGCATCGACCAGGCGGGAAGGGTGCAAAATGTCCTGTCGTAGAATGGCGCTGCTGTCGGGCGCGATGGTATCAGCGCTGGTCTCCTCCGCAGTGGCGGCGGACTTCGGCCGCCCCGCGACCCCCGGTGAGATCGCGCTGTGGGACATCGACGTCCGACCTGATGGAAAGGGCCTGCCGCCAGGTAGCGGCACGGTGGCCCGAGGCAAGGACGTTTTCGCGGAGAACTGCGCGTCCTGCCACGGCGACAATGGCGTTGGCGGCATCAAGGATCGGCTGGCTGGCGGGCAGGGGACACTGGCCTCGGCCACGCCCGTGAAAACGGTGGGAAGCTTCTGGCCTTACGCCACGACCCTGTTCGACTACATCCACAGGGCCATGCCCTATCAGGCGCCGGGATCGCTCAGCGTCGACGACACCTACGCGGTGGCCGCCTACATCCTCAGCCTCAACGGGATCCTGCCTCCGGAGGGCCAGCTCGACAATCACTCCCTGCCTGGAATCCGGATGCCCAACCGGGACGGCTTCATCCCGGAACCGGAATTCAGTAGGAGCAGCAAATAGGTTTTCCATGCCGAACGCGACATACCCGCAATTGCGCCGTTCGCGGCCTCATTTGCTCGCAGCAACACTTGTTCTCTTATCAGCCCGCCTCTCAGGAGCAGACGCCATGGCCGCCGAAGGATTGATCAGTCAGAAGAGCCACTACGAGCCGACGGAGACCATGAGGCGGCTCGAGGCCGCGGTGTCCCGGCGAGGCCTGACCATCTTCGCGCGGGTCGATCATGCGGCCGGCGCCGCGGCGGTCGATCTGTCGCTGCGCCCGACCGACCTGCTGATCTTCGGCAATGCCAAGGGCGGCACACCGGTGATGCAGGCGGCGCAGACCGCGGGCATCGACCTGCCGCTGAAGGCGCTGGTCTGGCAGGATGCGGACGGCATCACGTGGCTGTCGTACAATGATCCGGCCTGGATCGCCGCCAGGCACGCCGCAGGCCCGGACGCCAAGGCCGCAGTCGAGGCGATGTCGAAGCTGCTCCAGGGCATTGCAGCCGAGGTCGCGTCGGAGAAGTAGCAGTCCCAACGGCGCCGGCGCAGTGAACACCGCCTCGGTGTCGATCGCGGCTGACCTGGCTGCGTCAGACGTGGGACAAGTACACCAGCAGCGCAATTCCCATCACACTGAGCAGCCCGCCCAGCACGATGTCCATGCGCGAGCCCGGGATCTTTCGCTCCTCGTCGCTGTCGATCATGGTCGCGTTGCGCAGGAAGCGAACGGTCGCGAGGACGAACAGGAGCGTCCCGACGGCGATCGCCGAGGTTCCCGCGATGTTGGCGAATTCGCGCTCCGCCGCACGCGGTGTCGCGGCGCCCGCGGCAAAGCCGGCGGCCTCCAGCATCAGATCGAATCTTTCGATGACAAATCCGAATGCCATCACGGCGATGGCGGTCCGTATCCAGGCCAGGAACGTGCGCTCGTTTGCGGAGTGATCCCGGAAGTTGCGGATCATTTGTTGTCGCCGTCCGTCTCGACAGAGCATTCGGAATCTTGCTCCGTCGTGATGAACACCGCAGGCTCGTCGTAGCCGCGGCGGCTGCTGTAGAACACCAGGCCCATGAGCCCGACTCCGACGGCCAGTGAAGCGACCACGCCCAGGGCCATCGCGACATAGCCTGCGGTCGTCACGTCCGCGCCGCTTCCAAGTGTCCAGCCGAGATAGGCGACGAAGCCTGAGGCTCCCAGCAGCGCGACCAGGATCACGATGATGGTCCAGGATCCCACGCCAAGACGGGCATTCGCCGTCGTGGTTCCGGCGTCAAGAACCGTTTGCCTCTGTGGGTCGCTCATGTCAGTGCTCCCTGTGACGGGTCGCCGCTTCGGCCTGTCGAGCTAGACGCCCTCATAGACCAGCTTGGTGAACAGCGCCGGCGTGATGACGAACTGACCCCATTTGCCGTCGAAGGCCGCCGTCGGCCTGGCAGCGACCACCGCATCGAGCGTCTTCTCCTGCTTCTTGAGCCGCGCGACGTTGTCGCGGATGGCGACCAGCATGTCGCGATAGTCCTGCAGCTCGGCGCGATTGCTGATCGGGACGCCGTGTCCCGCGATCACGATCGTCTTGTCACCGGCCTTCGCCAGATTCGCCTCCGCTGCGCGGATCATGCCGTCGATGCTGCCGCCGGTCGAGTAGTCGATGAACGGGTAGATCCCATTCCAGAAGGTATCCGCGACATGCAGAATATCGGCTTCCACGAAGTGGACCGAGATGTCGCTGTCGGTGTGAGCAGGCCCATAATACTGAAGTTCGATCGTGGATCGGTTCACCGTCAGCCGCTTCCGTTCGGAAAACACGTCCGTGGGAATGGCGCTCGGCGCCAGGGCCGGGAAATCGAAGTTCCAGTCCTCGACGCGCTGCATCGTCTTCAAATGTTTTCGTGTGTTCTCGTGAGCCGTAATGGCCGCGCCCTGGGCCTGAACCCACTCGTTGCCATCGGCGTGGTCGAAATGCCAATGCGTGTTGATGAGATGCCGCACGGGCTCGCTTCCAAGACTGGCCAGCGCTTCCAGCATTCGGGGCTTCGACGCTGTGATTCCGGCGTCGATCATGACCTTGCCGTCCGGTCCACTGAGCACGCCGACACTGCCGCCGGAGCCCTCGAGGACGCTGACGCCGCCGCGCAATTTGTGGACCTTGATGGATGCCGTGGCCGCGTCCGCACGGATCATGTCCACGATGTTCCTCGCTTCGGCATACGCGGCCCGAGGCGTCAGCCACCCTCCACCGGATGCGAAAGTAGCCGATGCCACGCAACACAAACAAAAGCGCCGTCTTGTCAATTGTGACACTTGGCTCATCTTCGCCTCCGATGATCCGCAGGGTTCGTCCGGACATATGGGGCGAATTCGATGGCGGGTACTTGAATGAACCTCCTCGGCTTTGTACGTTTCGCTCACTCGCAGACGCAAACGATGCAAAAATGCCTGCGCAACGCGCAGCAAGGGCGGCTTGTCCCTTTCGGGGCAACAAGCGAGCGATCGGTTGCAAAGTGTCGCAGGTCGATCGCGTAAGCTGGACCTGTGATCGTTTGTGTCTTTGATTTTGACAAGCAGACATCTCAAGAATTGGCCGTTGGCGCCTTAGCGGGACATGCCGGATGATTCCTCAGGATACGTTGTCGCAGGAGGATGAAGTGTCGTTCGGCTCGTTCATACTCCGGGTGAGTGAGCGGTCTCTGAGAAAAGGTGCGACACCGGTCCACCTGCCGCCGCGCGCGCTGGATATTCTTCTTGTGCTCCTGCAGCAGGCGGGCAGCGTCGTCGACAAACATGATCTGATGGCGCGGGTCTGGCCGGACGTGAACGTCGATGCCGGCAGCCTGCGATTCCACATCGGCGTGTTGCGCAAGGTCCTGGGCGACGGAGAAGCCGGCGCCAGATTTGTCGCCACGGTGCCGGGCAAAGGGTACAGTTTCGTCTGTCCTGTATCATATCGGATGAGCGCAGAGGCAGACGATCGCAGTCGGGCTGTCGAGTCGAACTATGGCCTGCCACCGCGTCTCAGCCGGATGATCGGTCGCGACGAGGTGGTCGAAAAAGTCTGCGGGATGCTCCTCAAGGATCGCTTCGTCACCATCGTTGGACCAGGCGGGATCGGCAAGACGACGGTGGCCATAGCTGTTGCGCATCACACGAATCCGCAGGTTGCCGGCGCCGTGGCCTTCTTCGACTTGGGGCCCCTGAACGATCCCATGCTCGTGCCGACGGCCGTGGCGTCGACGCTCGGTCTCATGGTTCAATCCGATGATCCGACGCCGGCCATCATCAGCTTTATCCGCGACAAGAGCATGTTGCTGATCCTCGATAGTTGCGAGCACGTCGTCACCTCTGCGGCGGCACTCGCCGAGCATATTTTTCAGCACGCACCGAAGGTGCGAATTCTCGCGACGAGTCGTGAGGCGCTACGGGTGGAGGGAGAATATGTCTTCCAACTGCCGTCATTGGAGAATCCGCCCCTCGATGTGCAGACAGTCTCGGACGTGCTTGCGTTTCCGGCGGCGCAATTGTTCCTGGATCGCGTTCTCGCGAATGGGTCATCATTTGAATTGAACGATGCCGATGCGCCGATCGTCGGGGACATCTGCCGGCGATTGGATGGAATAGCACTGGCGATTGAAATCGCTGCAAGCCGGGTGATCGCCTTCGGGGTCAAAGGAACGGCTGCTCTGCTCGATGACCGGTTCAGGCTGCTGGGCCAGGGGCGGCGCACGGCTTTGCAGCGTCACCAGACGCTGACAGCTGCGCTGGATTGGAGTTACGGTCTGCTCTCCGACAACGAATCGCTTGTGCTTCGGCGGTCAGCTGTCTTCGTTGGTTTTTTCTCGATGCGAGCCGTCGTTGCCGTGGTCGGGCCGGATGATCTCAGCGAGGAGCTCGCGTTCGAGGCCGTCGCAAGCCTCGTCGACAAGTCGCTGATAGCGGTCGCTTCAGGGACATCGGAGGCGCGCTATCGTCTGCTCGACACCACGCGCGCATACGCCTTGTCGAAGCTCATCGATCGTGACGACGACAACGGCGTCTTCCAGCGACATGCCATGTTTTATCTGAGGTGGGCCGAACAGCACGAGAATCTTCGGCTGACCGAGGCAGGTCGTGACGGGGCCTCCGATTACGACCCTCACCTCGGCAACATACGTGCGGCATTGGAGTGGAGCTTTCTTCAGACCGAAAAGTCGATCGCTATTGCACTGACCGCTGCGGCCGCTCCACTGCTGCTCGAGTCGTCGTTGGTCACGGAATGTCGCCGCTGGACGGAGCTGGCGATGGTCAATCTGGATGAGTCGAGCCGGGGGACGTGTGGAGAGGTGACCTTGCAGGCGGCGCTTGGCCTCTCGCTCATGTTTTCTCAAGGCAATAATCAGCAGGCCAGGACATCACTCGAAAGGGGACTTGAAGTGGCCGGGGACTTGGGGGATTTGCCAAGTCAACTGCAATTGATCGGCCGCCTGCATCTGTTTCACTACAGAACCGGAAATTTTCGCGAGGCTCTCAAATATGCCGAACGCAGTGAGGCAGTTGCACTGAAGATGAATGACCAGGGGGCGCTGGCGGCTGCAAGCTCCCTTCTGGGTGTCTCGCATCATCTCATGGAGGATCTCGAGAAGGCGCGTGGGTATCTGGAATCGGCTGTCAGGCACGTACCCGAATCAAAGCATGTCGATTCATTCCGTCTTGGTCTCGACTATCGCAACCGCGCTGGAATCTGCCTGGCGCGCACGCTCTGGCTTCTTGGATACGCCGACCGGGCGACCGAATTGGCTCGGCAGGTCTCGATCGAGGCCGGGAAGCTGAATCATCCGCTTACGCTCTGCATCGCGCTTATCTGGGCTGTTTCAGTCTATCTTTGGAACGGAGATTGGGAAAATGCGGAGCAGAGCATCGAGCGACTGATCGATCACGCGCGCAATCGCGCAATAGTCGCCTATGAGGCGGCGGGAATTGGCGTGCGAGGCTATCTCGCTGTCATGCGAGGTGACCACCAGGCGGGGCTGCCGATGCTGAGATACGCCCTCATCGAGACGCGCGCGCATCGTTATGAACTGATGACCACAGCCTTCAAGAGTGCGTTGGCGGAGGGATTGCTGATGGCGGGTCAAGCGAGAGAAGCGCTTGACGCGGCGGACGACGCACTTGCTACGGTGGCGCGAAATGGAGACATGTTCAATGCCGCCGAGCTTCTTCGCATCAAAGGTCACGTGTTCTTGGCCGAAACGATGAAGGACATGCCCAGGGCGGAGGAGCTTTTCATTCAATCCCTCGAAGCCGCGAAGGCATGCGGAGCCCGTGCGTGGGAACTGCGAACGGCGACGAGCTTGGCCAGCCTGTGGCGCTCGCAGGGAAGGTTCGAGGCGTCCGTGGAACTGTTGGAGGACGTCCTGGAAAGCCGCACCGAAGGCTTCGGGTGCCCTGATTTCATCAACGCCAGGAAATTGCTCGTTGATTGCGCCAGGCGCGCTGCGCCTTGACGGGGAACCCGGGCGGTCTACCGTCCCGAAGGAGACCTCTCACACAATCTAACACCCGTCTTTGAGCATTCTAACACGCCTCTCGGATGTTCTAACCCCCGGACTTGCTCAGGAATTGTACCTTGCAAGTGCAGAGCGACCAACACGAGAGTGTCCACATATGCAAGGGTTGAAGGATCCCCAGACGGGGTGCGCTCGCCAGTATTCAAGCTGGCGGCTGCCGTCGCAGCGACCGTGCTGGCATCGCTGCATCAAGCCGGCCCGCGCGCGCATCGAGATCGCCGTCCCCACCGATTCGGGGAGCCTGATATGAGCGTCCTCGATCAGACCGCCGCCGCAAGCCCAGGTTGGCCGGCGCACGCGTTTGGATCGGTCAAGACGCGCCGCACGCCTCCGAATCGTGGAGGCGCTGTGATAGCCCAGACGTCCTTGGACCGCGTTGATCTCTTCAGACAACTGGTCGTTCCGGCGGGCGAAGACGAGGTGGTGATCTCACACATTTCAAGACGCCTGGCCGGACATGGCTCCACGGAATCGCAAGCCAGGAAAGCCGGCTATGCGGTCTGCGTACACCTGGATGAACTCGCCTCATACGACGTGTGGAGCGACGAGAGGCATTGCGCCAGTCCTCCGCTCGCGGCAGGCACAATTCACATCAGCGACATGCGACACACTTGGCAGGCAGATATTCAGAGCTCATTCCAGGTTGCCAATTTCTACCTACCTCAATCGGCTCTCGACGAGGTCGCCGAGGGGCAGGGCTCGCCGGGCGCGGGGACACTTCATTGTCCCATCGTGGAGACAAGATTGGACTCCGTCGTGACGAACGTTGCGATGGCGCTTCTGCCCGCTCTGATGCGTCCCGAACAGGCGAGCAAGATCTTTCTTGACCACGCCTGGAGAGCGCTGACGGCGCATTTGCTCAAAACATACGGATCGTCTGACGCGCGCCCGCAAATCGCCCGAGGCGGCCTTTCTCCATGGCAGGAGCGTCGGGCAAAGGAGATGCTGCTGGCAGACTTGAATGGCAATGTGACGTTGCCGAATCTCGCGCAGGCGTGCCGCCTGTCATGCAGTCACTTCAGTCAGGCATTTCGACGGACGGTGGGCTGTCCGCCACATCAATGGCTGCTATCTCAACGGGTCGAGCGATCGAAGGAATTGATGCTGAACAGCGATCAGCCGCTCAGCGAAATCGCGCTCAATGCCGGCTTCGCCGATCAAAGCCATTTCACGCGCGTATTTTCACGCATGGTCAAGACGAGCCCCGCCGCCTGGAAGCGCGCGCAGGAAAGGTAAGTGCGTCGGCGCAAAGCAATGCTTTCGTCACAAGGAGCAGAGAATACGGAAAGAAGCTGTCGTTTGTTCGCTCAATGATGCGTCAGTTGTAAGGCAACTCGGGTCCCGGCGGCTTTTCGCCGAGGATCCCGACAAAACTCGACAGGAGCGGACATGAGCACAATCACGACGAAGGACGGTACGACGATCTACTATAACGATTGGGGTTCGGGGCGGCCGATCGTGTTCAGTCACGGCTGGCCGCTGAGCGCGGACGCCTTCGAGGACCAGATGTTCTTCCTCGCCTCGCGTGGCTATCGTTGCATTGCTCTCGATCGGCGTGGGCATGGCCGTTCGAGCCAGCCTTGGCAGGGCAACGATCTCAACACCTATGCCGACGATCTGGCGACGCTCGTCGAGAAGCTGGATCTGAAGCACGCGATCCATGTTGGGCATTCGACCGGTGGCGGCGAAGTGACCCGATATATCGGCCGGCACGGGACGGGCCGGGTGGCGAAGGCCATTCTGATCGGCGCGATTCCGCCGCTGATGCTCAAGACCGAAGCGAACCCCGGCGGACTGCCGATCGCGGTGTTCGACGAGCTCCGCGCAAACGTGGCCGCCGACCGATCGAAGTTCTTCAAGGAATTGAGCCTGCCGTTCTACGGCTACAACCGATCTGGAGCGAAGATCTCGGAGGGAGTCCGGGAGTCCTTCTGGCTGCAGGGCATGATGGCCGGCTTTCCGGCGTCCTATTTCTGCATCAAGGCGTTCTCGGAAACAGACCTGACGGAGGACCTCAAGCGGTTCGACGTCCCCACGCTCGTCCTGCACGGGGACGACGACCAGATCGTTCCGATCGGCGCCTCGGCGCTGCTGTCGTCCAAGATCATCAAGGACGCGAAACTCGTCGTCTACGAGGGCGCACCGCATGGCATGTGCACGACCCTCAAGGACCGCGTCAACGCCGAGCTGCTCTCGTTCATTCAAGGCTAGCGGCTCATGCGCCGGCGCCCGACGGCACGTTGTCGAAGAAGCTCCGCACGGGCTCTGCACGATGCACAAGGATCGCGTCGATGCGGAGCCCCTCGCATTCATAAGGTCATTGGCAGTTCGGCGGTACGACGATGGGACATGCGATGAACAGGGCGGCAAGGCTCGTCATTTTGATTGCGGCGACCGCGGGCGCCGTCTTCCTGCGATCCAGCGCGGCGCCCGGGGAGCTTGTGCTGTCGCCGATCTTCGGCGTTGGAATTCCGCCGGACTACCGCCATTGGGAGTTGGTCGGGGTGGCGCACGAAACCGGATTGGACGAGCTCCGGGGCATTGTCGGTAACGCGGCGGCGATTGAGGCCTACCGGGCCGGAACGCTGCCGTTTCCGGACGGGGCGATCCTGGTCAAGCTGGCGTGGAAGCACGTCCAGTCGACGGAGTTCGAACCTGCGTTCGTACCCGGGCCCGCCACGACGGTCCAGGTCATGCTCAAGGACTCGAAACGATACCGCTCGACCGGTGGCTAGGCCTTCGGTCGCTTCATCGATGGCCGGCCGGTCGACGAGGCTCAACATCAAACCTGCTTTGGCTGCCACGCCGCGGGGGTCAAAGAACACGACTTCGTCTTCACGCGACTTGCGCCTTGAGACTCGGTTGCCTCTAGGGCTCCGAAAGCGTTTTCGGAATGATGCTGAGCTGTCCAGATCGTCTCATTCAATTCGTCAGCGTGGCGAGATCCATTTCGGACGCGTCGTGCTCACCTCAAGCGATGCCGGCATCTTCTGAACTCGTCGCCTTCGCGCGGACGGTAAGAACAGACAATCGGAAAGAGTCGCAGGCAAGAGCAGATCGATCCTCGCGGCTAGTCTCTCCGGCATCGGCTGGCAAATGCAGATGGCGCGACGATCGCGCTGCCTGTCGGCGGTCGCACAAGCGCAACATCCCGGAGAAGCAGACATGATCAGACTGACACGATATATCAAGATCGCGGCTCTTGCCGCGTCCGTAGCTGCGCTCTCGCCGATCCCGGCGATGGTGTCCGGAGCGGCGCAGGCCATGGACGCGAGCCCCATTCCGGTTACTCACTATCGGACAGTAAAGATCGACGACATCGATATCTTCTATCGAGAAGCCGGGCCTGCGGATGCTCCGGTCATCTTGCTCCTTCACGGATTCCCGACGTCGTCACACATGTTCCGCAACCTGATCCCTCAGCTGGCGTCCCGCTATCATGTGATTGCGCCGGACTATCCAGGCTTCGGCCAGAGCGCAGCTCCCGATCACAAGACGTTCGCCTATACGTTCGCCCGCTTTGCCGACCTGATGGATGGTCTGCTGGGCAAGCTCGAGGTGAAGCGCTACGCGATGTACGTGATGGACTATGGCGCCCCGGTCGGCTACCGGCTCGCGCTGAAGCATCCGGAACGGGTGAGCGCGCTGATCATCCAGAACGGCAATGCCTACGAGGAGGGGCTCAAGACGTTCTGGGATCCGATCAAGGCCTATTGGGCCGACGGATCGCCGGCGCACCGCAAAGCGCTGGAAGTCCTGATGAAGCTGGAGACGACGAAATTCCAGTACACCGACGGAATGAGCGACGTCAGCCGGATCGATCCGGACAATATACTGCACGACCAGACCTTGCTGGACCGGCCGGGCAACATGGATATTCAACTCGACTTGTTCCACGACTACGGGTCGAACGTTCCGCTCTATCCGCAATTTCAGGCGTTCTTCCGGGAGCGCAAGCCGCCGACCCTGATCGTCTGGGGAAAGAACGACTTCATCTTCCCGGCGGATGGCGCGGGTCCGTATCTGCGCGATCTGCCGGATGCCGAATTGCATCTGATCGACAGCGGCCACTTCGCACTCGAGGACAAGGCCGATGAAATGGTTCCGTTGATCCGCAGCTTTCTCGAACGGAAACTGCCGGCCTCCTGACGAGCGGCATACGCGGTAGTTCATCGGAGGCGCAGCATCAAGTCGGCACTGCGCCTGCAGATGCAGGACGTAAGCGGCCTTTCGGCGCGCTGGATCACTTTAGCTAACGCAAGGAAATCGAACATGGACGCCTCTTTCGACACGGACGCCAGGCCCGCCGGCAACGTGCCGTCGGTGACGCTCGACGCCGCGACGGCTCGCGATGTTCGCGGTCCGTCGGCTTTGCTTGCCCTCGATGATGAACCGCCTCCCAGGCTGATTGTGGATCCGCCGCTCGCCGGTCCTCTCGCAGCGGGAAAGGTCTTCATCCAATACAGGACGGAAAACCTGCGTGTGCTGCCGGTCTTCGGCACCGGAGCCCTGGACGTGTCGCCGAAGGTCGGACACGTGCACATCACGGTGGACGACGCGACCTGGCACTTTATCGACGCATCCGGCGAAACGGTTGTCCTCGTGGGCCTTGCTCCGGGTCCGCACCGCGTGCTGTTCGAATTGGCGGACCCGATCCACCGCGTGATCGACCGTCAAATGGTGCGGTTTACAATACCGGAATGATATCGACCAAGGTATCGCACGTTCGTCCAATACCCTTGTCGCCAGGCGTGAGACGATCGACATCGCGGAGTAGTGGACAGAACTGGAAGGGATCGAAGATGGATGCTGTGGAAACGAAGAAGCGCCGAGCCGCGCCGCTGCAGACGCCAAGCGGCCTCGGGGCAAATGCTGTGCGCGACGTCTCGGGCGCGTTGACCGTACTGCTGGCGGACATGCTGGCGCTTTACCTGAAGACCAAGAACTTCCACTGGCATGCGTCGGGGCCGCATTTCCGCGAGGATCATCTGATGCTGGATGATCAAAGTGCTCAAATTCTCGCCACGACGGACGCCATCGCGGAGCGCGTGCGCAAGGTCGGCGGAACGACCATCAAATCCATTGGGCATGTCTCGCGCCTGCAGCGGGTCCTCGACAACGATGCGGAGTACGTAACGCCGCTCGATATGCTCGCGGAGTTGCGCGACGACAATATGCAGTTGATCGCACGGATGCGTGAGACCCACCAGCTCTGCGAGGAACACCGCGACGTCGCGAGCGCCAGCCTGCTCGAACCGTGGATCGATGAAGCCGAAGGTCGGGTCTGGTTCTTGTTCGAGAGCAGCCGCCGATCACAATCGTCCGCCGGCTAGAGCCAGACCGCAGCCAATTCAGCGACGGGCACATGGTCATTCCGGCCTCGATGCTGGCGATCGGAGCCCCGGCCGAGGAGCTGGAGAAGGTGCTGCGGCGCACGGATGCGCCCGCACCGATGACTTCTAGCTAGTTGTAAAGCCGGCGCAGCGCCTTGATGGCCTCTCTTTGCTCGTCGATTTTCTGCTGAATCGCCTCCCGCAGTTCTTTGGATCGCAGACTGTTGCTATCGCGCTCGACCTCATTGAGTGCCGACTCGGCGGCGGCCAGGATCTTCATCGTCATCTCGATACCAGGCCATTCGCCTCGGGGTCATCGACATCCGAACGACAGCTGTTCGGCTAACGCCGCACTTTCCGGGAATCGAGAGATTGCGCCTTGAGGTAGCTCAAGTGTTCCCAGCCCGTTTTGAGACATTGATGTGGACGTTCGCGGCCGGCGACCCTTGTGGCATCACCCGGCCAGACGTGGACCCAGCATCGCGCGCAGCCGAACCGCATCGTTGCTCTCTCGCCCCGAAGCTATTCCTCGCTCGGAATGGCCGTCGAGTTGACCCGAATGTGCCGAAGTTGCTGCAGCGTGCCGCGCAATGTCCGTCGAAGCGGTTGCCTCAAGGCGCGTCTGGCCGCGACTGACATCACCGATCCGCAAATAGACCGTTCGGTGAGTGAGCGCTCTTGCGCGTGCAGATGACGCCAATGCCGACGGTCGTTACAGCACGCCGTTGAGGGCCTCGGACCAACTCTTGAAATCCGGAGAGGCGTGCTGCTCTCGCGGGCCGCTCAATCCTGTTCGTCCCGGGGCAGGGTCGAGGCTCCGCCGTACGGGTAGAACAGGTCCTTTCGACCCTGCTGCCATGCGGCTCTCAGTTCCGGCGTGGTGATGTCCCAGTCCGGTCTGCATTTCCTGCTGACGGCTCGCAGGTCCTGCCGAAGGTCTTCGACGGTGGGACGTCCGAAGAACCAGTAGCCGTTGTAAATTTTGTGAATGACACGGCCCGGCTCCAGCACCACGACATGGGGAATCATCGGGTTATGGACGGGATCAGTATACTCGGCGATGTCGAGGTCCTTCTGCACGATCCGCCGGGTGTCGGACAAGAAGGGCCAATGCGCTCCGACGCCGCTGCGATATTCGTACGTCTGGACAATGTTATCAGTCGTGATCGTGACCAGCCTGCAATAGCCGACCTCCATCTCACGGTGGAGCTCAAGCAATCCTTCGGCCTGTCGCCGGTCTTTCGGACAGAAGCCGCCGCGACCGAGCACGACCACCATCGGATCCTGCCCCTGCAACTCGGAGAGCTTCCGATGCTTCCCTGTGTGGTCGCTGAGCTCGTAGTCCGGAAACGTCGCTCCTGGCGTCATGTCGGATCGCATCTCAACCACTCCTCCACGATTTCGTGAAGCCGCAGCCCGCGGCCATTACAGATCGATCACGATGTCGCCCTCAGGATGGGCGCAGCAGATCAGCACGTTCCCCTCCGTCGGTGCATCGACGGGAGCCGGCTGATAGCCGACCGCCCCTGCCACCAGTCCGGTCTCGCAGGTGTGGCACACGCCGGCTCGACATGACCACCGCACCGGCACGTCGCAGGCCTCCGCGAGCTCCAGCAATGTCTTGGAGCGGGGGTCCCAGTGAACATTGAGACCGCTCCGGGCGAACGACACCATAGGTCCTGTGCCGGCCGGTCCCGCCGGCAGGTGCGGCGCCTTGCGCGGCGATGCGGCAATGCCCGGTGAAATCGACGGGCCGGCGCCGAACAGCTCGGTATGAATGCGCTCCGGCGGTACGCCGAGCGCCGCAAGGCCGGCGGTCAAGTCGCTCATGAAGCTCGACGGGCCGCAGATGTAGAAGTCGCCATCGCGGGGAATGCCGATCTCGGCGAGGGCCTGCGTGGTCAGCCGTCCTTCAGCGTCGAAATCCAACTTCGGTCGATCACCAGGTTGTGGCGCGCTGTAGCAGATATAGCTGTGATGATGCGCAAGCGTCGCGAGCAGCTCGCGGCTTTCGGCAGCAAACGCATGCTCGCGGCCGTTTCGGGTTCCGTGCAACCACCAGACGTCTCGCGTCGAAGCTTCGGCCGACAGCGCGTGGAGCATCGCCAGCACCGGCGTCACGCCAATTCCTGCGCTGAGGAGAACGACGGGCGCGTCACCCGGGCGCAGCGTGAAGCTCCCGCGCGCTGCGCTTGCCTGTACGAGGTCGCCGGCACGGAGGTGCGTGTCGATGTAGGTGCCGGCCGTACCATGCCGCTCTCGTTTGACGCTGACGCGATAGATCGCGGCGCTCGGCTGTCCCGACAGCGAATAGCTGCGCATCAGCGCGGTCTCGGACGACGTTCCGAGGCGCAATACCACGAACTGTCCGGGAAGGGCGGTGGCGACAGGCTGACCATCGGCGGGCGCGAGCAGCAGCGAGGTCACATCGTCGCTTTCGTGTACCATGCGGTCCACGCGGAAAGAGCGAAACCCGGACCATGCCGGAGATGGGCCGGACGCCGGACCAAGTCCGGCGTTTCCCGATGCCGCACCACCCTCGTCCTTTTGGGTGAGCAGTGCCTCGAAGGAACGGCGCCAACCCATGCTCAGCGCTGGAATGCGCAGTGCGCGCTGCAGCTGTTCGCGGGGGTGACCGGGCAGATAAAGCAGCGCATCGATCTCGGACACGCTCATGCGCTCGGGTCCGGAAGCGACCAGCGCGATCTCGTCACCGGCTTCGACGTCCCCTTCCTTGAGAACACGAAAGTAGAAGCCAGGCCTGCCGTGCTTCACCAGCAGTGCGGCCATGTCCGGCTCGTTCATGCGGATGCCGACCCGGTAACACGTCACCCGAGGCTGCGTCACCTCGAACAGAGCGCTTCCGATCCGGTAGCGGTCTCCGATGCACACCTCGGCGTCCGGCAGGCCATCGACAGTGAGGTTCTCGCCGAACTGTCCAAAAGTGAAGTCGGTGCGACCCAACTGCGTCCGCCAGTATTGGTAGGATTCATGCTGATAAACCAACACGGCCCGGTGCTCGCCGCCGTGGCCGGCAAGGTCTCCCTGTCCGTCGCCGTCGATGTTGAGGCGGCGGACCTTGCGCGGTCCGCTCACCGGCGCCTTCCAAATGCCGGTGTGGACCGTCTTGCCTTGCCAGGGGATGTCGCGTGGCAAGCCGACATTCACCGAAAGCACGCGTCCCATGAGGCTTCTCTCCGGAGTCAATGTCGTCATCCGAAACAACAGCGGCGGACCGAACTGGATCAGCGCCAGGAGGATAACGACGGCCAGTATCGCAATCACGATCGTTCTGCGCATGATATCGTCTATCCCTTTGCCCGCGCACCAACCCCTGCGCCGGCTACACGCCGGCGGCGACGTCGATGATCGCATCGGCAAAGGCCTTGGGAGCCTCCTGCGGCAGGTTGTGGCCGATTCCGCCCTTGACGGTGCGGTGCGCGTATTTCCCCGAGAACATCTTTGCATAGGCCGACGGCTCGGGATGCGGCGCGCCGTTGGCGTCGCCTTCCATGGTGATCGTGGGCACGCCGATGACGGGGGCTTGCGCCAGCCGCTGCTCGTCGTCGTCGTATTTCGCTTCACCCTCGGCGAGCCCGAGGCGCCAACGATAATTGTGGATCACGATCGCGACGTGATCCGGATTGTCGAAAGCCGCTGCGCTGCGCTCGAAGGTCGCATCATCAAAGTGCCACTGCGGTGAAGCGAGCTGCCAGATCAGCTTCGAGAACTCGCGCCGGTACTTGTCATAGCCCTCGCGGCCGCGTTCGGTCGCGAAATAGAACTGATACCACCACTGAAGTTCCGCCTTCGGCGGCAACGGCATCTTCCCGGCTTGCTGGCTGCCGATGAGATAGCCGCTGACCGAGACCATGGCCTTGCAGCGCTCGGGCCACAGCGCCGCCATGATGTTGGCGGTTCGCGCGCCCCAGTCGAAGCCGGCGACGGTCGCCTTCTCGATCTTGAGAGCATCCATCAGGGCGATGATGTCGGTCGCGATGGCCGACGGCTGTCCGTTCCGGACGGTCGCCCCGGACAGGAAACGCGTCGTGCCATAGCCCCGCAAATAGGGCACGATCACGCGATAGCCGGCCGAGGCGAGGATGGGCGCGACATCGACGAAGGTGTAGATGTCATAGGGCCAGCCGTGCAGAAGAATCACGGGCGGTCCGCCGGCCGGGCCGGCCTCGGCATAGCCGATATCGAGCAGACCGGCGTTGATCTGCTTCAGCGATGCAAAGGATGTATTGCTTCCCGGCCTGGCAGTTGTACCGGCTCTCGCCGACTGACCGGTCTCCGCGGTGGCGGTAGCGCTGAGCGAAAGCTGTGCCGCCGCCAGCGTCATGACTGCGCTGCCAAAGAAGCGGCGTCGACCATGATTGAGTTTGTCGGACATGGCATTCTCCTGTCTTCGTTGTTTGGCACAAGTTCCGCGCACGGAGGCGTCACTCCTTGTGTCCATCCAGCCGCCCAAAAAATACGGAGCCTTGCAGGGCGGCTCCCGATCAAATGTGCACCGAAGTCGGGCCGTTGGCTCGTTATGTCCTGTTAGACGTTGAGAGCAGGCATCCTGAGCTCGTGTCTCGCGGCCGCTATTCGAAGGACGCGTCGAAGATCTCGACGTCGATCAGGACAGGCTTGGCGTTCACAGTTCCATCGGGTTGACGCGGCTGCGAGCGACGAAGGGTCGGCACCACGACGCCGTCGAAGCTCTCATGGGCCCAGGAGTAGTGCGCGACCTTCATGCCGAAAAAGTCGTGGTCGGTCCGGCGCTGCAGGGCATTCTCGTCGAAGTAAAAGATCTGCTCGCCTGCAAAGGTGACGAGATTGGGCGGCAATTGTGTACGCAGGCGCCGCCAGGTCTCGAGGCCTTCCTTCCATGACGGCAGTTCCTCGACCACAACATCGGGACGGGCGAGGAGAAAGGGCGTAGTCAGATAGTTCCAGATCGTGACGCCGCAGAAGAGGATGAGATGCAGTTCGTCTGCGAGAACCTGCGGGCCGGTGTCAAATGCGAGCTCGGGGTTGCTCCAGGTCTGCAAGACCTCGCCATCGACGGTTTCGATCGTGATCAAGTCCGGCTGAAACGAGCCGGACTGCTCGCCGCCGGTGATCCCGCTGAAGCGGACCGATTGTGTTCGTGTCGATCCCTCCGCGATGACGTCCTTGAATTCGCGGGCATGTCCTGCGTTCGAGAACAGCGTCCCACCAGCGGAAAGATGCAGCGTGAACCGGCTCAGGCTGTTCCAGCGTGCGATGCCGCCATTCGCGTCGATTACATCGTCAAGAAGAGCCATGTCTTGTCGTATCCACCTGGGAGCGGACTCACCATGGCGGGGCTCGGACGGCTTGGCGCGTTAGAAATTGTTAGGAGTTGCAAGGGACTCGACGCGGGCGATGGCGCATCATGGTGCGTTCAATCGACGACGCCGAGGACATCCTTTGCTCGGGCCAGATCGCGGCTGGCGAGCCCCTCCTGATATTGTGCCACGAGCGGCGCCAGCATGAGGCTTGCCTCGCCGGCGCGTCCGGTCCGCTGCCAGATGCGGCCAAGGCTCAGCGCTCCGCGCAGTTCCCAGGCGAGGGCGCATTGCCGGCGCGACAGGGCGAGCGAGCTCGCGAGGCAGGTCTCGGCTTCCGCGTCGCGCCCCAATTGGGCGAGGATGTCCCCCCTGACCCGCAGCATCTCCGGCATGTCGAAGGATTCGCCGTGGTCGCCGATCTGGGCAATCGCCTCGTCGATCGTGCCCAGAGCTTCTTCGGGCCTGTTTTGCGACGCGAGACCCTCCGCGAGCGCCGTCGCGAAGACGGTGGTCATGATCCGGTGCCGCGTCGCATACAAGGTGGCCTGGCTGCGGCGCAGGTGCTCGATGCCGCCGTCGACGTCGCCGCGCTGCAGGAGAAGCAGGCCCTTCTGACCAATGCCGACCGCGTGGTAAGGGCCGAGGAAATGCCGCGCGGCATGGTCGATCAGCCGCTCGATCATGCTCTGGGCGCAGGCGTCGTCGTCGACCCACAGAAACACGTAGATCGTCCAGATCAGCGCAATGCCGAGCGTCAGCGGCTGTTCCAGCGCGTCGGCCTCGCGAACCGTGTATCGGGCAGCCTCGACGGCGCGATCGGGCCGGCCGGTGAGCCAGAGGCCGCGCGCCAGCGCGACCAGCGCGACGATGCGGTCGTCATAGCCGAGATGCCCGATGTTCAGCCGCTGCGAGTTCGGGTTGTGAACCATCGCGCTTTCACAGAACTGAACGGCCTTGTCTTGATTGCCGATCAGGTGATGCGCCACGCCGAGCATCCATTCGACGTTCAGCGTGCTCGTCGGGTCGTTCAGTCTGCTGGCGACGCTCTCGCCCTGCTCGCCGATTGCGAGCGCTCCGTGAAAATCCCCGACGCGGGTCAGGTAGATGTGCAGTCCGCGCAACAGCCATAGCTGCCAGTGCAGGTCGTCGAGCTCCCGGGCGAGCTGCAGGCTTCGTGTGAAGGCCGACTGGACCGCTTCGGTATTGCCCTGCGTGAACATCACGGAGACGCCGAGCGCGGCCTGCAGGGTCATCTCCTGCCGAGCGTCGGCAGCGGCCGTGGCGAGCGACGCCAGCGCCTGCTGGGTCCAGCGGTAGCACTCCGTCAGCAGCGTCAGCTCGAGAAAGAACTGCGCCGCCGAAGCGGCCAGATCGATGCCGATGACCCGGTCGCCTTCCTCGGAGAAGCCCCAGGCCAGCGCGGCCCGCACGTTGGGCAGGTGATCTGCATAGGGCAGGAATCCACCTGCGCTCTGCAAGCCGTTCGATTTGAGCGAGATGTCGCGCAGGAAGTCGCGGAAATATTCGGCGTGAGCGCGCGCGACCCGCGGCGCCTCCCCGCCCTCGACGAGCTTGTCCGCCACGAAGGCGCGGGTGGTGTCGAGCAGTCGATACCGGAGCCGCCGCTGCGCAGGAGAGGTCGCGATCAGGGATTTGGAAAGCAGGTTCGAGATCGCTTCCATCGCCTCCGGCTCGCCGATGCTCTGGCATGATGCGACGGCAAGCGCGGCCTCGAGCGTGAACGGGCCGACGAACACCGACAGGCCGCGCAGCATGGCGCTTTCAGTCGCCGGCAACAAATCGTAGCTCCAGCCGAGCGCCGCGCTCAGCGTCTGGTGCCGGGGGATCGCGGTGCGTCGCCCGCGCCACAACAGCGAGAAGCGGCTGTCGAGAAGCTCGGCCGTGCCGGCAATTCCGTAGGCGTTGACCCGGCCCGCGGCGAGTTCGATCGCCAGCGCGATGCCGTCGAGACGCCGGCATATGTCGGCCACGAGAGGCGCCTCGTCATGGCTCAGCTCGAATTCGCTGAGACTCTCGGCAATCCGCTCGACGAAGAGCTGGCTCGCGGGATAAGCGAGGATATCGGCGACGCCAAGTCCGTCCTGTTGTGGCGGACAATCCAACGGGAATAACCGATAGACGCGCTCGCCCTCCGAGCGCAGGGATTCGCGACTCGTCGCCATGACGTGCAGGTTCGGCGCTTCGCGAACCAGGCGTTCTGCCAAAGGCGCGAGCTCGTCGAGGAGATGCTCGCAGCTGTCGAACACCAGCAGCATCTGCCGGCTGCGCAGGAACGTCAGCAGTCCCGGAATCGGATCCTCTGAACTGACGGTCAGCCCGAGTGCGCTGGCGATACTGCCGGGCACCAGCCTGGCATCGGTCACAGCGCCGAAATCGACGAAGCTGACCTGGCCGTCGAACGCCTCAAGCTGGCGATGCGCGACGGCCAGAGCGACCGAGGTCTTGCCGATGCCGCCCGGACCGACGATCGTGACGAACCGATGCAGGGAGAGCTCGGACGTGATCTTTTCAACCGCATCGTCCCGTCCGATCATCCTGGCGAGGGGCGCCGGAAGGAGGCGGACCGACGAGGCGATCTCGGTCGGTCGCCCCTCCGGGGGCGCAGGCCGCGACAGCGGCACCGCGAAACAATAGCCGCGTCCGGGCACGTTGACGACGTAGCGGGAGCCTTCATTGCCCTCGCCAAGCGCCTTGCGCAGCGCGGCGATGTGGAACCGCAGGCTGCCCTCGTCGACATTCACGTCGGCCCACACCCGCTTGACGAGCTCGCGCTTGTCGACGACTTCACCGGCGCGTTCGGCAAGACAGATCAGGATATCGAGCGCGCGGCCGCCGAGGTGAAGCGGAGCGCCGTCCTTCTCCAGCAGCCGCGATTTCGGAAATAGTCGAAATGGCCCGAAAGCGACGGCCGAATCCTGGTTGTCATTCTCTGCCACGCAATTCTCGTCCGTCGAACGTTTCGCACATTTGTGGAGGATTCTTCGAACCAGAAACAACAGTCCAGCGGCCTGCAAACCGACGGCATCGCCGTCGCGCCGCGACGATCATAACAAAATCTTGCAACGTCTAACGAGCAAAAATCGCAAGCCTCCTCCATTGTGACGGCAGGCCAAGGCTGATGATCAGCGGGGAGGCTGCGATGCCCGGTATTGGAACCCGTCCGAAAGACGACATTGTTCAATCTCATCTGGCCGCCAATTTCGGCGACCAGGCCGACTGGGACTTGGTGCTGCGGGAATCGCATCATCGCATGAAGAACACGCTGACGCTGCTCGGTGCGTCAGTCCGCCGCGATCTGACGCGGGCGAGGCCCGGCGAAGTGTCGGCTGCCGTGGACCGGTTCGAGCGGCGCCTCGTCGCCTTCGGCAGGCTCTATCAATTTTTATCGAATGACGAGGGTCGTCCGGCGGTAGCCGTTGCGACGTTCTTCGAGGCACTTTGCGCGGCGGTGTCCGAGGCAATTCTGGAACCTGCGGGGATCCGTTGTGAAGCCGCCATTGAGGACGGGATGCTGCCCGCATCGCAATGTCATCGGCTCGCTCTGATGCTGACCGAGCTGATCACCAATGCCGCCAAGCATGCCTTTCCGACCAGGAACAATGCCCTGATCCGCATCGACGTGCTCCAGCGCGACGGCTGCTGGCTCTGCACAGTGACCGACAACGGGATCGGTGCGACCGGTCCGCTTCAGGGCACCGGGAGTCGTATTCTGGAAGGACTGGCGCGAAGCATCCACGCCCGGATGCACGGTGAGACCGGACAAGACGGCACGCGCGTGACCATTGCCATGTCAGCCCTCGCCGATTGAAGTTGGTCTGCTGGATTGTTGCCGACGACGGGGCCAGCCTCGGAAGCGATCACGACAGATCCGCCAGCAGCCGCTTTGCGGCAATCAGATCCGCGGTATCGAATCCCTCCTCGAACCTGTCAAACACCGGCCGGAGCGTCTGGTGCGCGGCCCTTCGTTCGCCTTTGCCGGCCAACACCACCGCAAGATCATGCGCTGCGCGCAATTCCCAGCCTCGCGCACCCTGACTGCGACTCAACGCCAGGGACTCCGTGAGACAGGCCTGGCCGGCCTCAATGCGCGGCGGGACCATCGACAGAAGCAATCCTGCCTTCACCCGCAACAGTTCCGGCATGTAGCAGGTGTCGCCATGACGACCGACATGCCGGATCGTCTCATCGAGGTGCGCGATTGCCGCGTCGAGCCGGCCCGTCGCTGCGAGTCCTTGAGCCAGCGAGATGTCGAACTCGGTGGTGATGAGTTCGTAACGCACGGCGTGGATTTCTGTGAGGGACGCGCGCAGGCTCGCAACGCCCTCGATGGCATCGCCTTGTCGAATGGCGAGCTGCGCCATGCGCGCACGCCCGACCGCCGCGAGCGGGCCGAGCGAATTTGACTCGGCCATGGTGATGGACGCTTCGATATGTCTCTCGGCGCTGCGCAGGTCTCCGGTCCATAGGAAGATCGATGCGGACCACGCGAGCAGGACGGTCACCGAGGCCGGATGATCCATCTGCCGCGCGCCATCGACGAACTCATGAACGCGCTGCACGGCCTGGGCCGGATAGCCCTGCAGCCACAGCGTGCGTGCCAAGGCGATGCCGGCCCGGTAATGCCTGTCATGGACAAGATAGATCGTGCTGCTCTGTTGCGCGGGCGACCAGGTCTTGAACAGTTCCTCGAGCTCCATGCGCGCGCCGCTCAGATCGCCCTTCATCAGCAGCGATCGGCCCAGGATGGAATGTGCGAGCGCAAGGGCTGCCGGGTCATCGACATCATCGGCAATGGCGCGGCACCGCAGCGCAAAGGATAGCGCAACATCGAAGTTGCCGCCCCTGAAATGGAACATGTGGAGCATGCCGAGTAGACCTGCTTCATTGGAGGAGTCATGCTCTTCCTGTGCGACCGCCAGGCTACTGTTCAGGGCAGCGTGTGCTTGCTCATTTTCTCCGTAAAGATGCATGGACGAAATGCCGAGGCCAGCCTGCAGATGCATCTGCTCCGATCTGCTGGCAGCCTGGCCGGCGGCCAAGGCCCGTTCCGTCCAATGATGGCACTCAGGCAGCAGCGACATGGCCAGCAGGACTGGCGCGGCGGCGGCTGCGAGTTCCACGCCGGTTCGCAGGTCGCCGTTCGGCCCGAAGCACCATTCCAGCGCAGCGCGAGCATTGCTGACGGCGGCAAAATAGGGAGCCCGTTCTGTCCCAGACATGAGGCTGGACCATTCGGAGCCGGCTCGCTTGAGCCAGTCCCTGCAATAGCAGGCATGGCGAACGGCCAGCGCCGCGGCCTCGCGGTCGTCGACCGCCCTGTCGAGCGCGTAGGTGCGCGTGGTGTCGAGCAGGCGATATCGCATGACGGTGCCGAGCGAACGGGTCGCGACCATGGATTTGGCGACCAGGCTATCGATCGCCGCAAACACGTCGGCCTGATCGAGCCCGCCGGCCACGACGGCGAGTGCAGCGTCCAACGTGAAGTGACCGACGAAGATCGCAAGCCTGCGCAGCACCCTGCGCTCGATTTCGGAGAGCAGGCCGTAGCTCCAGTCGAGTGTCGCCTGGAGCGTCCGCTGACGCGGCGGTGCCGTACGGGGCCCCGCCCACACTTGCGACAGCCGCCGGTCGAGAAGAGCCTCCGTCTCGTTCAAGCCGTAGACGTCGACGCGGCGTGCGGCGAGCTCGATCGCAAGTGCCACACCGTCGAGCTTGCGGCAGATGCGTGCGATGATGGCAGCATCGGAATCGTCCAAAGCCAGATTGGCACCGCTGGCCATTGCGCGTTCGACGAACAGCCGGGTAGCCGGAAACGTCCGGACTGTGTCGGCCGACAGGTGCTCCCGGTCGTCGACAGGAAAGGCAAGCGGGTCCAGCCGGTAGACATGCTCGCCCTCGACCTGGAGCGTTTCGCGGCTGGTGGCGAGAATATGGACCTGCGGCGCGCTATTGAAAATGGCCGCTGCGAGCACTGCGACGGCCGCGATCAGGTGCTCGCAGGTATCGAGAACAAGCAGAAGAGACTTGTCCGTGAGATGGGCTATCAGGCTCGACGTCACGTCCTGGCTTTGTACGGGCAGGCCGAGCGTGGAGGCGACGCCGGTGGCGACAAGACGGGGGTCGCTCAGCATGCTCAGATCGACGAAGAGAACTGCGCCGTTGAAGACGGTGCGTAGTTGATGGGCAGCCGCCACCGCGACGGTGGTCTTGCCAATGCCGCCAGAGCCTACGATGGTCACAAATCTATTGGCGGAGAGCTGGTTCAACAGCCTTTCGAGGTCGTCCTCGCGATCGATCATCGCACTCAGCCGGTTGGGCAGATTGTAGTGCGCAAACGCCGGCGAACCGTCGGGGAGGGGATGAGGCTGGTTGCGAACCAAGCGGGGCGTGCGCGAGATCGCCGCGACAAAGCTGTAGCCGCGGCCGGGTGTTGTCGAGATGTAGCGCGCGCCGTCCTTTCCGTCGCCGAGCACCTTACGAAGGGCCGCGACGTGGACGCGCAGGCTGCCCTCTTCGACCGCGATGCCGGGCCAGACCTTCGCGATCAGCTCAGCCTTGTCGATGATCTCGTGGGGACGCGACGCCAGCGTCATGAGAATTTCAAAGGCCCGCGACCCAAGTTCCACCCGGACACCATGTCTCGTCAGCTGCCTCTCGCTGACGATCAGCTCAAACGGACCGAATGAGATCGTGTCATGCCTCTGCGCTGGCGGCGCCATCGTTGCGTAGCCCTTCTTTAGCGCGTTGGAACTGGTCTGAAGTTTAGGCCGGAAGCCGCGTCGGCGCCAGATCTTCGGGCAGGCGTGACGGGTCGCCCAAGCTGCTCGCAACAGCTAACGGCCTTTAACAACCCATAACGCGCAATGCGTCCCGGATTGCGCGACGGTGATCGTGCGGATTGTGAATTTGGAACCAACAAGCTAGGGAGGCCGCCATGACTACGACCGAGACGAGCCGGCAAGCCGGCGTCAAGCGCTCGACGTCGCGCGGAGTTGATCTGAAGCTCGAGGTCATTGTCATTCCCGTTTCCGACGTCGATCGCGCGAAGTCCTTCTACACGGTTCTGAGCTGGAGTCTGGACGCCGATTTTGCGTCCGGCCCGGACTACCGCGTGGTCCAGTTCACGCCGCCCGGCTCGGCCTGCGCGATGATCTTCGGCACGAACGTCACGGCAGCGGCGCCCGGCTCGGCGCAAGGCCTGTACCTCATCGTCTCGGATCTCGAAGCCGCTCGCAAGGAGCTGCTCGGCCGCGATGTCGATGTCAGTGAGCCATTCCACGACGCTGGCGGCAATTTCATTGGGCCTGATGAGCCATACCTCTTCGGCCGCCGTCGCGTCGACGGCGTGGACCCCGGGCGTCGCAGCTATCGTTCGTTTGCGTCGTCTAGTGATCCCGACGGCAATGGCTGGCTCCTGCAGGAGGTGACCGCACGACTTCCTGGACGCGTGGAGCCTGCCGGCACATCTTTCAGGTCGTCGTTAGAACTCGCTGCAGCGCTGCGGCGCGCGGCGTCCGCGCACGGCGAGCACGAGAAGCGCGGGGGAGGGCACGACGATAATTGGGCGGACTGGTACGCCGACTACATCGTGCGTGAACAGTCCGGCGAGCCCTTGCCGTCCTGATGCGTGACAATGGGATCAATCATCGTGATGGCGCAGCGTTACCTCGATGGTGTCGAGGGTCGCAGCGCCGCGATGCTCGGTCCATCCGCGACGCATCGCCTCGACTTTGCGCACGGGATCCATGGTGGGATGCGCGCATCGCGCGTCTCGCGACGGTTAACGCGGTCTAACAATCCATAACGGGCAAATTGCCTGCGCTTGCGCCAATTTGTTTTTAGCACGAACCGATCGATCCACTTCGACTTCGGTCACCGTCGCCAGCGAAACCAGGGAGATTGACAATGTCGACACAGATGCGCACCGATGTCCTGAATCCCGACCGCCGCCAGTTGCTGGGTCATGCCGCGATGGGCGCGGCTGCCGCCGGCATGGCGAGCCTGCTGCCGCTCAACCAAGCGAAGGCGACGGCGGGCGACGTGATCCGCCCATTCCGGGTGGACGTTCCCGAGCAAGATCTGCTTGACCTGCGCCGCCGCCTTGCGGCCACGCGGTGGCCGGATCGCGAGATCGTCGCCGACCAGTCCCAGGGCGTGCAGTTGGCGACGGTCCAGCAGCTCGTGCGCTATTGGCAGACCGGCTACGACTGGCGCAGGATGGAAGCACGGCTGAATGCCCTGCCGCAGTTCGTCACCGAGATCGACGGCGTCGACATCCATTTCATTCACGTGCGCGCCAAGCACGAGAATGCGCTGCCGATGATCGTCACGCATGGGTGGCCCGGCTCGGTCATCGAGCAGATGAAGATCATCGGTCCGCTGACCGATCCCACGGCGCACGGCGCAAGGGCATCCGATGCGTTCGATCTGGTCATCCCGTCGCTTCCGGGCCACGGCTTTTCCGGCAAGCCGAAGACGTTAGGCTGGGACCCGCAGCGCGTCGCGCGTGCATGGGTCGTGCTGATGAAGCGGCTCGGATACACGCGCTATGTGGCCCAGGGCGGGGACTGGGGCAATGCTGTGACCGAGCAGATGGCGCTGCTGGCGCCGCCCGAGTTGCTCGGCATTCACACCAACATGCCCGCAACGGTTCCTGATGAGATCGCCAAGGCACTGCAGCCGGGCGGGGTGCGTCCATCCGGACTCTCCGCCGAGGAGAACCATGCCTACGACCAGCTCGACGATTTCTACAAGCACGGCCTCGGCTATGCGATCGAGATGTCCAACCGGCCGCAGACGCTCTATGGCCTCGTGGACTCGCCGGCGGGCCTCGCGTCCTGGATGCTCGATCATGACGCGCGCAGCGCCGCCATGATCGCGCGCGTGTTCGACGGAACGACCGAAGGCCTGTCGCGGGACGACGTCATCGACAACATCACCCTCTATTGGCTGACCAATACGGCCGTGTCGTCGGCGCGCTTGTACTGGGAGAACAAGCTTGTCTTCTTCGAACCCAAGCACATCAAGATCCCCGTTGCCGTCAGTGTCTTCCCGGACGAGATCTATGCGGCGCCGCGCAGCTGGACCGAGAAGGCCTATCCCAAGCTCATCCACTACAACCGCCTCGACAAGGGCGGGCACTTCGCCGCCTGGGAGCAGCCCGCGCTGTTCTGCGCCGAAATGCGCACCGCATTCCGTCCGCTGCGCCAGTCGATCTGAGACGAAACAAGGACGCGTACCAAAGCGCGTCCTCTCATTCAGGACCATGTCAGGAGTGCAAACCGTGAATCGACCAGAACCCAGTTTCACGACCCAGGAAATCAAGCTGGAGCGCCGGCTGCCGTCATATTGGCGTGTCACCTTCGACATGCCTCCGGTGAACATCTTCGGCCCGAGACACCTTCCGCAGCTCGGCGACATCATCACCGCGATCGAGACCGATCCGCAGCTCAAGGTCGTGGTGTTCGACAGCGCCGTCGATGGCTTCTTCATCACGCACTACGATTTCCTCGCACCTCTCGAAGACTCCCTGCAGGTCCCGCCCGGTCCGACCGGCCTTCAGGCGCTTCCGGACATGTTGGTGCGCCTCAGCCGGGCGCCAGTCGTGTCCATCGCCGCGATCCGAGGACGCGCGACCGGTGTCGGCAGCGAGCTCGCGCTCGCCAGCGACATGCGTTTCGCCAGCCGCGAGAAGGCCATCCTATCGCAATGGGAGGTCGGCGCGGGCTTGGTGCCCGGCGGCGGGCCAATGGCGCGGCTGCCGCGCCTGATAGGTCGCGGCCGCGCACTCGAGGTGTTGCTCGGCGCTGACGACATCCATGGCGATCTCGCCGAACGCTATGGTTACGTCAACCGGTCGCTGCCGGATGCTGAGCTCGACGGCTTCGTTGAGGCGCTCGCCATGCGGATCGCATCCTTCGACAAGGACGCGATCGCCGAGACCAAACATCTCGTCGATGTCGCAAGCCTGCCGCCGGACGTCGAGATCAAGCCGGAGTGGGACGCGTTCCTGGCCTCGCTCGGCCGTCCGGCAAGCCGGAACAGGATCAAGGCGCTCATGGCGCGCGGCTTCCATCGCGCCGGCGATGTGGAGAGCCGGCTGGGCTTCCACGTCGGGCAGATCGGCGACTGAAAATAGTGCTGCGGCGGTCGACGACCGGGCGCGGAGCGCCGGCGTCGACAAGAACCCCGGCGCGACCGCCACTCGTGCCGGCCAGTCAAGAACAAAGGAACCTGATCATGAGCTTTACGATCAACATCAATGGAACACAGCGCAGCGTCGACGTCGACGGCGACACGCCGCTGCTCTGGGTGCTGCGCGACGTGCTCGGCATGACCGGCACCAAGTTCGGCTGCGGCCAGGCGCTGTGCGGCGCGTGCACCGTCCACCTCGACGGCTCTGCCATTCGCTCGTGCATCACGGCCGTCGACAGCATCGGCGACTCCAAGGTGACGACGATCGAAGCGATCGGCGCGACGCCGGCGGGCGAGCGGATCCAGAAGGCCTGGCTCGACCGCGAGGTCGCCCAGTGCGGCTACTGCCAGTCCGGCCAGATCATGTCGGCGACGGCGCTGCTCGCGGACAACCCGCATCCGACCGATGCCGATATCGACGATGCCATGAGCGGCAACATCTGCCGTTGCGGCACCTATGTCCGCATCCGCGAGGCGATCAAGCTCGCCACGCAAACGCGCGTGAAGGAGGGCTGACCATGATCTTCGATCGCACGACATCCCGCTCGCCCCAGGCGAGCCTTTCCCGCCGAAGCTTTCTGGTCTCCGCCGCGATGACGGGCGGAAGCCTCGTAATCGGCCTCACGCTGCCGCTCGGCCAGAGCAGCGCCACGGGCGCGGAGGATTTCGCGCCCAACGCCTTCATTCGTATCGGCCAAAACGGCGAGGTCGTGCTGACCATGCCCTATGTCGAAATGGGTCAGGGCACCTATACGTCGATCCCGATGCTGATCGCCGAGGAGCTCGAGGTCGATCTGAAGCAGGTGAGGCTCGAGCATGCGCCGCCGGACGAGAAGCGCTACGTCAATCCGCTGCTGGGCATTCAGGCGACCGGCAATTCGAACGCCATGCGAGGTGCCTGGAAGCCGCTCCGCGAAGCCGGTGCCGCTACGCGCCTGATGCTGATCGAGGCGGCCGCGAAGCGGTGGGGCGTCGAAATTAAGTCCTGTCATGCCGAAGCGGGCGAGGTCATCCATCGCCCGAGCGGGCGGCGCCTGTCGTATGGCGACCTCGTCGCGGATGCGGCGCGTCTGCCGCTTCCGACAAACGTGGTGCTGAAGAGCCCGGCGGAATTCAAGCTGATCGGAACGCCAGCCAAGCGGCTCGACGCGTCGGGCAAGGTCAATGGTTCGGTGGTCTACGGCATCGATGCCCGTCCGCCGGGAGTGAAGATCGCGACGCTGGCGCAATCGCCCGTGTTTGGCGGCCGCGTGAAGAGCGTTAATGACGGTGCCGCCAAGCTGGTCAAGGGCGTGCGCCAGATCGTTCGGCTCGAGGATGCGGTCGCCGTCGTCGCCGATCATATGGGGGCCGCAAAGAAGGGGCTGGAAGCTCTCAAGATCGAATGGGACGAGGGTGCCAACGCCGCCTTGGCCACCGAGGACGTCGCGCGCGAGCTCGAGCAGGCCACCCTCAGAACTGGCCCGGTCGCGCAGAACATCGGTGACGCCGGTGAGGCGATGGTGAATGCCGCGACACGGATTGCCGCGAGCTATCACGTGCCGTTTCTCGCACATGCCACGATGGAGCCGATGAACTGCACGGTGCATGTCCGCGGCGGAGCATGCGAGATCTGGCTCGGCACCCAGGCGATCGCGCGAGTCCAGACAATGGCGGCGAAGGCCGCCGGTTTGCCGATCGAGCAGGTGATCGTCCACAATCATCTCATCGGTGGTGGCTTCGGGCGCCGTCTGGATGCGGATGGCGCGGTCCGCGCGGTCCAGATCGCAAGGCAGGTCGACGGTCCCGTGAAGGTGGTGTGGACGCGCGAGGAGGACATCCAGCACGACATGTACCGGCCCTATTGGGTGGATCGCATCGAGGCGGGCCTGGACAAGGATGGAAGGCCTGTCGCCTGGACCAACCGCTTCGCCGGCTCGTCGGTGATCGCGCGCTATCTTCCGCCCGCCTTCAACAACGGTCTCGATCCGGATACGACGGAAGGCGCGATCGACCTGGTCTATGCGCTTCCGAATTTCCACGTCGAGTATGTGCGCGTCGAGCCGCCGGGCATCCAGACGGCGTTCTGGCGCAGCGTCGGCCCTTCGCACAACGTTTTCGTTACCGAGAGCTTCATCGATGAGCTGGCGGCGGCTGCCAAGCAGGATCCTGTGGCCTATCGCCGCGCGCTGCTCGATCACAATCCGCGGGCGAAGGCGGTGCTCGACCTCGCCGCGGAAAAGGCCGGGTGGGGCGCTCCACTGCCGTACGGGTGGGGGCGCGGCATTGCCCTGCAGAACGCCTTCGGGAGCATTCTGGCGCAGGTGGCCGAGGTCGAGATCGCGAAAGACGGCTCGGTCCGGGTTCATCGTGTCGTCTGCGCGATGGATTGCGGCACCGTGGTCAATCCGGATACGGTTCAGGCCCAGCTCCAGAGCGGCGTGATGTTCGGTGTCACCGCGGCGCTCTATGGCGAGATCACGCTGAAGAACGGCCGTGTGCAGCAGGCCAATTTCGATAGCTATCAACTGCTGCGCATCAACGAGGCGCCGGCCGTCGAGGTCCACCTCGTCAACAGCGTGGAACCGCCGGGAGGAATGGGCGAGGCCGGCACGTCCGGCATCGTTCCCGCCATCGCCAACGCCGTGTTTGCCGCCACAGGCAAGCGGCTGCGGAAGATGCCGATCGACCCCAACGCGCTCAAGGCGTGAACGGAACCACCACCAGCAAGGAGTAACAGCATGATCCGCAAGGCAACGGCATTTTGGCGCGGCACCGGCAGGGACGGCAGTGGGCACCTGTCCAGCGAATCCGGCGTGCTCGCCGAGACGCCCTATTCGTTCAAGACCCGTTTCGAGAGCGAGAAGGGCACCAATCCGGAAGAGCTGATCGCGGCCGCGCACGCGGGCTGCTTCACAATGGCGCTGGCGTTCGGCCTGCAGCTGGCGGGCTTCACGCCGACCGAGCTTTCCACCGAGGCGGCCGTCACGCTCGAGCCGGACGGCAAGGGTTTCAAGATCAGCAAATCGGCGCTCACCTTGCGCGCCAAGGTGCCGAACCTCGACGAGGCCGGCTTTGCCCGCATCGCCGCTGAGGCTGAGAAGAATTGCCCAGTGTCGAAAGTGCTCAACGCTGCGATCACGCTCGACGCCAAGCTGATCTAGGCGAACACGGCAGGGAGCGGGGCATGGCCCACCGGGATCCGCGTTTCGGCCGGGCGCGCGGCTGGCCGTCATGGTCGGCCGTCCCGTCGAGCCTGGGTCTCACGTCGTCCGATGGCAAGCCGGTCTGAGGGAACTGCTTTGCTTGCCATTCAATTGTCAAAGCGCGAGACTTTGTCTTCAATCTCTATGCCCGCTGAAACGCCACCTCGAACAATTGGAGCACGTCAGATGACGACAGAGCGCGCAGTGCTTGCCGGAGGCTGCTTTTGGGGCATGCAGGATCTCATCCGCAAGCAGCCGGGCGTGATCTCGACCCGGGTCGGCTACACCGGTGGAGAGGTGAAGAACGCGACCTACCGCAATCACGAAGGACATGCCGAGGCGATCGAGATCATCTTCGATGCCGCGACGACGAGCTACCGGACGATGCTGGAGTTCTTCTTCCAGATTCACGATCCCACCACGCGCGATCGTCAGGGCAATGATCGGGGATCGAGCTACCGTTCGGCCATCTTCTACACGACGGACGAGCAGAAGCGGGTTGCCGAGGACACGATCGCTGATGTCGAGGCCTCGCATCTCTGGCCCGGCAAGGTGGTCACCGAAGTCGCGCCCGCCGGCGAATTCTGGGAGGCCGAGCCCGAGCATCAGGACTATCTGGAACGTTTTCCGGACGGCTACACATGTCACTTCATCCGCCCGGGCTGGAAGTTGCCGCGGCGCGAGCCCGAAGCTGCGTGATCAGGCGCCGGGCCATGCGCATGTCGGCGGTATCAGCCCCCTCGGTCAGCCGTCCGCAGATCGTCTCGAGAACCTCCGTCGCCTCCGCGGTCCGGCCCTGATCCATTCCGAGGCGCGCGATGCTGATCGCGCATCTCAGCTCCCAGAAGCGGGCGCCGTGTCGGGCTGCGATCGCCATGGCCTCGCGAAAGTAATTCTCGGCGCCGGCCGATTGCTCCCCGTCCCTGAGCATCAGTTCGCCCTTAATGCGGATCAGCTCCGGCAGATACCACCGCTCCTGCCGATCGTCGCAGCGCTTCAGGATGTCCTCAATGGCGGCGAGGCCGCGATCGACCTGGCCGGCCTCGCCAAAGCACGCGGCCAGTTCGCCAAGCAGGGGAAGAAAGCGTGGCAGGACGCGGGCGTCGCCGGCGCGATCGAGCTCATCGCGCAGCAGCGCCAGGCCTGCCGCGCTATCCCCGCGCCTCGACACGATCATCGCATTGAAGGAGCGAGCCCAGAGACTCCAGAGTCGGATCCCGTAGCGGTCGGCGTGTCCGAGCAGCTCAGCGCCATGGCGTTGCGCGGCATCATGGTCGCCGGCGAAGAAGGCGAGAAGGCAGGCGCTCTGTCCGAGCACGCTGCAGAAGGTCAGCGCGTGGCCGTTCGCTCGTCCTTCCTCGATGTTGCGCGCGGCGAGCTCCTGCGCCTGGTCGGCCAGGCCCTGTAGCCACAGGATGCGAGCCCGGAAGTATTGCGTTGAGACCCTGAGATCGAGCGGAAAGATCTTCGGCTTCTCGGTAAGCACATGCAGGGAGGCATTCACCCGGTCGATACGGATCCGGGCCTCGGTCTGGTCGCCGAGATAATGCAGCGCGACGGCCATCAGCCGGTCGGCGAGCATCAGGTCGGTCTTGTCGGGGGAGCTCGCCGCGATGGTGGTGAATCGTTCGGCAAGCGCGCGCGCCTTGCCGAACTGACCATTGTTGAACTGGTCGATGCACAATCCCCACAGCGCCCGCAGCCGGAAGTCCTTGTCGTCGAGCCGGTCCGCGAGCTCGAGCGTTTCCTCGAGGATCGGGCGGGCTTCGCGCGCGCGGCCTTCGCCGTACATCAGCGACCAGCCGAGGGCGCTCAGCAGCTGCATGCGAAGCCGATCCACTCCGTCGGCATTGTCGTCCAGCACCGCAAGCGCAGTCCGCGTCCGTTCGCGGCATTCGGCGAGCAGCGACAGGCGCACCCACAGCGTGACGGCGGCGGCCGTCAGCGCAACGCCGAGCGCAGCGTCGCCGTCGGCGGAGAAGGCCCACTCCAGTGCCGCGCGCACATTGTCCAGCTTGCCGCCATACGTGCTCAACCATGCGTGCAGTGGCGCCGATGTCTCGGTTTCGGCGCGATTGAGCACATCGCGGAAGTACTCCGCGTGGCGCTGCGCAAGACGCCTTTGCTCTCCCGACTCGGCGAGCTTTCCGAGCGCGTAGGTTCGTGTCGTGTCCAGCAGGCGGTAGCGCAAGGTCCGCGCGCCGGACGGGACGATCAGCGATTTGGCGACGAGGTTGTCGATCGCCTCGCTCGTTTCGGCCGCGCTGAGCCCGTCGCCGGATGCGACGGCTACGGCTGCCTCCGGCGTAAACGGTCCGACGAACACGGACAATCGTCGCAGGACGGTGCGTTCCGGGTCCGGCAGAAGATCGTAGCTCCAATCCAGCGCCGCGCTCAGAGTCTGGTGTCGCGGAATGGCCGTGCGCCGGCCGCGCCATTGCAACGAGAAGCGGCTGTCGAGCAGCGACGCCGTGCCGGCGATGCCGTAGGCGTTGACCCGGCCGGCCGCCAGCTCGATCGCAAGCGCGATGCCGTCGAGGCGGCGGCAGATGTCGGCGACGAACGGCGCGTCTTCCGCGCTGAGCTCGGATGGTCCGGAGCCCTGGGCGATGCGTTCGACGAACAATTGCGCCGCGGGGTAGGCGAGGATCTCCGCAACGCCGAGATCGTCGCGCTGGGGCGGACAATCCAGCGGGAACAATCGAAAGATCCGTTCGCCCTCGCTGCGGAACGACTCCCGGCTGGTGGCAAGGACGTGCAGCATCGGCAGGTCGCGGACGAGGCGTTCGGCGAGCGGCGCCAGGGTCTCCAGCACATGCTCGCAGCTGTCGAAGATCAGCAGCGTCCGCTTGTCCTGCAGATTTGCCAGCAGCGCCGGGAGCGGATCGTCCGCGTTGACGGCGAGCCCCACCGCGGAGGCGATGGCGGTTGCGGCGAGCCTGGGATCCCGCAGCGGTCCGAAGTCGATGAAGACAACCTGCCCGGCGAAGTCAGCGGAGCGGCGATGCGCGACAGTGACCGCGACGGCGGTCTTGCCGATGCCGCCCGGGCCGACCACGGTGATGAAGCGGTGCTGCGAGAGCCCGCTTGAAATCTTCTCGACGACGTCCTCCCGCCCGATCATCTTCGCGAGCGACGGCGGCAGCGGTGCGCGAGGCGCGGCGGCTTCGACGGCGGCAGGTGCGACCGGCGGTTGGGTGAGCGGCGCGGCAAAGCAGTAGCCGCGCCCAGGAACGTTCACGACATAGCGGGCCGACTTGCCGCCATCGCCCAGCACCTTGCGCAAGGCGGCGATATGGAAACGAAGGCTGCCTTCGTCGACATGCACGTCGGCCCAGATGCGCTGGACCAGCTCCCGCTTGTCGACGACCTCGCCGGGCCGCTGGGTCAGGGCGATGAGGATGTCAAGGGCGCGACCGCCGATATGAAGCGGCGCGCCATCCTTTTCCAAAAGCCTGGACTTGGGAAAGAGGCGAAATGGCCCAAATGAAATGGCCGAGTCCTGAGTGTCGTTATCCGGCACGCGCCAACGTCCCCTCGGCAGGGAAACTGCATGGTTTTTCTGTACCAGATCGAGGCGTGGAGTAAACTGGTGGAAGCGGCAGGACCAGCCTGGTGCGCAGCCTGGTTCCCGAGCCACGTGGCGAGGACTTGCTCGTTCGAACGAGTGGCCCAATCCATGCCGGGCCCGATCGGCAGACTGCCGGTTGGCAATGGACGCGCGCAGGGAGGGGCCTGTTCGAACTGCTGCGGTCGCGCCGGGACCGATGACTGCCGGTTGCCCTCGTGGGCTTGACGACTTGCGGAATTGAACATGCCCTGGCTCTCGCGCCGACAATTCATCAGTTCCGCCGCGTGGGCGGGCGCGCTCGCCGTGGGCGCGCGCAACGGAACAGCGGCCGATTATCCGACCCGCCCCATTCGGTTGGTCATTCCATATTCGGCGGGGGGATCGGGTGACCAGATCGGGCGCCCCTGGGTCGATCGGATGGCGGCGCAGCTTGGTCCGGTTTTCGCCGAAAACATCGGGGGAGCGGGCGGGGCGATCGGTGCTGCGTCCGTCGCGCGCGAAAAGCCCGACGGCTATTCGCTTCTACTGGGCAACGGCAGCACGCAGGTCATCATTCCCTTGGCGGAACGGCCTGCCTATTCCGCGGGCGACTTCCGAGCCATCTACCGGCTGGTCTCGAGCGCACTGGTCTTCGCGATACATCCTTCGGTGCCCGCGCAGGATCTGCAAACCCTGATCGCCTACGCCAAGGCCCATCCCGGCAAGCTGTCCTATGGCACGCCCGGCGTTGGCACCGGAAATCACCTCGTCGGCGAAATGTTCAAGCGGCAGGCCGGCGGGCTCGATGTCGTCCATATTCCCTATCGTGGCGTGGCGCCGGCGACGAATGATCTCGTCAGCGGTCAGATCCCAGTGTTGATCGCCGTCATGTCGGTCCAATTGCAGCAACTGAGCCGGGCCGGCACGATTCGACTGCTCGCGGTCACCACCGTCGCGCGGCTCAGCGCGGCCCAGGAGATCCCGACCGCAGTCGAATCCGGCATGCCGGACCTCCGCTATGAGGGATGGTTCGGCTTGTTTGCACCCAGGCTCACCCCAGATTCGATCGTCAACCGGCTCGCGCTGGCGACGCGCGCCGTCATGGCGGACCCGGCTCTGCAGGAGGCCTATCGGTCCCAAGGTCTGGAGCCAGACAGCCAGTCGAGCCCAGACAAGTTCCAACGAATTGTCGAAGCCACGTCTGCAAGTTTGGCCCCCGTGATCGAGTCGATCGGGCTACGCTCTGGTTAGTCAGATGGTGAATTCGACGCGACCGCGGAGCCCCCGACCTGCGCCACACGGGCCATCAGCCCTCGTCACCTCTTGGGCGCACTGTTGAAGCAAGACATGCCGAGCGCCAGCAATGGCAGAACAGAAGCCGAAAACTGAGAGCCTTTTTCGACCAGAACGCCGCAACGAATTCGCAACGAAATGGGTGAAATGAACGTGAACAAAACGGGACTATACGAATCGCGATGGAAGAAAAATCAATAACTTAGGAAATATCCCGTGCGTTCGGGACGCAGGGGTCGCAGGTTCGAATCCTGCCGCTCCGACCATTTTTTGAGGCGCTCAGCTTTTATCTCCCGAGAAGCGCAACGAAACGTACAATGAAATCACGCGGCGCCGCCCTGCACCATCCGGCATATCGGCTGTTCGTGAGCATTTGCCGCCTTCCTCCAAACGCCTCAGCCGCCTCGCCCTGGAAATCCTGATGGTGGGGGCCGTAGGTTTGCTCTAACTGCTCGACGGTCGTGCCGAGCCAACCGGCCGCTTGCCAATGGTCGGTGCCTTGCTGCGTCAGCGACGTCGCGGCCGTGTGGCGCAGGGAGTGACGCACGACGTCATCGCCAAGCCCTGCGTCTTCCAGAATGCCCCATGCCGAGCGGATCTTGCCGGCGAGCGGCTGGCGATCGTGCATGCGGTTGATCGAAGCGGATCTCCTTGCCGGTATCGAAAAGGCCGCTGCGCGCGGCTCTGCAGATCGGCATCCGTCGATCTTACGCCAGCGCACCAGATGCGGCCGCAGCCGATTGGCGATCTTGGCCGGCGGTCCGCCCTTCTTTGTTCTGCGGCCATCGCATGGAGGTCCATCCATGGATGCGTCGTCGTCGGCACCCATTGCGTCCGGCGGATCGTCTCCTCGCGCCGGGGGCTTAGAGCCCAATCAGGATGAAGCGGGCCGCCGGCCGGCGTGCTCGCACCCATCAACGACCTGTTCTTTCGTGTGCGAGGACTTGACGTAGTTCCTTGGTAGACGACAGCGCCTATCCAGCGTCCAATTCCTTCAGCTTCCGGTAAAGCGTGCGCAGGCTGATGCCGAGGGATTTTGCAAGCGCTTCCCGATTGCCGCGATGCGTCGACAGGGCGGTCCGAAGCGCTCGCGCTTCCCGTTCCTTCAATGACAGCGAGCTCTCATCCTCGGCATGCAGCAGCCTTGCTGCCGTTCGCTGCGCATTGTCGCGACCCGTGATGCCCGGCGCTCGCAACGCCAGAGCACGCTCGATCGTTGCGGCTGAGATGACATCGTCATCGCAGAGCAGGGCCGCGCGCTCCAACACGTTGCGCAACTCGCGAACATTGCCCGGAAAAGCGTAGCCCTCGAGCCGTTCGAGTGCCGGGGGGGACAAGGTGAGCTTTCGCTCCGGTGCCACGCGGGCAAGCAGCGCTGCGGCGAGAAGCGGTAGATCGCCGGGGCGGTCGCGCAATGCCGGCAGAAGGATCGGAAAGGTCGACAATCGGTAGTAGAGATCGTTGCGAAAGCGCCCGTCTGCCACCATGCGCTCGAGGTCCCGATGCGTTGCCGAGACCAGTCGCACGTCGGCGCGACGCAGCTCCGTGCTGCCGACCCGGCGATAGGTGCCGCTTTCGAGCAGCCGGAGCAGCTTCACCTGCATCGCAAGGGGGATGTCGCCGACCTCGTCGAGAAACAGAGTGCCGCCGCTGGCGGCTTCGACCAGCCCGCTCTTTGCCGTATGCGCGCCGGTATAGGCGCCCTTTTCGTGACCGAACAATTCGCTCTCGAACAAGGTCTCCGGCATGCTGGCGCAATCGACGACGACCAGCGGGTGCGAGGCGCGCATGCTCGCTTCGTGAACGGCCGCAGCGACGAGCTCCTTGCCGACGCCGGACTCGCCAAGCAGCAAAACGCTCGCGTTCGATGGACCAACCCTCGCGACCAGTTCGAGCATCTGCCGAAACGGCGCAGAACGCCCGATCAACCCTCGCGCCGCCGGCTCTCCCTTGGCAATCCGAAGTGGCTCCATCTTCTCGACAAACCAGGCGTCGTGTCCCAACGTGTCGCGGACGGGCGTCAACTCGATGTTCACGTAGGCTTCGCCAATCGGCGTGTGATGCAGATGCAGCACGCGCTCGCGCTGACCGGTTTTCTGCAGGCGCGCACGCGGACAGCTTTCTCCGGCCTGATCGCAAGGCACGGTGAAATGGTGAGACACTTCATAACAGGTGCGGCCGACGACCGATTCGTTGGGGCTGAAGTGGGCGCGATAGGCCGCGTTTGAAGCGATGATCCGGTACTGCTCGTCGACGAGAATATGCGGCTCCGGAAGGGCTTCGAGATAGGATGCAAGTTCGGGCTTCCGGCGAGTGGCCTCTGGCAGCCGGCCCGGCACTCGCGCTTTCGACGTCATCCTGCTCCGCCGCTCCGTGTCGTTCCTTCGCTGCACTGTGCCATGGACTGCCAAATAATGCCAGAATTGGCATCATGGCACGGGACGCGATGACGGCCGTTTCGGCAACAGATTGAAATAACACAATAATTCATCACGCCGCCCGCTGGCACGGGTCTTGTTAAGCAATGGCCATGAATGACAGGCGCCTCTTCCGACATCTGGGCGTCGCGATCGTCGCCAAACTCGTGCTGCTCCTGGCGCTGTGGTGGGCGTTTGTTCGCGACGCCCGCATCGACGTCGATGCGCCGACCACTGCTGCTCATCTTGCCGGCGTCAATTCCGCGCGGCAGCCGCTGGGCTTGCCAGGAGCTCTCCCATGATTCCCGACCAACTCGTCGATCTGTCGCGGCTACAGTTTGCCGCGACCGCCATGTATCACTTCCTGTTCGTGCCGCTCACGCTCGGCATGGTGTGGCTGCTCGTGATCATGGAAGCCGTGTACGTGATGACCGGCGCCGTGGTCTGGAAAGACATGACCCGTTTCTGGGGCAAGCTGTTCGGGATCAACTTCGCGCTCGGCGTCACCACCGGCATCACGCTCGAATTCCAGTTCGGCACCAACTGGGCCTACTATTCGCACTATGTCGGCGATATATTCGGAGCGCCGCTGGCGATCGAGGGCCTGATGGCCTTCTTCCTCGAAAGCACCTTCATCGGCCTGTTCTTCTTCGGCTGGGATCGCCTGCCAAAGACCCAGCATCTGATGGTGACCTCGCTGATGGCGATCGGCACCAATCTCAGCGCGCTGTGGATTCTCATTGCCAATGGCTGGATGCAGAATCCCGTGGGGGCCGCGTTCAGCTGGCAGACCATGCGCATGGAGATGGTCGATTTCTGGGCCGTCGTCTTCAATCCCGACGCGCAGGCCAAGTTCGTCCATACCGTCTCGGCGGGCTACGTCACCGGCGCGATGTTCGTGCTGTCGATCTCGAGCTGGTACCTCCTGAAGGGCCGCGACATCGAATTTGCCAAGCGCAGCTTCCGGGTCGCCGCCGCGTTCGGGCTGGCCAGCGTCGCGAGCGTCATCGTGCTGGGCGATGAGTCCGGCTACACGGTCGGTGAGGCGCAGCAGACCAAGATGGCCGCGCTGGAGGCGATGTGGGAGACCGAGCCGGCGCCGGCCGGGCTGAAGCTCCTGGCTGGCATCAACGAGAAGGCGGGCCGGAACGATTGGGAGATCGAGATTCCCTGGGTGATGGGCCTGATCGGCACACGCTCCGTCAGCAAGACGATCCCCGGCATCCGTGAGATCAAGGAACACAACCGGCGGCGGATCGTCGATGGCATCACGGCGGTCCAGGCGCTGGAAGCGCTGCGCAAGGACCGTCATGACCAGGCTGCACTGGCCACGCTCGAGCAGACCAAGGGCGATCTCGGCTTTGGCCTGTTGTTGAAGCGATACACCGCCGACGTGGCCCAGGCGACGCCAGCGATGATCGATCGTGCGGTCGACGATACCGTGCCGCCGGTGTCGCCGATGTTCTGGAGCTTCCGCGTGATGGTCGGGCTCGGCTTTGCGATGCTTGTCCTGTTTGCGATGGCCTTTCTCAGCACGCTGCGGCTGCAATGTGCGGCGCGGCCATGGATCATGCGTGCCGCCGTGATGCTGCTGCCTGCGCCCTGGATCGCGAGCGAGCTCGGCTGGTTCGTCGCGGAATATGGCCGCCAGCCTTGGACCATCTACGGCGTGCTGCCGACCCATCTGTCGGTGTCGACGCTGAGCGTCGCCAGTCTCTACGGCTCGCTCGCCGGCTTCGTTGGCTTCTACACGCTGCTGCTGGTGGTCGAGATGTATCTGATGGTGAAGTTCGCCCGGATCGGCCCGGGCAGCCTCGGCACCGGCCGCTATCAATTCGAACCCAAGCCCGTCTGAAGGACGCCGTCATGCTCGATTATCCCACATTGAAGGTCCTCTGGTGGCTGCTCGTCGGGGTGCTGCTGATCGGCTTCGCCATCATGGATGGTCATGACATGGGCGTCGGCACTTTGCTGCCATTCGTCGGCCGCACCGACACTGAGCGCCGCGTCGTCATCAATACGGTCGGCCCGCATTGGGACGGAAACCAGGTCTGGTTCATCACGGCCGGCGGCGCGATCTTCGCCGCGTGGCCCGTGGTGTATGCAACGGCGTTCAGCGGATTCTACTGGGCGATGCTGGCCGTGCTCTGGGCCTTGTTCTTTCGCCCCGTTGGATTCGACTACCGCAGCAAGATCCACAACGTCACCTGGCGGCGGACCTGGGACTGGGGCCTGTTCATCGGCGGGGCGGTACCACCTTTGATCTTCGGCGTCGCGTTCGGCAATCTGCTCCAGGGCGTTCCGTTTCACTTCGATCGCTACCTGGTCTCGACCTATAGCGGCAGTTTCTGGCAGCTCCTCAATCCGTTCGCGCTGCTTGCGGGCGTGGTCTCGAGCGCCATGATCACGCTGCACGGTGGCGTCTACCTGGCGCATCGCACCGAAGGCGCCATCCAGGCCCGCGCCGTCCGTGGTGCGCTCGGAGCCGCGTCGATCATGGTGATCGCCTTCATCGGTGCCGGGCTCTGGCTGCGCTTCGGCGGCTTCCAGGGCTACGCCATCACCTCGGTGCTCGATCCGGCCGCGCTTCCAGATCCGCTCGCCAAGACCGTGGTCCGCAGCGCCGACGCGTGGTGGGGCAACTATGGCCGATGGCCCGTGCTGTGGGCGCTGCCGCTGCTCGGTATCGCGGGCGCGCTGCTAGCGGGCGCACTCGCCGCCGCCGATCGCACCCTCGCAGCCTTCGTGTCGTCATCACTTGCCATTGCGGGCGTCATCGGCACGGCCGGGGCCAGCATGTTTCCCTTCGTCATGCCGTCCTCCTCGGTTCCGGATGCCAGCCTCACGGTGTGGGACAGCGTCTCCAGCCACCTCACATTGGGGCTGATGTTCTGGGCCACGATGGTCTTGATGCCCTTGATCATCGTCTACACCGGCTGGGCCTATCGCGTCATGCACGGCAAGGTCACGGAAGCCCAGATCCACGCCAACGAACATTCCGCATACTGACGGCGGTCCGATCCCCACGCCGCCGGAGCGGCCAACTCGAAGAGCTTAGTCATGTGGTATTTCGCCTGGACTCTCGGCGTCGGCTTCGCTGTCTTGCTTGCTATCATGAACGCGATGTGGGGCGAGACCGAGGAGGCGCGCAAGGCCAGCAACCGGACGGGGGAATGAACATGGCGCCGGTAGCCACGTCTCAGGCGCGCATCCATCTGCCGTGCCTCGTGGCCGCGCTGGTGATCATGCTGGCGAGCACGCTCTATCCGCCGTTCCTGGCGAACGCCGCAGGGCGCGCCGACCACCTGTCGGCCGGTCTGGCATTCTGGGCCATGAGCGCAGGCTTCGTCCGCGGCGTCGGCTTCGTGCCGCACGCGATCTTGCCGCGATGGCTGTTCTCCGGATCCGTATGTCTGCTGACTCTGCTGGCCTTGACGGGACTGAAAGTCCTCACGTGATCACGCAAAGGCTGAGTGCACGCTTTCGCAAAAACCATCAGCTCCAGCGTCGCAGCGAAGCCGATAGCCGGGCAAATCTCAGTCTGTCACGAGACTGACTTCGACTATGGAATAGGCCATTTTGCTCTCCGAGGATCAGCTCAGCGTCTTGGCATTCTCGTCCTCTACGGCCAGGCATGATGGATTTCGTCATTTGGATGTCCATTGCGACTAGCCTTGCCTAGAAAAGGAAGTGCGTCTCATCCTTGACTGGAGTCAAAGATGAGACGCATGCGTGCGATCGATTCCGTGGACCAGGAGAGCGCGATCAGGAAGGCCGGTGCGCGACCATTCCGATCAGCGCAGAGCGGCCATGATGGCCGCTGCCTTCGCTGAGCTCGGTCTCGTATTCGCGCAGTTCGATGATCTCCAGCTCATGGAACGCCTCTCGGAGCATGGCTTCCGTATAGAGGTGCGAGACGGCGGAAGGGCCGCCCGTCTTGTATTCCAACTGCTTGGGCGTATAGCCCTGCAGGATCAGGATCCCGCCCGGCTTCAGGCTTGCGATCATGCGCGCGAACAGCCGCTTCCTCAAATCCGGGGCGGCGAACTGCACGAAAATCGCCGCGATGCCGTCATACGCCGCACTTGGCCACGCGAAGCCGTCGCAATCGGCAAGCTGGTAATTCACGCTCACTCCGGCTGATGCGGCAAGCTTGCTCGCTTTCGCCAGACCCACTTCCGAGATGTCGAAGGCGTCGACCTGGAATCCCTGCCGGGCGAGCCAGACGCTGTTACGGCCTTCTCCGTCGGCGACGCAGAGAATACGACCGCGGTGCGGGAACGCGCCGGCATGGCGGCGCAGCCATTGATTGGGGTCGGTTCCGAAAACGAAATCATCGCTTTCGAACCGTCGGTTCCAGCGGCCGGCGTCGGCGTCTGGCGGTACGTTCGTGACCATCGGCAATCCCACTTTGAAGATGACAAGCGTGTTTGTTGGCAGACGCAGGGAGCTTGCGAACTCGCTCGGTATCAGCTTGCGAACCCTTGATCGCAAGCTAGGCGAACTGAAAGCCGGATTGTAGTTCTCCATCAGCTCGTCAGACATGGCGGGCGCGTGAGCAGGACACGCTCGCTCCGGCGTCTCGATACCGTCTCGCACGAACCGCGCCGGGACAGGCTCGACCGCCTGTTTGTTATCGTCTCGCCAAAGTGATAGCAACACGGGGCGGCCATCGACACGACGCAGTGGCCGCCTGGATGTAACCGACCGAATCGGGCGATTGGGGAATATGCGGACGAACATGGCAACCAAGCGTGCACGCAGCAGGTCTTCGCTCGAGCCTGACGCGTTGCTCGAGAAGGCTCACAAGGCAAGCGAATTCCTCAAGGCGCTGTCGCACGAAGCGCGGCTTGCCATTCTCTGCCTGCTGCTGGACGGAGAGAAATCCGTCAGCAGCATCGAGGACTCGCTGCAGCTCCGCCAGCCGACGGTGTCGCAGCAACTTGCCCGGCTGCGCGCGGACGATCTCGTCAAGGTACGCCGGGACGGCAGAAACGTGTATTATTCGGTTGCGCGGCCGGAAGTGATCGAGGTCATGTCCGCCCTTTATCGCGCCTTCTGCTAGGTGGTGCTGATGGAGTCTCGCTGCCTGCCGGAGCTCTTCCGTCAGGCGGAGCCGGGGACGGCCGCGACCGTGTTTTCAGCGGTCACTCGATCGATGAACCCGGCCGCTGCGGCTATCACCGCCGAGGTCGCCTGCTGGTGGGGCGCGTGCCCACAGCCTTCCAGCACGCAGGTCTCGATCCGGGCCGGCACGAGGGCGCGGAGTGTCTCAAGCTGCGCATGCGTGAAGAACTCGTCTTCGCTGCCCTGAACAGCGAGCACCGGGGCGCGAACCCGTCCAACGTAGGGCTTGATACCCCAGTCGCGCGCTTCTTCTCCGGTCCAGGCATCGACCAGCCGGCCAAAAAGATGGTCGGTTCTGCTGCCATGATACCGTGCGAGCCGCGCCCTCAGGTCACCGTGCTCGAAGTCCCTGATCTGGGCGGCGATGCCGTCAACGGTCCGCTGTTCGCGGAAGAGGTGAGGGGCGATCGCGACGACCCCGCTGACCTCATCGGGAAACGCGCCGGCAAACGTCAACGCGATCGCAGCACCGTCGGAGTGTCCGACCAGGATCGGACGCCGCGCTCCGGTCGTCCGTAGTACTTCGGGCAGGGCATCCAGAGCCTCGGCGAGCAGATATTGCCGCGAATGGGGCAGCTCGAGCGGCTCCGAGTCACCGGAGCCCCAGCGGTCGAACACCAGGACGGAGGAGCCGGTCGCAGCCGCAAGCCGCTCGGGGAAATCGCGCCACAGCCGGGCGCAGCCCAAGGCGTCATGCAGCAGGACGAGCGGCGGACGTTCCGGTCGCGTCGCCGCGAGCCAATGGCCGCGAAGCCTACGGCCGGCCGCAACGAAGCTGAGCTGCCGCGCTGCCGCGACGACAACATCGCGAATGTCCGGCGGGCCGAGATTGACGAAGTCGGCCGACGTGCGCGAGAAGAAGTTCTCGACGATCGATCCGGCATTGGCCAGTTCGGCGCCGCGCAGCGCCGCCTCGAGATCAAAGATGACGCGTGGCGGCGTGACGAAGAAATCGCCGGTGATCAGAGCTTCGCGAATCCGTCCGCGGTCCGGCCCCTCGAGGCGGATATCGGCGCGCAGGCTGCCGCCACGCCGCGTCAGAGTGGCACTGACCAGCGAGCCGTCCACCTCGGGAGCGTCGACCATCTCGACGAAGTCGTCACTGCCGATCTCGTCGCGATACAGCTGCTCGGCGAGTTCTTCTTCGAACATCGATACCTGGCCCCATTGCGGGACAATGCCGAGGCCTTCCGCGAGGCCGTCAAGCAGGCCTTGCTGGATGGTGGCGAGATCAGGAAGGTTGTCGCCGAGGATCTCGCGCATGCTGACGACGCGCTGGCGGGCCGAAGCGAGGTCGCGCTTGGCGAGCTTTTCCACCGGCACTTTGAGCGCGGCGATCATCTGCTCGGGGTCGAAGTCGATCAGCAGAGTTCCCTGGTAGAACAGCGTATCGCCGTCAAAGAAGCCGCCGGTGCCGCTGATCTTGCGGCCGTCGACGTCGATGTCGTTGCGCGGGCGGTAGCGCGCGGGGACGCCGAGCTTGTTGAGCCCGAGTGCGACGCTTTCGCAGATCCGCCGTGTTGTTTCGGTGAGATCCACCGTGCCCAGGCTGGAGCGGCCGAACACGAGTTCCCATCCGATCTGGCCCTCGTCGAGATAGAGACCGCCGCCTCCCGTGATCCGCCGGCCGATCTCGATTCCCTTGCTCCGGCAATAGTCGAGCCGGACCTCATGGCTCAGGATCTGATGCATACCGACGAGCGCCGACGGACGAAACCGCAGGAAGCGGATGGTATCGGGAATCCGCCGTGCCTTGTGAGCGTCGATGAGCGCCTGGTCGAAGGCGATATTGGCGCGTCCGCCCCGAATCCCGGTGTCGATGACCCGAAATGACTTGACGCTATTGGCCATCGCATCTTCCTCCCGATTATTTGGGTAGCCCGCGCCGCAGTTGGCTGCGCACGTGGCGAATGTCGCGGCGATCGGGCTTGAAAGGGTATGAAGCAATGTCGCGCGGCGGCGAGTCGCCGTAAGGGCGGTCGCAGGCGGACACATCAGCGGCCTCCTTGCCCGGGCAACCGGACGTGCGGAAGGCCACGCCCGCGTCGATGATCGCGTCAACTTCGTCCTGCGGCAGACCAAAATCGACGAGTTGACCGCGCTCGTCGAAACGCATGCGCTGCAGGGAATGGCTTCGATAGTCGATGAGATAGCGGGCGAGCTGTATGCGTCGCCATTGCGGGCGCGGCGCCGGCGGGAGATGATCCATCAAAGAGCCTTGTTCGGGAAAGAATGCGAACAGGTGGCTGTGGCCGCCGAGGTCGCGAATTCTCTGCACCTGCGAGAGAACGTCGTGGTCGCTCTCGCCCATCCCAACGATGAGATGGGCGCCGAAACGTTCCGGGCCGAATATCTCGGCGGCGGCCAGCAGGATCTCCCAATATTTGTCCCAGCTATGCGGCGATTGAACGCCGTCGCCGCGGGTGCGGTCGAAGATGACCGGGTTGGCGGCATCGAGCGCGACCGTAAATATCTCGGCGCCGAGATCCTTCAGCTCCTGCACATCCAGTCGGGTCATCGTCGTCGGGTTGGACAGGATGGACACGGGCACGTGCCTGATGCGTTCAACCCATTTCCGCAGGACGATGCGGGTGTCCTCGTCCGACCGCGGATGCGTGATCATGCTGATACACATGCGATGGAAGCGCCCGCCGTCGCCGCCCGATGCGACGATGTCGATCACCTGGTCGTAAGGCACCGCAGGCCAGTCGACACGAATAAAGTTGCGGTCGGCATAGTCGCGCTCCGCTTCGCGATGGCGCGCAAGCCCGCAATAAGCGCAGTTGGCGCGGCAGCCCTCCGGGTAGGTCAGCAGCAGGTTCAGGCAACGGGTGCAACTGGTGCGATGCATGTAGCCGTTCATGATGCCGAGGGTGATCGCCGCTGCCGTCGACATTTGCACGTAGTCGGGTGATCGCATGTTCGGCGTCAGAACGTTGTCGTTCGGCAGGTAGACGCCTTCCGGCCGCGCGTCCTGTGCTTTCACGCGCCCGCCGTTGCGTGCTTCTGCCGGCACGTCGCCGGGCGCGCGCGGCCGCATGGCTTCGGCCGCGTTGAAGGCGCGCGTCTCCCCGGTGAGGAAATCCGGCACCGGATGCGTCGGTCCTTCGAGACAGCTCATGACTTCCTCTCCTGATCCTGCATTTTCACGCCCAATAGTTCGGCGAACTGATCCACCCCTCGGCGAGCGCAGCCGCGTCGGGGCGACGGCCGTCGCCGTATTGCGCCAGAACTTGCCGTCGTCGCCGTGATGCCCGGCTCAAGGCCGCATCGAAAATGTCGCTGAGCTCTTCGTCATAATCATTGAGGGCGCCGCTGCGGCCGGACAGCATGTCTGCCGCGGCTTGCCCGGCGAGTGCGCCCGATTGCACGGCGGAGGCGATGCCGGCGCCGGTCACGGGGTTGGTCAGGCCCGCCGCATCGCCGGCCAGCAACACCTGGGTTGCGCCAAGCCGGCCTGTCGAACCCACCCTGCCGCCCACGGGTATCGCCCCGCCCGTCAACGCGAACGGGCGCGTTCCGATGCGGCGCGATGCCGACAGCGCGCCAAAGAGCGCGGCGAGCATCGGTTTCAGCCGCCGCCGGTCCTCCATCATGACGCCAACGCCGATATTGGCCACGGCGCCCTTGGGAAACAGCCAGCCATAGCCGCCGCGATAGTCGGCGCTCAGGAAGATATCCGTGGCATCGTGCGGCACGATCAGCGGCGCGGTCAGTTGCCTCGTATCGACGAGCGCGCGATTGGTCTGGCCGATGGCCGCGCCGACCCGCGAGCGAGGGCCGTCGCAGCCGATCAGGACGCGCGGCTTCATGGCAAGACCATCGGACGTATGAATTGTGCCGTCGATGTCGATGGCAACCACGGAGGTGCCGTATCGGCACGCGGCTCCCGCATTCGCCGCCTCATCAGCGAGCATTCGATCGAAGGCGGCGCGATCAATCATCCAGCCGCGGAAATCCGGCGTTTCCTCGCAATCCGTCGCCTCGGTGAAGGTCAGCATGCGCGTGATCTTCTGTTGGGCGACGGCCGTGATGTTCGGAACGTCCCGCTCGATCATGGCGGGCACGAACTCGGCACACTGGACCGGGCGACCCGCCTCGAGCCGGCGATCCACGGCGACGACGCGGTAGCCGGCCTTCGCGGCAACTGCGGCCGCACGACTCCCAGCCGGTCCAAGCCCGACGACGACGATATCCGTTGCCTCGGCGTTCATCGTGCACCTCAGGCTGCGCAAGCCCGCCGTCCGGCGAGGCCGTCAAGCGCGATCGAGCAGCAGGCATGCTCCTGCTCGACCGGGCGACCGATGGCGCGGGCAAGAGCTACGATGCCGTCCGCGGGATAGGCGATGCCATCAAATCCGGCCATGACGGCGTATGCGTCGGTCATCAGCTTGTGGCGGCCCGCGGGGCGGATACAGCCAAGTTGAACCGGCGCGTGACTGATGCGTTGCCGCGCGGCGACCAGCACCTTTGCCACGTCGTCGGTGGATATCGTGGCGAAGGGCCGATCCGGCGGCGCATAGATCGGGGTCACCACCACCAGGATCAACGCGGCGACCGGATGGCGCGAAACGATGTCCAGCGCGGTCTCCTCGCCGAGCAGCCGGCCATAGTGCAGACCGATGACGATGTGTGGCACGACCTGCATCTTGGTGCCCGAGAGCGCGGCGAGCGTCGCCTCGAAATCCGCGACGGGACGGTCGAGGTGATAGACGTCGCGGATCGTCTGCTGCGAGCCGATCACGTCGAGCATCGCGACGTCGACCCCGGCCGCTTCCATGGATCGGGCGCGCCGTTCGTCGAGCAACGCGGAATGGATGGCAATGCGCAGATGGGGAAAGTCGCGCTTGAGCCTTTCGATGGTCGGATAGAAGCGGTCGTACGGAACCTCGTTGCGGCGGTTGGATCCGCCCGAGAGCAGGAACCCGCGCAGATCCTTGAGCAGAACGAGATCGCGCACCTTGCGGTCGAGTTCGTCCGGGGTCGTTGCCGCGATCATCGGTTCGAGGATCTTCGCCTGACAGTGATCGCAATTCAGCGCGCAAGCGCCGCCGGTGATGGAAAAGGCAGGAAAACTCGCCTTGCCGCAGCCCTTGAGTTCCTCGCTGGCATAGGCGCGGAACGTCGGCGTGTAGAACCGCATCGGCCCGAGTGCGCGCTCGCGCGCCGTCGCCTCGAGCGCATCGACGAGCCCGCGATCAAAACACAGGTCGTCAAGCGGCTCGATCTCCTTCAGCTTCTCGTACCACGCCATTGTGTTCCTCGCTGGTCACATGCGAAAAAGCATATATATTGTGCCGTCGGCTTCGGCCGCCATTGACGCATCATCTGTTGGTCGCGGTTCGCCATGAAGACACTCTGCGTCTTGCAGCATTTCGAAGCCGACTATCTCGGCTTGATGGAAGATCAATTCGAGGGACGCAACGTCGGCTTTCGCTATTGCCGGCCGTTCGCGGCCGGAGGATCGATACCTGCGACGGCGGGGGACTTTGACGGCCTCATTGTTCTTGGCGCCGGACCGCTCGGAGTCGTCAGCGGCAACCTGCTTCCGAGCCTCGGGCCGGAGTTGCGGTTGGTACGGGATTTCCTGGCGCGCGGCTTGCCCGTCATCGGCATCGGAGCCGGCAGCTGCATACTTGCGACCGCGTGCGGCGGCGGCACTCAGGAAGCTCCGCTCCGCTTCGTCGTGGAGACGGCCCGACGGGTCGATCCCGCTGCGCTCGGCGGTCATCTGCCGCAATCCTTTCCCGTGGCGATCTACATGCGCGATCGCCCGGTGCTGCCGGCCGATGCAAGTGTTCTCGCGATCGACTCTGCGGGGGAGCCGGCGGTGTTTCAGCTTCGTGATAACTGCTTCGGGTTCCTCGGCCATCCCGGAATCAAATCGGCCATGATCGAGGATCTGATCATGGCATTCGACGAATGTCCTGATCGCACGGCGGAAACGCTCGCCGATCTGCGCGTGGTGCAGCGCGAGATTGCTGCGGCGCTCGGGCCGCTGATGATTGGTTTGATCGAGTCGACGCATTTGATGCGGCCGCTCCCGTAGGACCGTTCTCCCGAGCAACGAATTATTTTCTTCACCCTATAGATGTCATTCAAAAAATGGAATATGTTTTGTGCGTTCGTCCGATGGATTGGATGAAATCGATGTCAGCTTGTTGTCCACCTGGGACTTCGGTTCCTGGGCTTGTTGATCTTCATCAACCCCAAGGCGATGCGCCTCGAGATAACTTGTCGTGTACGCTCCTGTGTCGATGTGCGCTACGCACGTTCAATAGCAGACGATCGGGGAGGACATCGTAGGAATGGCGAAAAAGCTCATCATCATCATGGTCAATACCGATCCTCGCAACGGCGAGGAGCTCGGCGCGCCGTTCTTCCAGGCCACTGTTGCCGCGGCGATGGACTACGAGGTCGATGTCGTCTGTACCGCGACGGCGGGGCAGCTCATGAAAAAGGGCGTGGCCGAGAAGCTCGTGGTCAAGCCCGGATCTCCGAAAACCGTCTATGACTTCATCAAGGACGCGCACGGAGCTGGAGTGAAGTTCTATTGCTGCTCTCCGAACCTCGATCTCTTCGACATGACCGAGCAGGATCTGATCCCTGAATGCGAGGGCATCGTCGGGGGTGCAAAGGTCATCGAAGAGGTGATGGAAAACGATAACGCCAAGGTGCTGACCTACTGAGGAGAGCCGCCAGATGACGAGCGGAGCTTCAATGCAGCTGACCTCTATCGGCGACCCGGTCTCCGAGGCGCCGGTCGTTCCCTATGAGAAGCTGGAAGAGGTGTTCGACGACATTCGCTCGCACGTCCTCTACGATCATGAGCTGCACGGCTGTCTCAATTGCGGCATCTGCACCGCGACCTGTCCCTCGGCGCACTACTACGATTATTCGCCCCGCGAGATCGTCCAGCTGCTGTGGACCGAAAATCTCGAGGGCATCTACGACGCGATGCAGGAGAAGATCTGGTCCTGCGCGCAGTGCTACACCTGTGCCGCCCGCTGTCCGTTCGAGAATTCACCGGGCGGGCTCGTCATGATCATGCGCGAGGTCGCGATCAAGCATGGCATGCAGTCGGCGAAAGATGTTCTGCGACCGTTCTCGCGGGTGCTTCTGAAGGTCATTTCCACGGGAAATCAGCTCGCGCCCAACATGATCACGCGCGATGCGTTTCCCGACTGGGGCCCGAACGTCGCCAAGGTCGATGCTCCGCTCAATATCCTGCGCAAGGCCATTCCAGTCCCAACCATGCACACCATGGACACGGCCTGGGAGGTCAACCTGAAGACGTCCGTCGAACTCTACACCATTTGGGAGGCGACCGGCGTGCTCGATCAGCTCGAGACGATCGACGAGAATCTGTTCGACGTCGTCAGCGACGTGATGGATGAGAAGCGCGAGGAATACAACGAGTGGCTTGAAGAGCAGCAGGAAGAATAGGGCCGCTGAGACGACCACAATAGACGGCGAGATCAATCGCCGCGGTGGACGACGGAGGAAGCGATGGACGAAAAGCGCAGTGACAGTCAGTCGGCTTACGCCGGCTTTGGCGCGGAGTGGCGCCCTTCCAACCTGACGCCGAGCGAGGCGCAGACGGCGACGGCCTGGGTGGAAACCCGGATCGACCGTCGCTCCATGCTGACCAACAAGGAGCGTGTCCACGACATCCGCGACGCGATGTGGGAGTTGGAGAAGGACGGCGAAATCGTCGTTCATCGGATCGACGAGCGCCACGAGCCGGTGGTGGCGCGCACACTGTACGGCTGGGACAAGCGCATTCCCACCACCAACCTCTGGCAGCACAAATCCTGCGGACAGTGCGGCAATATCCCCGGCTATCCGTCGAGCGTGATGTGGCTGATGAACCAGCTCGGCGTGCGCTATCTCGACGAGACCGATCAGACCTCTTGCACCGCCTGGAATTATCACGGCTCCGGGGTCGGCAATGTCGTCAGTCTGGCCGCCGTCTTCCTGCGCAACTTCCACCAGGCATACATGTCGGCCAAGGCGCAGGGCCTGCCGGTCGGAACCTACTTCCCGCTGATCCACTGCGGCACGTCGTTCGGCAATTACAAGGAGATGCGCATCTTCTTGATGCATTCGGCTGAACTGCGCGAGCAGGTGAAGAAGATTCTCGGCAAGCTGGGTCGTCTGGTCGACGGCAAGCTGCTGATCCCCGAAGAGATCGTGCACTATTCCGAGTGGCTGCACGTCATGCGCCACCGCATCCGGGAGCGGCAGGTCATCGACGTGAGCAGCCTTCGTGCCACCGTTCATCCGGCCTGTCACGTCTACAAGATGGTTCCGGAAGACGTGATCTATGACGACACCGTCATGGACGGCAACCGCGTGGCGGTATCGACCGGCCTGATGCAGGCGCTGGGTGCACAGGTCGTCGACTACTCGACCTGGTACGACTGCTGCGGCTTCGGCTTTCGTCATATCATCGGCGAACGTGAGTTCACGCGCTCCTTCGCCATCGATCGCAAGATCAGGGTCGCGGTCGAGGAGGCGCGGGCGGACGTCATGATCGGCCACGACACGGGTTGCATCACCACACTCGACAAGAACCAGTGGATCGGCAAGGCCGTCGACAAGGTCTATGCGCTGCCGATCATGGCCGATTGCCAGTTCGCGGCGCTCGCCCTCGGCGCGCATCCCTACAAGCTCGCACAGCTTCACTGGCACGCCTCGCCGTTCGAGGGGCTGCTCGAGAAGCTCGGGATCGACTGGCAGAAAGCCAAAGCCGAGTTCGAGGCCTATCTCGGTGAGGTCAAGGCCGGCCGCATCGAGACGCTTTACGACCCCAAACGCGCGATTACGTCGGGCCCAGGCTATGTCAAGCCGACGGCGACCCTGCCAGGAGCCGCATCATGACCCGTCCCGTTCTCATCGTTGGCGGCGGGCCGTCGGGGCTTTCCGCCGCACATGCGCTGGCCGCGGCCGGCCAGCGCGTCGTTCTCGTCGAAAAGGCGGAGCAGCTCGGCGGTGCGCCGATCCAGTCAGGCTACGCCAGGCTGGTGCCGTCCGGCGAATGGGCCAAGGACGCCATCGGTGGCATGGTGCGCCGGGTCGAAACCGACAGCCGTGTCGAGATCCGAAGGCGCGTCACGGTGAAAGCCTTTTCGGGCAGCCCAGGCGACTTCCGCGTGACGCTGTCGGATGGCGCGGTGCTGGAGGCGGGGGCGGCGATCCTGTGCACCGGCTTCACGCATTTCGATTCCGTCAATAAGCCGGAATGGGGTTTCGGCACCTACCCTGATGTGGTTACGACGACCCAGGTCGAGCAGATGCTCTCCTCCGGCAGGGGCGTGCGCTGTCCGTCCGACGGGCGCGAGCCGGAACGGGTTGCGATCCTGCTATGCGTCGGCTCGCGCGACCGCCAGATCGGTCGCGAGTGGTGTTCGAAGATCTGCTGCACGGTCTCCGCCAACATCGCCATGGAGATCCGCGAGGCGATGCCACGGTGCAACGTGTATGTCTACTACATGGATATCCGCACCTTCGGCCTCTACGAGGATCTCTACTACTGGGAAAGCCAGGAGAAGCACCGCGTCAAATACATCAAGGCGCGGATCGCCGAAGTGACGTCAGACGGCAGGCGGTTGATCGTGAAGGGCGAGGACACGCTGGTGAAACGGCCGATCTCGATCCCGTTCGACATGGTGGTGCACGCCATCGGCATGGATCCCAATGTCGACAACATGACGTTGTCGGCGGTGTTCGACGTCAAACTGCAGAAGCACGGCCATATCGAGAAGGCGTCGGTCTATTCCAACACATCGGCCACCTCGCGGCCCGGCGTCTTCGTCGCCGGCGCGGCCACCGGGCCCGAGACCATCGACGATTCCATCGCACAGGGCCAATCGGCAGCGATGGCCGCGCTGGCCCTGGTCCGCGGCGCCATGATGGAAGCGGCCGAGTGATGTGGCCGATCACCAACCATAGAGGCAAGGCGGTGGTCGAGCCGACGCGGCCGGTGCTCGATCTGTCCGGCCCCAGGCTGCGGCGGGCGTTCGAGAGCCTCGTGGAATCCGCCGACGACAGCGGTGGCGTCGAGCGCTATGTCGGAGCGCTCGCGCTCAAGGCCTCGCTGTTCGAGGAGGTGTTGGGCAAGGGGCGGGTCAGCGAGCTGACGGAGGCCGAATTCTGCGACCTTGCCACGTTCATCACGCCGGTGCGCCGGCGTGTGGGGGCGTGGCTCGGCCGCAACGGGTTTGCGGCGCTGCGCAGCAGGCTCGAGGCGCTGCTGCACGGATGGTCCGACCTCGGCACAACCGACCAGCGCGTCGCCGCGTTCGTCACGAGCTTTCCGGCCGATCGCGAGCACCGCTGGTCGCGCGATCTTGCCGCCGAGGTCCTTCATTTCACCGCGCCGGACCACTATCCGCTGATGACGCGCTGGATGTGGGACGCCAGGGTCAATACCGGCGTATTGCGCGAGATATGGTACGACGAGGCTGCCGAGACCGGCACGATCGCCGTCGGCGACGGCTTCGCCACTTTCACGATGCTACGCGAGGAGCTCGAAGGTTTCCTGCAGGCGAACGGTGTCTTCCGCGATCTGGCCTTCTACGTCGATCTGCTCTGCGCCCACACCTATGCAAGCTATATCAACGACAAGGGCGGCCAGTTCCTGCACGCGGACTTCTGCGGCGGCTTCAAGGCGGACGCGATGGCGCATACTCGCCGTCTCCTGGGACTCGATGCGGTCGATACCGAGTCGGGGCGCACCCGCCTGAAGCTGATCGATGGCAGGGCCCATGTGCTCGGGCAGCCTCGCCTGCTGAGCGAATGAGGGAACATCCATGCCGATTCACGAAAAATCGCTGATCCGGCCAGAGAATCTCGTCACGCATGAGCACCTGGAAATTGATGGCGTCGATGTCTCCGGGCACTGGAGCACGTTCATCACCTCACGCGCCATTACCGACTACAACGAGCAGATGCAGGAGGAGATCGCGGCGCTCCCGGGAGGCGAGTTCATCCACCGCTGCTGGCAATGCGGCTCATGCACCAATGCCTGCACGATCAACGCCGTGAATCCCGACTTCAACCCGCGCTATTGGATCTACCTGATCCGAATGGGCTTCGAAAGCGAGTTGCTGCGCGACAAGGACATCATCTGGCAGTGCGTCTCCTGCAACAAATGCACCTATGCCTGTCCTCGCGACGTCAGTCCCGAAGGCGTGATGAAGGCCACGGCACATTGGCTGGAGCTGAAGGGCCATACCGAGAAGAAGCCGTCCACCGCGTTCGATGAGGTCTTCTCCGAGCAGGTCTTCGCCACCGGCAGGATCGAGGAGGGCCGCGTGCTGCGCCGGTTCTTCGCGCGGACCGGGCAGTCCCTGTCGCAGGGGTGGCTCGTCGAACTGATACGCAGTCTCGCCAGCCGATTGCCGGTGGGCCTCCTGGTGAAGTTGGGACTTGCCAGCGTGGTCCGTCCCCGCACGCGCGGATGGGGGGGCGCCAGCCTCGCGATCGACGAGTATGTCCGTGAGTGTGAAGCAGCGGCCCGCAAGGCGCTTCGGTTGGACGTTCAGGGAGCTGAGTGATGAGCGACAAACACAAGCGGGTCGCCTACTATCCGGGGTGCGCGCTCGAAGGAACCGGGCACGCCTACAACCGCTCCACCCGGGAGGTCGGCAAGGCACTCGGCCTCGATCTGGTCGAGCTCAGGAACTGGAACTGCTGCGGCGCCATGGAGGTCAAGAACATCGATCCCAGGCTGCAGACCTATCTGTCGGCCCGCAACCTCTCGATCGCGGATGCGATGGGGTTCGATACGGTGATGGCGCCTTGCAACGGCTGCTATCACAATCTCAAGAAGGCCGAATACGACCTCGCCAAGGATCCCGCGTCGCGTGAAGTGACGGACCGATTGTCGCGCAAGGCCGGCCACGCGACCTACGAAGCGGGCAAGGTCACGACCATTCACGCGCTCGACTGGATCAAGGAATCCGTCGGCGAACAGGGCCTCAAGACACGCGTGAAGAACTCGCTCAAGGGCCTGAAGGTCGCCAACTACTACGGTTGCATGTACACGCGGCCGCGTCACATCTTTCCGGAAAAGGATAAGGGGCCCGGCTCGGAATCGACCTCGAAGCCCCATTTCATGGACGACCTGCTGGCTGCGGCGGGGGCCGAGAACGTCGAGTACCCGCTCAAGACGGCATGCTGTGGCGGCGCTCACACGCTGTCCGACAGCGACACCTCGACCAAGCTCGTTCTCAACCTGCTCACGACGGCCGAGGCCTGCGGCGCGGACGTGATCGCCACCGAATGCCCGACCTGCCACACCGGGCTCGAAATGCATCAGGTGCGCGCGGAAAAGGTCTTCGGCCGCAAGACGAGCGTCAAGATCCTGTACTTCACCCAGCTCCTCGGCATGGCGCTCGGGCTGTCGGCGCGCAAGGTCGGCGTGCAGGAGAATTTCTCGGATTCGACCGGTCTGTTGCATGCGCGGGGGCTCGGGTGATGGCGGATATCGGTATCACGAGCCTCGACGACGTCGCGGAGCGGCTGGACGGCATGTTGGCCGCGTCCGATGCTGCACTCGGGGCGGCCGCCGCGCCGCTCGCCGAGGAGTTGCTGCAGCTCGGCGAAACGATTCTCGAAACATGGCTCGCTGCGCACGGCGAGATCCCGACCGATCGCCAGGTCGAGACGTTTCGCCTGCTGGCGCTGCATCGGCAGGGCGCGCGCGGCGATGCAAGCTTCAACGCCTGCCGCGAAACCTGCCGCGAGCTCGTCTATCACTACAATCTGGTGCGCCTCGAGCCAGGCTACGCGGAGGTCGCCCGGCGGCTGCGACTGGGCGCCATGGTCGCGCGGCATCTTATGCTGTTCATCGGAGGCAAGCTGGAGGTGGCCGGGCTCGGCGAATTCTGCTGCGCGTCCCGGCCGCTACGTCAACTCGATGCATCGATGCAGACCAACGAAACTGTTTGAGATAAGGAGAAGACGATGCCCATCGTCCGCGGCTGCAACCTTCCCGACGACCTCCTCTATGACGTCGAAAACAACATCTGGTATCGCGAGAACGCCGACGGCACCGTGACGATCGGGATGACCGCTGTGGCAGCGGCCATGGCCGGTCAGCTTGTCGCCTTCACACCAAAGAAGGCCGGCCGGTCGGTCGATGCGGGCAAGTCCTGCGCCACGATCGAATCCGGTAAGTGGGTCGGCCCGGCAAAGGTCGCCTTCAATGCGGAAATCGTCGAGGTCAACGATGCAATGAGCGCAGCGCCCAAGCTGGCCAACACCGACCCGTATGGCGAGGGATGGATGGTCAAGGTGCGCCCGAAGGATTGGGCTGCTGCCAAGGCCGGCCTCGTGCCGGGCACGGCGGCCGCCGCCCCTTATGAAGCGAAGATGGCTGCCGAGAATTTCGCTGGCTGCGCGTAAGGAAGTGGACAGGCTGTGACTGAGACCGCCGCAATCAGGACATCGATGATAAGTCGCGGCCTCGCGGCCTTCATGTCGCTGCCGACCTACTTCCCGGGTGTCCTGGCCAGTTTGATCATCGCGATCGCGGCAACCTTCCTGTCCGAGCACTATGGCGGGCCGGTCATGCTGTTCGCCTTGCTGCTTGGGATGGCCTTCTATTTCCTGTCGCAGGAGGGGCGCTGCGTTGCCGGCATCGAACTCGCCTCAAAGCGCATCCTGCGCGTCGCCGTCGGCCTGCTCGGGGCGCAGATCACGATTGCCGAGATCATGAAGCTCGGCCCGACGCCCGTGATCACGGTCGTCGGCGCGGTGATCCTGACCATCCTGTTCGGCGCGCTGGCCTCCCGCGCCATGGGGTTGAGCCGGCCGTTCGGAATCCTCACCTCCGGGGCCGTGGCGATTTGCGGAGCGTCGGCGGCGCTGGCGATCTCGTCGGTGTTGCCCAAGGGGGAGCACCACGAACGCGACACGGTCTTTACCGTGATCGGCGTGACGGCGCTCAGCACGATCGCGATGATCGTCTATCCGCTGGTGATCGCAGGATTCCATCTCGATCACGCTGCCGTCGGCATGTTTCTTGGCGGTACCATTCACGACGTGGCGCAGGTGGTTGGCGCCGGCTTCAGCGTGTCGGAGGAGACCGGAAACGTCGCGACCTTCACCAAGCTGCTCCGGGTTGCCATGCTGCTGCCTGTCGTCGTGATGCTGTCCTACGTGTTCCGCGCCCATCGCGTCGGCAAGGCCGGGCGCCAACTGCCGGGGTTCCTGGTGGTGTTCGCCGTTCTGGTGATGCTCAACAGCGCCGGCGTCATTCCCGCATTCCTGCTTGCCGTCATCAAGGACATTTCAAGGTGGTGCCTCGTGACGGCGATCGCAGCGCTCGGGATGAAGACGTCGCTCAAGGCGATGGCCGATGTCGGCGGCCGGGCGATCGCGCTGATCGTCGCCGAGACGCTGTTCCTCGCAGTCCTCGTGCTGATGGTCGTGCGTTGGAAAGCAGGAATCCAATAGCAGGAATCCAATGACGCGCGCGGTTGCGCCTGCGAGAGACCAAACGGAGAGATGCAATGGCCGAAGACAACAATACCAAGCGCATGTCGATGATTGTCACCAAGGGGACGCTGGATTGGGCCTATCCGCCCTTCATCCTGGCCACGACAGCGGCGGCCATGGGCCTCGACGTGACCATGTTCTTCACCTTCTACGGCTTGACGCTGCTCAAGAAGAATCTCGACCTGAAAATCTCTACGCTCGGCAATCCGGCCATGGAGATGCCGATGTTTGGAATGCACATCGGTATGCCGAATCTCGTATCGGCCATCCCCGGCGTCGACGCGGCGGCGACGACGATGATGAAAAACCTGATCAAGAAGAAGGGGGTCGCATCGATAGAGGAGTTGCGCACGATGGCCATCGAAGCCGACGTCAAGATGATCGCCTGCCAGATGACCATGGATCTGTTCGAGTACACCAAGGACGACATGATCGAGGGGCCGGTGCTCGGGGGCGCTGCGACCTACATCGAGACGGCGACCAAGAGCGACATCAACCTGTTCATTTGAACGTGTCACGGACCCAGCACCAGAAATGACGGAGAGACAGGATGGCTGACCAGGTTCTCGATGCCAAGGGATTGAACTGCCCGCTGCCGATCTTGCGCGCGAAGAAGGCGCTCAAGGACGTGCCGATCGGTGGCACGCTCCAAGTGCTCGCCACCGATCCCGGCGCTGTGAAAGACTTCGAGGCGTTTTGTCGCACGACCGGAAATGATCTCTTGGAATCCAAGTCGGAAGGCAAGCAGTTCGAGTTCCTGATCAGGCGAACGTCCTGACGCTGCGCAATCTCTGCCACGCCGAAGTGCCTTTCGTCATGATCGAGACCGGGGCCGCAACAAGGCGGGGGCGCCGACGCAGTCTACGTTGCCCCGCGGCCCGCGTTGCGCCGCCGTTTGCCCACGACGCAAGGCGCACGACTGTGAGCCGTCACCCTTGCGTCTTTGCCGGGGCGTCCTCGATCAGGTGATCCGCAATGATCTCCACCAGGCTCGCGAGGCCACCTTCCCATTTCCAGTGGGCCTTGCTCTCGTCCATGGTCAGCCGGCAGTTTGAGCATGCCGAGACCATCGTCTTCGCGCCGGTCTTCTCCACCTGATCCATTTTGATCTTGAAGACCTTGTGGCGAAGATCGGCTGCGCGCGCGATCGCCTGCACGCCGCCGCCGCCACCGCAGCACCAGTTGAGATCTCCGGTCGGGGTCATCTCGCGGAAGTCCTTCGCGAAATCCTGCAGGAGGAATCGCGCATCCTCGGTCGCGCCGCCGCGACGGGAGATCTGGCAAGGATCGTGATAGGTGATCGACTCCTCGATCGGTTTCAGCTTCAGCCTGCCGTCGCGCTTGAGCTGCGCCATGAATTCCGAAATGTGCACGACTGCGAAGGGCAGGGGGCGGCCGAGCACATTGGCGCCCGACCAGCGCAGTACACCGAACGCGTGGCCGCACTCCGGAATCACGACCGTCTTGGCTCCGACCGCCTCGGCGGCCTCGGTGATCCGCTGAACCATGATCCGGGCGACGTCTGCCTTGCCGGCCAGATAGCCAAAATTCGTGGCTTCATAGCCCTTGGTGCTCAGCGTCCAGTCGACGCCCGCGTGGTTGAGCAGCTTGGCCATGGCCACCACGGAATCGGGGTATTTCATCGTTTCGACGGACGAGAGCGTCAGCAGAATGTCGGCCTTGTCCTTGTCGAGCGCGATGGGCACGTCGTGCTCATCTTCGAGCCATTCGATGCGATCGCGCAGCTTGTCGGCTGTCACGCCCAGCGGGCTTCCATGGTCGCGCGAATTGTCGGCGGCCTGCAGAAGGTCCTTCGGCCCAAGTCCTGCCTTGACGAAGGCCTGCCGCGCGCCGCCCACGATGGAAGCGATGTCGATCCCCATCGGACAGATCGTGGTGCATCGACCGCACATGGTGCAGGTATCGAACAGCAGTTCCTCCCATTCCTTGAGGTCCTCTTCCGTGATGCGGGGAGCGAAGAGGGAGAGCGGGAATTTCTGCCGGCGATAGGCCTTGGCCATCGGAAACAGCTTGTAGGCGGGCGTATGCCGTGGATCTCCGGAGGCCTGATAAAAGTGGCAGGCTTCGGCGCAGTTTCCGCAATGGACGCAGGCCTCGAGATAGCTGACCAGATGTTCCTCGGTCCGCGCCAGGAACGTTCTGCTGGCTGCTTCGACGTCGATTTCGCCGCCCATCGCCTTACCTCACCCGCAATTGTATCAGCTCTTCGCCGTCGGGATCGATCACATGCACCGCGCAGGCGATGCACGGATCGAAGCTGTGGATCGTGCGCTGGATCTCGAGCGGCTGCCGAGGATCGTGGAGCGTGTGGCGATCCATCAATGCCGCTTCGTAAGGTCCGGGCTGGCCCTTGGAATCGCGCGGCCCCGCGTTCCAGGTCGAGGGCACCACGGCCTGATAATTATCGATGCGCTTGTTCTTGATCACCACCCAATGCGCCAGCGCCCCGCGCGGCGCTTCCATGAAGCCGACGCCCTTGGCTTCGGTTGGCCAGGTCGAGGGATCCCACTTGTTCGAATTGTGAACGTTCAGATCACCCGCGCGGATGTTGGAAAGAAGACGGTCGTACCAGGTCGACATCTGGTCGACGACGATCTTGCTTTCCAGGGCGCGCGCCGCTGTGCGTCCCATGGTCGAAAGCATCGCCGTCAGCGGCAGGTCGAGCTTGCCCAGCGCGTAACCGGCCAGTTCGCGCGTCGGCTCGTGACCTTTGGCATGGAGCATCAGCACGCGCGCGAGCGGGCCGACCTCCATGACATGGCCCTTCCAGCGCGGCGCCTTGAGCCAGGAATAGCTCGCGCCGACATCGAGCTGCTCGAAAGGGGGCTTGGGACCGGTGTAATGCAGATTAGTCTCGCCCTCGTAGGGATGCAGGCCCTTGTCCTTGCCGCTTGCATAGTCGTACCAGGAATGGGAGACGAACTCCTGGATTTCCTCCGAATTGTTCATGTCGACGGGATGGATCTTGGTCAGGTCGCGATTGAGGATCGCGCCCGCCGGGATCAGCCAACTGGCCGGGTCGTCCATGCCCTTTTCGGGGAAGTCGCCGTAGGTCAGGAAGTTGCCCACGCCTTCGCCGCGCGCGAACCAGTCCTTGTAGAAGGACGCAATGGCCAGCGTGTCCGGCAGATAGACCTGCTCGACAAAATCCTTCATTCGGCCGATCACGGTCTTCACCGTCTGCAGGCCGTCGATGCCGATGGCGGTGCCGCCGGTGTTCAGGCTGATCGCTGACGGAGCGCCGCCGACCAGGAAATTCGGATGCGGATTCTTGCCGCCGAAGACGGTGTGGAGCTGCACCACCTCGCGCTGCCAGGCGAGCGCTTCCAAATAGTGCGCGACCGCCATCAGGTTTGCTTCGGCCGGCAGCTTGAATCCGGGATGTCCCCAGAATCCACCTGCAAAGATGCCGAGCTGGCCGCCTTCGACGAAAGCTTTCAGTCTCTTCTGCGTGTCCGCGAAATAGCCCGGACTCGACTTCGGGAAGCTCGAGATCGATTGCGCCAGTTGCGACGTTGCCGCCGGATCGGCCTTCAACGCCGACACCACGTCGACCCAGTCGAGCGCATGCAGATGATAGAAGTGCATGACATGGTCATGCACATATTGTGCGGCAATCATCAGGTTGCGGATGAGTTGCGCGTTCGGCGGAATGGTGTATCCCAGCGCATTCTCCACGGCGCGGACGCTGGCGATGCCGTGGACCAGCGTGCACACGCCGCATATGCGCTGAGCGAAAGCCCAGGCCTCGCGCGGATCGCGTCCTTTCAGGATCAGTTCGATGCCGCGCACCATCGTGCCGGAACTGTAGGCACCGGTGATGGCGCCATGGGGATCTGTTTCCGCCTCGATCCGCAGATGCCCTTCAATGCGCGTGATGGGATCGACGACGATGCGCTGGTTCATATCTCGACTCCCCGGCGGCTGTAGAAGATCCCGGTCTCGCTCCTGGTCAGGAAGACGAGGAAGGCATGCATGAGTTTTCCGAACGGGAACCAGATCAGGAACAGGCACACGGCCAGGATGTGCACGGACAAGAGCGTCTCGTACGGCGCCCATAGGTGGCTCACCGCGATCAGCCCCGTCACGACCGGAAGGAACGTCACCAGCCAGCTGAAGTAGTCGTCAAGCGTCGAAAGCAGTCTTAAGACCGGATTCGTCATCCGTCGCGCCAGCGCAGCCAGGAGCGACGCCAGCGTGACCACCGAGGCGGCCGAGATCACGCCGGTGGGCAGATTCGGCCATGAAAAGCCGAACAATCCACGCAGGAAGAGAATGTGCTGCGCCAGTCCGAACACGATGATGGCAAGGCCGACGTGAAAAACATAGCCATTCACCGTGCTGAACAACGAGGCGCGCAGATAGGTGTTCGCGGGCCATAGGTGACGCACGAAGCCACGGAACGCGCCAACCACGGCATGCGGTGCATCAGCTCGCCTCGCCGATCTGTCGCTGGTCCAGGGCAGGAGCAGCAGCGACGCGAGCCGCCACAACACGCCGCCCACGAATATCGCGATTGCGATCTCGATCGCGGGTCCGCGCACGAAATCCAGCAGGCTCATGGCTGGGCCTCCCTCTCTGCTCGTTGTTTGCGTCGCCGCGCCAGCCATGCGCTGGCAATCCCGACCGCCGCGCCCGCAGCCGCGGCGCCGCCGATGATCTCCGGATCATTCAACGTGTTTGAAGAAAGTGGCTGGTAGAAGCTGCCACGATCCCAGAAATTCGGTTCGGAACAGCCCAGACAGCCGTGTCCCGACTGGATCGGGAAAGAGACGCCACCATTCCATTTCATGGTCGCGCACGCATTGTAAGTCACGGGCCCCTTGCAACCGACTTCATAGAGGCACCAGCCCTTGCGCGCTCCCTCATCGTCGAACTGCTTGGCGAACTGCCCCTTGTCGTAGAACGGCCGGCGATAGCAGCGGTCATGGATCGTATCGCCGAAAAACGCTTTCGGTCTGCCCTTGTCGTCGAGATCGGGAAGCTTGTTGAACGTCACGAGATAGGCAACCGTGCCGGCGATGGCTTCCGGAATGGGCGGGCAACCGGAGACATTGATCACCGGTTTGTCGGTGATGATGTCGCTGACGGCAACTGCGCCGGTGGGGTTGGGATTTGCGTGGGGAATGCCACCGAAGGCCGCGCAGGTCCCGACGGAGATCACCGCGGCTGCATCTGCGGCCGTCTCCTTCAGCACCTCGAGGTTGGTCTTGCCGGCGTTGGTGGAGTAGACCCCGCCATCCCTCGTCGAAACGGAGCCGTCGACCACGACGACATATTTGCCCTTGTTCTCCTTCATGGCAGCCAGGCGCGCCGCTTCCGCGGCAGTACCCGACACCGCCATCAGCGTTTCGTGATAGTCGAGCGAGATGAGATTGAAGATCATGTCCTCGATGGTTGGACCGAACGAACGCGTCAGCGATTCCGTGCAGCCGGTGCATTCCTGAAACGAGAGCCAGATCACGGATTGGCGGCGCGTATTCGCCAACGCCTCAGCCATGCCCTTCGCGGCCATCGGGGGCAATGCGAGAAGGCTGGCAAGATAGGTCGTATATTTCAGCAGGGCGCGGCGCGAGACGCCGCTGCGCGTCAAGAGCTCGCCGATCGTCTCGGTTTCATGCATCTTCGGCATCCTCTGAAGAGACGCGGTCGATCAGGTCTTCAGCCAGTCTGTTGCTGGCCGCAGCGATGTCGGCCGCATGGCTCGTCAGGATCTCCGGGGACGCCGTGATTTCAATGCGTTCGGCGGCGAGCTTGTCCCCGGCGCCGAGATGGCGAACCCACCACACGCCGGCATAGCGCGTCTCCCAGATTTCACTGGTGCCGGCTGCGGTCAAAACGGCCTCCAGGTCACCATGGCCCAACCGGGCTTCCAATTCGCTGCGGTCCGCAGCCGTGAGAGGCAGGCTGCACAGATCGATCGCCGCGCATGCGCCGGTTTTGGCAAGCACACCGAGGTGATCGGCGATCTCGCGGAGCAGGCTGTCGGTCATCCCCGTGCGGAACCGTGCCGCGGCATCCGCTTCAACTGTCATGGTGCCACCTGCTGAGCAGTGTTTTGATCTGCTGACACGCGGAGGGAATGGCCGCGCCAACCGCGGGCGTCAGCGACAGGCCCCATTGCGTGGATTCAGGTTGAATTGCGACCAGCGCCCGGCGCGCCGGCTCGCAGCCGGCCAGCCGCGCCGCCGACATCAGGTCGGCAAGCGCGACCTCATGAGCCGTCCGCTTCTTGCCCGTGAGCTGCCGGTCCATCTCCGGACCTTGAAAGATCTTGACGGTGCCGGGCTTCGCGCCCAGTTCCACGGCGTCGACGGCGATCAGCGAGCCGAAATCTTCGATCTCCGAAAACAGGGACAGCCCGAGCGTCCCGCCATCCCGCAGAGCAACACAAGGCGGTATCTCGCCCGCACATTCAAGCGCATCGAGGGCCCGAATGACGTGCACACCAATGCCGTCATCGCTCAGCAGGATATTGCCGAGTCCGAGCACCAGCGTGGTGGTCGCCGCGACATTGGTCCGCATGGAAATCCCCGCGAGATCAGACGCCACATATTCTATGCAGCGAATATGATTCCCTTATCTTGATCCACGTCAAATCGAGTTCATCGATCGGGCTATGATTTCGGACTCAAGTATTTGCGGGTGGAACCGAGATGTGCCTTGGCATCCCGATGCGGGTCGTGGAGAGTGACGGAGTCATGGCGCGATGCGAGGCCAAAGGCATCGAGCGCACGGTGAGTCTGTTTTTGCTACAGCATGAAGCTATCGAGCCCGGCGATCACGTCGTGGTTCATGTCGGTTACGCCATCCGGAAGATGTCGGAAGCCGAAGCGTCGGGTGCATGGGATCTCCTCGACGAAATGCTTGCGGCGGAAGACGCAATGCACGGCAATACATGAGCTCGCCGGCTGTGGAATATCTCCACGGCGCTGGTGGCACGGTTCAGCGCATCCGCTTCGGGCTGGGGATGCCACCTTCCGGCATATCGCTTACCAAAAAAAGAAAATTTTCGACGTCCCGAGATCGATCTGACCCGCACACCCGATGTTCCCTAACGGAGGCCTGATTTGACCGGCGGCTGATAAATGCCGTTTCTATGGGTTGCGTTTGCGTTATAGTTCAATTCTTGAATGTGATGCAAGACAAGCAAGAAGGAGGGTCAATGCGATTGGTTGTCTTCCTCGCGGTGTTGATACCACTGGGCCTATCTGTGGCACATGCCAAAGGGGCTCCACATAAGCCGATAAAGGCGGAGCCTATTGGTAGATGCGAGTATACTTCGATTTGTGGCACGGGTTGCAGATTTTGCCCCACACATGGCGCTTGCCGTTGCAGCAATTGTTGCCTCGCGACATCAAGACATAATAGATAGTAGATCTAATAATCAATTTTGCGGATTGCTTGGTGAACGTCGAGCCATGTCATGCTATAGGGCAACCGTTTTAGTTGGTGGCCTCACTATTTCATTCGCGATCTCGTTTCGGCCTAATGCAATTTGGATCATGGCTGAGACCATCGGCGGCGCCGCGCTTGGGACCTGTTCGGCGTCACCGTCCGCACGATTACCGATCTGGCGAAGCGTGGCATCACTGCGTGCGCCGTGCGCTGCTACGAGCTGACGGTCAGCTTCGCGGCTATTGCGAACATTTGCTGAAGCTGGCGACGGGACGCGGCGGCGGTCAAGCGATTTGCATCGGCGACGGTAGAGCGGGCTCGCCTGGCGCGTGAGCAGGCCGGCCACCGGTTGACGACCGAACCCCTGTGAACAGACGGCGAAAATGGTCGTCAATCACGAGCAAACTTCATTTTCCCTATTGGCCTTTTCGTTCGCTATTTGCGTTCGGGACGCTGGGGGCGCAGGCTCGAATCGTGCCGTTCCGACCATTCTTCGCGTGACATCTCACGCGTTTCCCGATTTCACCTTGCGTCTGCGACGTTGACCCGGCGTGGTTCGATATGGCGAGGTAGTCCCGATATGACAGCGCGAGATCAACGCAAGGCGCGGCCCACCGGGCAGACGGCATGGCGTCACGCCAATGTCGGCCGGCTGCTCAACAATGCGGTGCGCCGGTTCGAATCCCGGGTTCTCCAATTGATGGCGGAGAGCGGTCACGGCGAGACGCGGATTGCCCATGTCAGCCTCACCCGCAACCTCGACGTCGAGGGCACCCGGCTGACCGAGCTCGCGCGGCGGGCCTCGATGAGCAAGCAGGCGATGGGCGAACTGGTCGATCAATGCGCCGAGCTGGGGCTGGTGTCGCGCGAGGCCGATCCGAGCGACCGGCGCGCGCGCCTCGTCCGCTTCACGCCGGCCGGACTGACATGGCTGGAGGCGTTTGGCGATGCCGTGGATGTGGCGGAAGCCGAGATGCGCAAGGAGCTCGGCAAGGCCGCGATGGACGCGATTCTGCAGGGATTGTCGGCCTATGGCGCCCGCTTCGACACGCTCGACGACACCAGATAGTCAGGCTGATTGACTAATTCGCGGGGCGCGCTAGCATTCCTCCATTGCGAGGAGGAGCGCCGTGATCGAACGTCTGAGCGCCTCGGTGCTGATCGTGGGCGGCGGTCCGTGCGGGCTGATGCTGGCCAACGAGCTTGGCCGCCGCGGCGTGTCCGCAATCCTGGTCGACGAGAAGCCGGGAACGGCGTTCAACCCGCAGGCCAACGCGACGCAGGCGCGGACGATGGAGCATTTCCGCCGGCTCGGATTCGCCGACGAGGTCCGGCGCGCCGGCCTGCCCGCGGACTACCCGACCGACGTCGCTTATTTCACGCGCTACACGGCGCATGAGCTGGCACGTTTTCAATTGCCGTCCGCGGCGCGCGCGACGGAACTGGTGAAGGGCCTGTCCGGCTCATGGAGCGCGGCCGAGCTGCCGCACCGGGTGTCGCAGAAATTCGTCGAAGAAATCCTGCGCCGGCATGCCGCGCGCCTTGCGGGCATTCAGTTGCACTACGGGCACCGGTTGATCGGCCATGCCGTTACCGACGGCGGCATTGCCGCCGAGGTCGAGCGTGTCAGCGACGGCGCGCGCCTCGAGATCGCGGCTGATTTCCTGATCGGGGCCGACGGTCCGCGCTCCCAAGTGCGACAGTCGCTCGGGATCACCTATGGCGGAACGACGGGCGTGCAGCGCGATTTCATGGGCGGCCGCATGCTCGCGGTCTATCTGCGCTCGCCGGAGTTCTACGCCAGCGTCCCGCATGCGCGGGCCTGGATGTATGTCTGCTTCAACCGCGACCGCCGCGCCTTCATGGCCGCGGTGAACGGACGCGACGAGTTCGCTTTCCACACCCAGCTTCGGCCCGGCGAGAACGAAAGCGCTGTCACCGCCGACGATGCGCGGGCAGCGTTCCAGCGCGCCTGCGGTGCGCCCATTCCCTGCGAGGTGCTTTCGCATCTCACCTGGACCGCGGGGCATGCGCTGGTCGCCGAGAGCATGCAGCGCGGCCGGGTCTTCCTTGGCGGCGATGCGGCGCATCTGTTCACTCCGACCGGCGGGCTCGGCTACAACACCGCGATCGAGGATGCGGTCAATCTGGGTTGGAAGCTGGCGAGCGTCATCAAGGGAACGAGCCCCGTCTCGCTGCTCGACAGCTACGAGGCCGAGCGCCGTCAGGTGGCGCTGCGCAACACCGACTACGCGCGCGGCTTTGCGGATTCGCTCGGCCTGTTTGCCGCGGTGCCCGAGATCGAGGACGCGACCGCGGCCGGCGACGAGGCACGGCGCATCGCCAGCGCCTATCTCGATCAGCATGCGCGCGCCGAGTTCAACATCCCCGGCGTCACCTTCGGCGGCCGCTATGATGGCTCACCGATCATCATCCCCGATGGCACCCGGCCGCCGCCGGATGCGGCCAACGCCTACGTGCCGAGCGCCTGTCCCGGCGGCCGCGCGCCGCACGCCTGGCTGGAGCAAGGTATCTCGCTGTACGACCGCTTCGGCTTCGAATGGACGCTGTTGCGGTGTGAGGGCAGCGACCTCGATGAGGATCAACTACGTGAGGCCATGGGGCCGCTGCGTGTCGACGTCGAGATCGTCACCTTGCCGCGGGCCCTGCGCGATCTCTACGAGGCCGACCTCGCTTTGATCCGTCCCGATCAGATCGTGGCCTGGCGCGGGAGCGCGGCGCAGGCCGGCCTGCTTCGAGGCGTGCTGGCTCGGGCGCTCGGCGGGGATGCACGCACTCACTGAGCGCTGCATGGCGCGGGTCCGAAACCGAGAAGTCGCGGACGTTGTGCTGCAGGGACGGTTGTGCCGCAGCATTTGGAACCCGCCGCGTCGTTGCGCGCGGAAGCATTCTGCAGGGTTGCCGCGCGGGGCTTAGGAACGATCGTCGGGTAAGGCTCTTGCCGTCGCGACGATCAGGAGTCGAACCCCTCGGAGATCAACGATGAGCAGGATGATCCACAACCATCAGACGAGAGCAATCCGAATTGCCCTGGCCGCCTCTGCCGTGACCGTGTTGGTGGCCGGCGGCGCGGTCGCCGCTCCGAAGGGCCGGTCGCCCGCCAAGGATCAGCATTTCATGACCGAGGCGATCGAGGGCGACATGTCCGAGGTGAACATGGGCAAGCTGGCGCAGCAGAAGGGGCAGAGCGATCAGGTCAAGCAGTTCGGGCAGGCCTTGCAGCAGGACCATAGCGAGCATCTGCAGAAGGCGCAGCAGCTTGCGAGCCAGAACGGGATGAAGGTGCCGTCCGAGCCGAGCAGGAAGCAGAAGGCCATCTACAACCGGTTGGAAGGCATGTCCGGCGGTCGGTTCGACCAGGCGTTTGCGCAGGCGATGGTTCGCGATCACCAGGAGGATATCAAGAAGTATCAGAAGCAGGCGGCGGCAAACTCACCGCTGTCGGACTTCGCCCAGCAGACCGTGCCGGTGCTGCAGAAACACCTCGACATGGCGAAATCCTTGGCGAAATGACATGCGCCAGAGCGATCACAATGCCTCAGCCTTGTCGAGGGGTCGTGATCGCCAATGAACGCGCTATCTGAAGAACGCGTTGCAGATCACGACGCCAATGCACGCCGGCCGAGACGCTGGCAAAGCAGCATCGCAAGAGGGCCGAGCCAGGATCGGCGGGAAATCGCACGTCGGCATCGCGCGTTCGGCATTGGAGTGCCGTCTGCCCGAGCATTGCCCGACCTTCGTCCGGCTGCTAGCGTTCTCCCGTGAGGCACGGGCAAACGAAAAGACGATGACTGACGTGATGACCGAATCGGAAAAGGCGCAGCAGATCGTGGCTGCGCTGAGGGCGGCGGAAGTGAGCCCGCCGGAAGCGGCACTGCAGACGTTGAACGGCCTGATGGGCCTCGTCCGCAGCCCGAGCGCGGAGCAGCCGCTCGAGGTGGAGGAGGCGCGCTCGGCGGCCTTCATGTCGATCTGCGAGGTCGGCAAGGCACTGCATCGGGGGCAGCCGACGGAGGCGCTGTGGCCGACGGCGCTGTCGGCCAGCGAGCGCTGGCTGGCCCTCGCCAAGTGAGAAAGGGCGAGTGAGAAAGAACCAGACCATGAGGTGGCGCGCAATGGCGCCGGGCGATCTTGCTGATGTCGATGAGATCGCGGCCCGCGTGCACCCGAACTATCCCGAGGACAAGAGTGTTTTCGCGGAGCGCCTGCGTCTCCATCCTGATGGCTGCCGCGTGCTGCGTGGGACGGGCGCGGGCATCGCCGGCTATGTGCTCAGCCATCCCTGGCATCTCGGCCGGCCCCCGGCCTTGAACCTGCTGATCGGCAGCATTCCGCCGGCTGCGTCGACCTACTACATCCACGATCTCGCCTTGCTGCCCGAGGCCCGCGGCAGCGGCTCGGCGACCGTGATCGTCGAGGAGCTGATCCGACACGCGCGTGCGCTCGGCCTGAAGTCGCTGTCCTTGATCGCCGTCAACGGCTCGACGCCATTCTGGGAGAGGCAAGGATTTGCGGTCGACAAGACAGCCGCTGCCGATCCGACCGGCAGCTATGGCAGCGACGCGAACCTGATGATCCTGCGGCTCGCCTGAATTGCACGCGCTTCGTTCGCGGCGGCGGTCCAACGCGAAGCGGCCCGGCGATGGGCCGGGCCGCTCGCTGGTCTTGATGTGCTCTATTCCGGCATCGACATCGGCCGCCGCCACATGTCGCGCCGCCGGCTGAAGCGGTTGGCGTGCAGCATCCATCCGGTGACAGGCTTGCCGTCGCGGTGACGGCCACCGCTCTCCGCAGCCGCCCAGGCGGCGACGGCGCCGAGCAGCAGCGCGGTGGCAACCGAGAACGCCAGGATGACAGTGCCGGCGCGGGTATGCGAGATCGCGCTCTTGGCTTCTGCGATCACGCTGTCCACCCGCCGCTCCGCATCGGGCGCAGCAAGACCCGTCGTGCCGGTGACGAGCTGCACGAGATAGCTGCGATCCTCCGGGCTGACGCCATTGTGGCTCGACGCCGTGAGCAGGATGCGGCCGGCCTCGCTGCGCGCGGGGGCGACATCCGGGCTGGGTACCCGCCGGGGCGCGCGGAACAGATGGTCGAGCTCATAGCTCAGGATCGACGGTTCATTGGCCGTCGCCGGCGTAGTCAGCGGATGGGTCCGTGTCGCCGCGGACGCGCCGAGTACGGCCAGGGTGGCGCCGAGCACGACCGCCAGCGCCCAGGCTGTGACGCCGTGCAGGCCGTCCCGCTTCTCGGTCTCCTCGCTTTCGGCGAGCCCGTGCGGTGCGCGCAAGCGGCCCGCCATGTAGCCGCCGCAGCCGAAGCTGATCAGCGCCTGCAGCACCAGATAGAGTCCGGACAGGAGCCAGAGCGCCACCGAGGCGTCGCGCCATGTCGGCGCGGTGGAGCTGACACCGAGACCGACCGACATGGCAAAGCTGATCAGGATCGAAGAGACCGCCGCCGCGGTCAAAGCTCCCGCAACGACCGGCGTCCATTGCAGGGTCCAGCTATCGGCCGTCGCGCTTGAAACGGGTGAGGCGACGACCGGCGCAGTTTCCATGGTCATGATCGTCGTCTCAACGCAGGCCGAAGAACGATAGAACGGCCATGATGACCACGATCAGCCCCACGAGATAAATCAGTCCGTCCATGATGATCCTCCTCCGGTTGGACATTGGTCGCCGTATAAGTGACGGCGAGCCGCAATGTTCCGTGCGCCGAGCGGCGGAGGAGGAGAGCACGCGCGGCTGCCGGCGCCGGAGTAAGGCTTGCCGCAACAGCTAACGGATCATCGTGCCGTTGCGCGACGCAATAGAGCAGGGCCGGGGGAGCACGGGGGCCTGACATCCCGCCGCTAGCCATCTCTCAGTCGATGGGGCTGATCGTGCACCGCGCAAGAGGCTGACGCAACGGTCCACGCTCAATAGCGTCGGTCGTAGCCGCGCTGCCGGGCATAGGCGTAGGCGGGGTTGATGCCGCAGCCGGCATCGGTGCCGGAGGCGGAAGCCAGGCACTGGCGATAGGTGGAGAATTGGCAGTTGCCCGGATAGCCCCAGATCCTGCCTTGCAGGCAGTAGCGGTCCTGGGCGGCGGATGCGGGCGAGATCGCGGCGAAGCTCGCGAGGACGGCGGTGGCGGACAGCGAGGCAAATAACAGGCGGCGCATGCGTTTATCCTTGCGTTGAAAAGTCCCGTTGCAACGCGAGGGTGCGCAGGCCCGTTCCTCGCGCGCAACATAACTGTTTTGTGTCGGCGCCGCAGCGACGCGTTCACAGGCCGGCGAAATTGTCTGGATGTTGGCGCCCGAGTTGGCCTCTTGAAGGTCTGAGGCAGCCCCACCGTTGCGGAGCCTGGCAACGCGCGTCATGACGTGATGCCGGAACATTCGTCCACCGCACCGGTTGCTTTTTGGCCGCTGGTGATGGACCGATCCCATGTTTCGCCGATCCAAGACGTCAGACGCCGCCCATCGCGACTCTTCGAGCGTTTTCGCGGGCCGCCCGCGCACACCTGGCACCGGCGGGATGCTGGCTCTGCTCGGGTTCGCGTTCCTGATCCACTATTTCGATCAGCGGCCCGAACAGGCGGAGCGCTCGCGAGGCGCGAGCCGGGCCGGCGCTGGACACGGCCGGCTGGCGCGTTCGCCCTCGGAGATTCCCGCGCGCGGCTGGAAGGACGTCCTGCTCCGGGTCTATGAGAATGTCACCGAGCACAGGATCGTTGCGCTCGCCGCAGGCATGACCTTCTACACCCTGCTGGCGATCTTTCCGGCGCTGGCCGCGCTGGTGGCAATCTACGGCCTGTTCTCCGATCCGGCCAAAATCACCGGACATCTGGAACAGTTGCAGGGCTTGATGCCCGGCGGCGCCATCGACATTGCGCGCGACCAGTTGACGCGCGTTTCCGCCAACGGCCGTCAGGCGCTCGGCATCACCTTCCTCGTCAGCCTCGCGATCTCGCTGTGGAGCGCCAATGCGGCGATGAAGTCGCTCTTCGACACGCTCAACATCGTTTATCGCGAACCCGAGAGGCGTGGCTTCATCAAGCTGAACGCGATTTCGCTGCTGTTCACCGGCGGCGCGATCCTGTTCGCGCTGCTCGCCATCGGTGCCGTCGTCGTGCTCCCGGTGCTGCTGAACTATCTCGGCATGTCCGGGGCCGGCGATCTGGTGCTGCGGATCGGCCGCTGGCCCGCGATCTTCATCTGCGTCGCGCTCGGACTGGCCCTGATTTACCGCTACGGGCCGGACCGCGAGGAGCCCAAATGGCGCTGGATCAGTTGGGGCAGCGCGCTGGCGGCGGCGCTGTGGCTCGCGGGCTCGGCGCTGTTTTCCTGGTATGCCGCCAATTTCGGCAGCTTCAACGCGACCTACGGCTCGCTCGGCGCAGCCATCGGCTTCATGACCTGGATCTGGATCTCCGCCATCGTGATCCTGATCGGTGCCGAGCTCGATGCCGAATTGGAGCATCAGACCCGGCGCAACACCACCACCGGCGCTGCACAGCCGCTCGGCACCCGCGGCGCCACGATGGCTGATACGGTGGGCCGGGCCAGCTGATCGGCCGTCGGCTGAGAAGGCGGGGTGCGATCGGCGTCAGCCGTGCGAAATGCTGGGCGGCTCCGAGCATCACGCACGCGTCGGGCCTCCAGCTGTACACCTGTCGGACGTCCGTCCTGCACGCCGGCGGACCTGGGGATGGAACTGGGGAACCGGAGGCGGAGCGACTGTGTTCCTATCCGGTCGTCGCGAAGCCTCGCGTTATCGGTTTCGCTGCCGCGTCGTTTCGATTGTTATAACGGAGCTTTTGCATGACGGAGCAGCCTGTTCGCGGAAGCGACGAGGGCGGGCCCACGGATCTGCCGCGTATTTCGACCGGAAGCGAAGGCCTCGACGACATTCTCGGCGGCGGCTTCGATCCCAATCGCCTGTATCTGTATGAAGGCCGGCCCGGCACCGGGAAAACCACCATCGCGCTGCAGTTCCTGCTCAAGGGCGTGAGCTGCGGCGAGCGCGTGCTCTACATCACCCTGTCGGAGACCCGGCGCGAGCTCGAGCTGGTGGCGCGGCGCCACGGCTGGTCGCTGGCCGGCGTCGACATCTTCGAGCTGGTGCCGCCGGAAACGACGCTCGACCCCGAGCGTGAGCTCACTGTCTTTCATCCGGCCGAGGTCGAGCTCAGCGAGACCACCAGCCTGATGTTCAACGAGGTCGAGCGGATTAATCCGAGCCGCGTCGTGATCGACAGCCTGTCGGAGCTTCGCCTGCTGGCCCAGAGCCCGCTGCGCTACCGCCGCCAGGTGCTGGCGTTGAAGCACTTCTTCGCCAAGCGCAACTGTACCGTCGTCCTGCTCGACGATCTGTCGTCGGCCCAGGACGACCTGCAGCTGCACTCGGTTGCGCATGGCGTCGTGATGCTGGAGCAGCTCGCGATCGACTACGGCGCGGAGCGCCGCCGGCTGCGCGTGATCAAGATGCGCGGCATCGCGTTCCGCGGCGGCTACCATGACTTCACCATTGCGTCCGGCGGGCTCAAGATCTTTCCGCGCCTCGTCGCCGCGGAGCATCACCGGACGTTCGCGGGCGATGTCACGCCGAGCGGCAATGCCGAACTCGATCAGCTTCTCGGCGGCGGACTGGAGCGCGGTACCAACGCGCTGCTCATCGGTGCCGCCGGCGTCGGCAAATCCTCGGTCGCGCTGATCTATGCGATCGCGGCGGCGAGGCGCGGCGAACATGCGGTATTCTTTGCCTTTGACGAGGGCCGCGGCACCGTCGAGGCCCGCGCGCGGACGCTCGGCCTCCCGCTCGATGAACACATCGACTCCGGGCGCATCCGCTTTCAGCAGGTCGACCCGGCCGAGTTGTCGCCGGGCGAGTTCGGCGCCATCGTCCGGCAGAGCGTCGAGCAGGACAATGCCCGCGTCATCATCATCGACAGCCTCAACGGCTATCTCAACGCGATGCCGGACGAGCGGTTTCTGATCCTGCAGATGCACGAGCTCTTGACCTATCTGGCCCAGCAGGGCGTGCTGACGATCCTAGTGCTCGCGCAGCACGGCATGGTCGGGCCGATGGATACGCCGCTGGACATCAGCTATCTCAGCGATGCCGTCCTGATGCTGCGCTATTTCGAGGTCGGCGGCACGGTTCGGCGCGCCTTGTCGGTGGTCAAGAAGCGCAGCGGCCACCACGAGCACAGCATTCGCGAATTTCGCCTGAGCAGCGCGGGTATCAGCCTCGGTCCGCCGCTCAAGAATTTCAGCGGTATCTTCTCCGGCAATCCACGCTTCACCGGGACGGATTTCCCCGACATGGACATGCGGGATGAGCATTGAGCAAGATCACCGTGTCCTCGTCTTCGCGCCGATCGGGCGGGACGGACCGGCATCGGCGGAGCTGCTCCGCAGCGCAAGGATCGAGGCGGCGGTCTGCTCGGACCTGGCGCATCTGCTCCGTGAGATGAGCGCAGGCGTCGGCGCGGTCTTTGTTGCCGAGGAAGGGCTGTTTGCCCAGGACACCGCTCCCCTCACGCAATGGGTCGAACGCCAGCCGGCCTGGTCCGACCTGCCCTTCATCGTGCTCACCAGCCACCGCGAGCAGCGCGCCGTCGTCACCTGGCGGCGCAACCTCGTGAGTGCGCTGCGCAACGTCTCGCTGCTCGAACGGCCGATCCAGCCGATCACGCTCACCAGCGCGGTTCAATCGGCGCTGCGGGCGCGACGCCGCCAATACCAGATCCGCGCGCTGATCCAGGCGCGCGAGCAGGCGGCGCAGCAGCTCGAGCAGCTCGTCGTCGAGCGGACCCGGGCGCTCGCGGAATCGAACGAGCATCTTCGCATCGAGATGGCCGAGCGCGCACGGGTCGAGGAGACGCTGCGCCAGGCGCAGAAGATCGAGGCCATCGGCCGCCTGACCGGCGGCGTGGCGCACGACTTCAACAATCTGCTGATGGTGATCTCCGGCGGCCTTGACATGCTCGACCGCCAGGGCGATCCGGCGCGGCGCCGCCGCCTGATGGACGGCATGATCCAGGCGGCGCAGCGCGGCGCGAGCCTGACCCGGCAGTTGCTGGCGTTCTCGCGCCGGCAGGAGCTGCGGCCCGAGCCGGTCGACATCGCCCGCCAGATCGGCGGCATGCGCGAGCTGCTCGACCGCAGCCTGCGCGGCGACGTGCACGTCGAGTTCGACTTCCCCGACGCGCTGTGGCCCGTCGCGGTCGATCCGGGCGAGCTCGAGCTCGTGGTGCTCAATCTCGCCGTCAACGCCCGCGATGCGATGCCGGCCGGCGGCACGATCCTGGTCCGGGCCGAGAACCTGCGACATCTGCAGGACGACGAATTGGCCGGCGACTATGTCCGCCTCTCCGTGATCGACACCGGCACCGGCATGACGGAGGACGTCCGGGTGCGGGTGTTCGAGCCGTTCTTCACCACCAAGGATGTCGGCAAGGGCTCAGGGCTCGGACTCGCCCAGGTCTACGGCTTCGTCACCCAGTCGCGCGGCACCGTCCGCATCGACTCGGAGGTGGGCAAGGGCACGACGATTGCGCTCTACCTTCCGCGATCGGCGCAGGCGGCATCCAGGCAGCAGCACCATCTCCTCGACCTGCAGCGGCCGCGGGCGCGCCAGCATGATGAGGGCCGCATTCTCCTGGTCGAGGACGACGACGAGGTCGCGGCCCTGGTCGGCGAGATGCTGCGCCAGCTCGGCTATGAGGTGACCCGCGCCTCCAGCGCGGCGGCCGCGCTCGGCGCGCTCGCCGACGGGCGCACGGTCGACCTCGTGTTCTCCGACGTCATGATGCCGGGGGGCATGAATGGTGTCGAGCTGGCACGCGAGATCCAGAAGCGGCGCGGCGACATGCCGATCCTGCTGACCAGCGGCTATTCCGGCGCTGCCGTTCACGCCGCCAAGGAGGCCGGCGTCCGCATCCTGTCGAAACCGTATCGCATCGATGAGCTGGCCGCCGCGCTCGACGCGGTGAAGATGGGCCACGTTTGGACGCAGGCCCGCATTTCCTCATAGGGAGCTGCTGATAGCGAGCTGCGGCCTTGGACCTTTCACAGCCGTCAACCGCGCTCGATCAGCACCGAAATTGTGACATGCCCGATCTGGCCGTCATCGGAGCTGACCTCGAGGCAGACGTTCGTCGAGGAGGGATGGAGTCGGTCGCGCGCGATTGCACAGTGGGAGCACGATCATCCCTCTGCCGCCGGCTCGAAGCGGGGAAGCCCGCGATCATCGAAAACGGCTGAATGCGGGTTTGTTCCTCGCGGATCAGATTTTTTTTGCCGGCAGCCAGTCGCGACCGAACCGGTTGTTCACCGCCGGTCGTCCATCCAATTGACAGATCCGCAGGCGGTACAGTTGAACAGACGCGCCGCTTCGCCGGTTCGCGGGTTCAGGATGCTCTGAACCGCGCGCGCCGGTTGGCCGCAGCTGCGGCAGCGCGCCGGCTCGGTCCGGCCGCTGCGGGAGTCACTGCTCTGATCCGACACGTCTGTCATGGCCGCCCCGAAACGGACGGGAGCAGACGGTGGATCAGGTCGAGCGCGCACGCCGGTCTGAGACGGGAGCGGGGGCGCCCGAAGCTGGCCTTGTCCAGTCGATCCGCGGTTCGCTGCACCCGGCCGCGCTGCGATGACCTGCCGACAAAATAGATGGCGTCGGTGTCGGGCCGCCGAGCCTTGCATCGTCCTCTGCGAAGGATACGGAGGACTCCAGACATGACCCCCAGAATAGTCACCGCGGACGAATGGACCGAAGCTCATCGCGCCCACCTCACCCAGGAGAAGGCCTTCATCAGGCAGCGCGATGCGCTGGCTGCCGCCCGCCGGGCGCTGCCGTGGGTCCGGGTCGAGAAGGACTATGTCTTCCAGGCGGCGGATGGACCCGTGAGCCTGGCTGACCTGTTTCAGGGACGGAGCCAGCTGATCGTCTATCATTTCATGATGGCGCCGGGCGATCCGCACCGCTGTCCCGGCTGCTCGTTTCTGTGCGACCACATCGACGGCGCCAACCAGCACCTTCGCCATCACGACGTCAGCCTGGTCGTCGTCTCGCGTGCGCCGCTCGCCGAGATCGCGCCGTTCAAGGCGCGCATGGGCTGGACGTTCGACTGGGTGTCATCCGAGGGCGGTGATTTCAACTTCGACTTTCAGGTCTCGTTCTCGGACGAGCAGATCGTGACGGGCAAGGCCGTCTACAATTTCGCACCCTTGACGCGCAGGTCGCCCGAGCTCCCGGGCCTGACCGTGTTCACCAAGGACGACGCCGGCAACATCTTCTGCACCTTCCAGGTCCGCTCCCGCGGCGGCGATCCGCTGATCGGCGCCTATCACTATCTCGATCTCACGCCCAAGGGCCGCAACGAGACCGGCCGCGGCAATCTCTCCGATTGGGTGCGCCTGCACGATGAATATGAGGAAACCGGCGCGCGAGACTGTCATTGCGGCCGGTAGATCGAAACGGGCGGGGCGGATCGGCGCAGCGTGATCCGCCGCGCCGTCACACCGACGGCGACGGCAAGATCTCGCTGCGGGAATTCCAGGCGACGCATGAGCGCATCTTCAGGGCCATGGACAGCAACAAGGACGGCAAGTTGACCCCGGAAGAGATGCAGGCGTTCATGCACGGGCCGCAATGACCGGCGTCAAAACAGCGTGATGGCCTGGCCTGCGCCGCCGCGAGTCCGGCCCATGCGGCCATTTCGCTGATCTCGATCAAGTGCACGCCGCACGGACGCGCAACAGTGCCGCCGGGAGATCCCATGGCCGCGCGCGACGAACCGTGTTGACGCGGCGGCAGACCAGCCGGAAAGAGGCGAACATGAGCTACTATTTTGCCAAAGCGGTGAATCTATCGTTCGACGCAGCGATCGAGCGGGTGACCGCGGAGCTGAAGGCACGCGGCTTTGGCGTTCTGACCCGCATCGATGTGCAGGCGACGCTGCGCGAGAAGATCGGCGCCGACTTTCGGCCCTACACCATTCTGGGCGCCTGCAATCCGAAGCTGGCGCATGAGGCGTTGCAGGCGGAGAGCCGGATCGGCACCATGCTTCCCTGCAACGTCATCGTCCAGGAGATCGGCGGGAAGGTCGAGGTCGCTGCCGTGAATCCCGTCGCCTCGATGCAGGCCATCGAGAACGCGGCGCTTGCGACGCTCGCCACAAAGGTCTCTGACGCCTTGAAGGCGGTGGTCGAGGCGGTCTAGCGCCGCTGTCCAACGGGACCGCCGCTGATCGAGGATCGCCAGCCCAGGTGCATGACGACATCAGCGCGGATGGACCGCGGTGATCGCCCGCGCGCATCGGGCGTTCTTGCACTGGCGGTTGCCCCGGTGCCGAAGTGCTGCGAACTGGTGCGGCTGCTCGGTGAGGCGCTGCGCGCCAACCAGGCAACGCTCGGCCGCCTGGTCCCGCAGCCGCTGTCTGCCGCAGCAGGGCTGCGGCGGACATGTGATCGACCGACTTGATGCCCCGCGATCTTCGCGCCGCACGGCCGATAGCCGACGCTTTCGGGGCCGCAGCGCAGCTTGCGCGCGCCGTCATTGTATGCCGGGCGTCATGTCACAGCGGTAGAACTACGGAAAGGCCGGAGTTTCTCAACGCGCTTTAACGAGACTGGAACAAGTTGCATCAATTTTGCGCAGACATGTCGCCGGGCGCGCGGGGACGATCGTCATCGCCGCCGACCATCTGCAAACGAACTATTCATCTGGAGGTTACCTTGTTGTTTCGATCGAACAGCCGCTCGGACGCGGAAGCACAGCTTGCAGCAATCAGTCGCGCGATGGCCGTGATCGAATTCCAGCTCGACGGCACGATCATCACCGCGAACAAGAACTTCCTGAACGCACTCGGCTATCAGCTGGAGGAAATCCAGGGCAGGCATCACAGCATGTTCGTGGAGCCGTCCGAACGCGACAGCGCCGCCTACCGCGAGTTCTGGGCGGCGCTGAGCCGCGGCGAGCTCAAGGCCGCCGAGTTCAAGCGCATCGGCAAGGGCGGTCGCGAAATCTGGATCGAGGCGTCCTATAATCCCGTCCTCGACAGCGCCGGCAAGCCCGTGAAGGTCGTCAAGTTCGCGACCGACATCACGGAGAAGAAGCTGCGCAGCATGGCCGACGGCTCCAAGCTTGCCGCCATCGACCGCGCGCAGGCCATGATCGAGTTCAAGCTCGACGGCACCATCGTCGGTGCCAACAAGAATTTCCTGGATGCGCTGGGCTATCGCCTCGACGAGATCCAGGGCAAGCATCACAGCATGTTCGTCGAACCCGCGCTGCGCGACAGCCAAGCCTATCGCGAGTTCTGGGCTGCGCTCAATCGCGGCGAATACCAGGGCGGCGAGTACAAGCGCATCGGCAAGGGCGGCAAGGAGGTATGGATCCTCGCCACCTACAATCCGGTGCTCGACGCGGCGGGCAGGCCGATCGGGGTCGTGAAGTTCGCGACCGACGTCACCGCGCAGAAGCTAGAGAACGCCGACCTCGCCGGGCAGATCGAGGCCATCGGCAAGTCCCAGGCGGTGATCGAGTTCAACATGGATGGCACGGTCATCACCGCGAACGACAACTTCCTGCGCGCGCTCGGCTACACCCTGGCCGAGATCCAGGGCAAGCATCACAGCATGTTCGTCGAACCGTCCGAGCGGGAGAGCGGCGCCTACCGCGATTTCTGGGCGAGCCTGAACCGCGGCCAGTATCAGTCGGCCGAGTACAAGCGCATCGGCAAGGGCGGCCGGGAGGTCTATATCCAGGCCTCCTACAATCCGATCCTCGACCTCAACGGCAAGCCGTTCAAGGTGGTCAAATACGCCACCGACGTCACCCGGCAGGTCTTCGTTCGCATGGGCAACGAGCGCGTGCGCGCCATGATGGAATCGGTGGCGGCGGGCGCGGAGGAGCTCAACGCGTCCGTGCGCGAGATTTCCGAAGCCATGACGAAATCGCGCGAGACCGCAATGGGCGCGGTGGACCGTGTCACCTCAGCCGACGCGCAGGCGCAGCGGCTGTCCGATGCCGCCCAGTCGATGAGCGGCATCGTCGAGATGATCCACAACATCACCGGCCAGATCAATCTGCTGGCGCTGAACGCCACCATCGAGTCCGCCAGGGCCGGCGAAGCGGGCAGGGGCTTCGCCGTCGTCGCATCCGAGGTCAAGAACCTGGCCACCCAGGCGAAGACCGCCACCGACAAGATCGCGACCGAGATCGACAGCCTCAACAACATCTCCGGGGGCGTCGTCACGTCTCTCAGCTCGATCAAGCAGGCGATCCAGAACGTCAGCGAGTATGTGACGTCAACGGCCGCCGCCGTCGAGGAGCAGAGCACGGTCACGAGCGAGATGTCGTCCAGCATGGCGCGTGCCGCGGCCGAAGCTCAGGCTCTGGCCGAGCGCGCGGCGGCTTGACGCCGGATCGGAAAGCGCCGATCGCGCGGTGGCCTGTCAATCCAGGCCGCCGCGCGGTTGCAGGCAATGCCGCCGCCCCGCGCGTCGTGCGCCTGTCGTCTTCGCCGAATTCCACCTCTCTCATCGGGGCGATCCGTGGCTGATATCCTCCCATTTCCCGCCCGTGCCCCGTTGCCTATCATCGGCGCGCAATCGGAACGGCTGCGCGATGCCGTGGTCACCGGCGAGATCGGACGGCTGCGGCGCGAATTGGAGGACTGGCGGCGCGCGGTCGACAATCTGGAGCGGTGCATCAGATCGGATCCGGCCCTCGCATCGCTCGCTCCCGAGTGCGACAAGATCCGCGACCTGATCTCCGTCACGGCCGGCAAGCTTGAGACACTGCTGTAGAACCGGCCGCCCCAGGAGTCGTGAGTCCAGCCGCGCGCCATCGTCGCGCATGGGCCGCCGATCCCCGAGCGAACACGTTGGACGCAACGCTGTTCTGCGTTTTTCCAGACGCGTTTTTGATTTGCCGCAACGGCGGCAGCCCGCTTTTCCTGGAGCATGGCGGCAACTGGAAAGGAGTTGACGCCATGTGGCTCACCAAGGACGATTTTCGTATCAAGGCGGAAAATTTTGATCTCTCGAACGGCCTGAACATTCTTCGCATCATCTGCGGCTTGTTTCTGTTTCCTCACGTGGCCGGAAAATTCGCAGGCGGCGCGGTGTCGGCGGCGACCGCCGGCTTCTTCGCCAAGGCCGGCTTTCATCCCCCCGAGGTGTGGGTCGTGATCGCGGCCGCCTCCGAGTCGGCCGCCGGCATTGCCCTGGTGCTCGGCATCTGCACGCGCTTTGCCGCGCTCGGCGCCACCGCGCTGCTGCTGTTTGCGGTCTACGCGCTGCAGGTCGTGAAGGGCTTCGGCTGGACCTGGAACACCGGCGGCTATGAGTATCCCGTGTTCTGGGCGATCACCTCGCTCGTCGTCGCCATCGAGGCGTGGAAGACGCATCTCGCGCAGGCGAAGCCGAGCGCCCGAGCCCTGCCGGCAAGCGCTGCGGCCTGACCCTCAGATCGATCCTGCGGCCTCGGAGAGGCCGACATCGAGCACGGATCGCGATCCGGACACGAGAGCCGCCCATGGGCGGCTTTCGCGCGCTATGGCTCAAGCCCCAGCCGGGATCGGCTGCTCCGGGCAGTTCGTCAGCCGGGCCGGCGTGCCCACGGCCGTGCAGCCCGACGGCACATCGGTGGTGACGACCGCACCGGCGCCGATCTTGGCAAAATCACCGATCGCGACGTCGCCCAGCACGGTCGCGCCCGAGGAGAGCAGCACGCCGCGGCCGATCCGCGGGGCGCGGCCGGGCAGTGTGTCGTGTCGTCCGATCGTAACGTTCTGCAGGATGGTGACGTCGTCGCCGATGCTGCTGTGGGCGCCGATGACGATGCCGGTAGCATGATCGAGAAACACCGCGGTGCCGAGCCGCGCCGAGGGATGGATGCTCACCTGCAGGGATGTTGACGTGTCCGCCTGCAGCAGTAGCGCCAGGTCGGGCTGCCCGTTGCTCCAGAGCCAGTGCGCGACGCGATGCGCCTGCAGTGCGACGTAGCCTTTGTAGTTCAGCAGCGGCGGCAGCAGCGCCGTCGTCGCTGGGTCCTGCGTCGCGATCGCACCGAGGTCGTGACCCGCCGCCTCGACGAGCTCAGGCGCGGCGGCATACGCCTCGCGCGCGACCGCGGCAAACCGGGCGCGCGCGGCATCGCCGCTACCGATGCGGACGCCAATCTGCTGCGCGACGGCACTGCCGAGATCAGAATGGTCGAGGATTGCAGCCGACAGAGCGCGGCTGAATACGGGATCGGCCGCAGCGATGCGTTGGGCCTCGTGCTGGAGCGACGGCCAGAGCTCGGGACTGGATGGGTGTGTGTCGGCCACGGCAAAGCCTGCTCGATGACAGGTGACGGCGGCAATATAGCCTGACCTGCGCGTTGCTGAAACCTGGACGACGCCTCGCGGGCGTTGTCAGCCGATGTGGTCGGCGACATTCCCTGCCGAAGGTCGCGGCCCGTTCAGTTCTGCGCCGTCCGCGCCGCCGCGGCGGCGACGCCCGCACCGATCAGAAGGGTGCCGCCCGCCTTGTTGAAGATGCTGATCACCTTCTCGCTCCGTACGAGCGCGCGGGCGCGCGAGGCGATCAGCGCATAGCCGACGGCGTTGGCGAAGGCGAGCACGACAAAGGTCGATTCGAACACGACCATCTGCGTGAGGAAGCTGCCGTTCGGACTGAGGAACTGCGGCAGGAACGCGACGAAGAAGGTGATGCTCTTGGGGTTCAGCGCCGTGACGATCCAGGCGTGACCGAGCATCTTCAGCGCCGAGGTCCTGTCGGTCCGCGGCACGGCGTTCAGCGCGCCGCCGGCCTGCCACAGCTTGATCCCGAGCCAGACGAGATAGGCCGCGCCGATCCATTTCAGCACGGTGAACAGCAGCGCCGAGGTCGCCAGCAGCGCGCCGACGCCCAGCATGGACAAGGTCATGGCGGTGAAGTCGCCCAGCGCGACGCCGATAGCCGTCGGCAGCGCGGTTCGCCATCCCTGGCCCAGCGCATAGGAGACCACCAGCAGAACCGTCGGCCCCGGGATCACCAGGAGGATGATGGACGTTCCCGCAAATGCGAGCCAGGTCTCGATCGTCATGCTGATTGTCTCTCGCGAGGACACATGCGACGTTGGTATATCGAGGCGGAAAGGGCCGCAATGATCTTTGTTGCGAGACCCGCTTCAACAGTTCTCCTCGACGATCACGAACGCAAGACGTGTCATGCACGACCTTCGGTCGCTGCGGCGCTCCAATAATTCGTTCGCTTTATAAGAAATTTTACTCTACTGCGTCCATCCTGCTTCGCCACAAGGGCGTATCGCGATCGTCACGACACGTGAGGCGGGGAGGCGATGGTCCTACTCACGCCCAGGCCGGAGATATCGCAGCAGCGCGGGTTCGTTCACGCCGGAACCGTCAGCGCCATCGCGGACACGGCTGCAGGCTATGCGGCGCTCAGCATGATGCCCGCGGACCGCGCAGTTCCAACCACCGAGTTCAAGATCGATCTGGTGGCTCCAGCCGTGGGCCAGCGCATCGTCGCCGAGGGCAGGGTTGTCAAATCAGGCCGGACGCTGACGCTCGCCCAGAGCGAGGTTTTCGCCGAGAGCGGCGGCGAACGGCGGCTCGTTGCTCTCCTGACGGCAACCCTCATGGCTATTGAGGGGCGAGACGAGAACTGTGCTCGCAAGATCAGTAGCGCGCGATGGTGCCGGCAATCTCCTGGCCTGAGGAGTATGACGAGATCAAGCGCCAAACCGTCGTGCATGGAGTGTTGGGATGACAACTGAGACCGCGGAGTCCCGCAATCATATGGAACGCCTTTGCGTTCTAACCATTGAGCTGGATCAAAGATAGGGTAGCAATACTAGTGCACGCTAAAATTGAATAGTGACCTGAGTTGTCAGGGAGGCTCCTGCATGGACTTTTCCCTCAAGTCATTTAGCAAACACTGCCGGCTCGCAATAGCGACCCTGGCCTTCGTCGCGCTGCAGTTCCTCCAGCAGCCTGCGGCTCGGGCAGATTCGGGCGAGTATGCTCGCGTTGGCGGGTGGTCAATCAGATACGACGAGACCGAAGAGATAAACGCCTGCTACGCAGGAATCGCCTTTGCAGACGGTACAACCTTATTAGTAACGTTGGCTGTGAGTGATAAAGAATCCGCTTGGTCCCTGGCGTTTGCGAATCCTAAATGGGACGGGGCGCTGGGAAAGCGAAACAAGATCCATCTTTTCATAACGACTACGAGTGAATGGGAGGGAAATTTCGAGGTTTCCGAGAGAGTCATAATGGTTAAGCAACTCAGTGAGGAATTTGTCCAGAGTGTTGCTGATGCGCGGTCAATCTCAATAAAGAACGAAAGTAAGCAGTCAATCGCAATCGTAAGTATGCAGGACTCTGCCAACGCGATCAATGCGATTCGGCGGTGCGTGCATGATCATCCACGAAAGAGCGCCCCGACCAGTGGGTGGTCGCTAGGATACGATCAACAAGCAGGTATCTGTATTGCAAAGGCGACGTTCACGGATGGAACGGCCGTTGGCCTGGGATTCGTTCAAGCTGCTCGAGAGGATGAAAGAGGATTTGGGCTGTTAGTGATCAATCCAAAGTGGAGGGATCTGACCGCGAACAAGACCCAGATTCGTCTTCAACTTGTCACGACGAGGGAGTTCGACGCGACTTTTGACGTCTCAGATGGTGTCCTGAGCGTCGGTCCGCTCAAGGACGAGTTCATGGCAAGTGTGATTACGGCGGGCTTTCTGGGGATTCGGACTGATGCCGGGCAAAGTCTTGCTCTGCTCAACATGCAAGACGCCATCAGTATAGTGAGGTCGATCAAGCAGTGCGTAGAAGATCATCGGTCGCGAGCCAAGCCAAGCGAAGTTTCCGTGATAACGGGAACGGGATTTTTTGTCGCCCGCGGGGTGATCGTTACGGCCAATCACGTTGTGAGCGGCTGCACGAGCCCGATCAAGGTTCGCTATGCCGACAGAGCAGAGTATGCGGCTACGGTGTATGGTCAGGATGATGCGAATGATCTGGCTTTGCTGAGGACCGATATGGGCAATGCCGCTGTTGCTTCGTTCAGCCTCCAGGCGCGTCTTGGAGACAGGGTTGCTGCATTCGGATTTCCGCTTGCAGGCTTGCTCCCGAGCGTTGGCAATTTCACGACTGGGGACGTTACGGCGTTGACCGGCCTAGGGAACGATACGAGGTTCTTGCAGACCTCCGCTCCCGTGCAAAGTGGCAATAGCGGTGGACCGTTGCTCGACATGTCGGGGCGTGTTGTCGGAATCGTGGATAGCAAATTAAATGCATTGGCCATGATGAAGGCTGGAAGGGACATTCCAGAACTAATAAACTTCGCGATTGTATCGCAGATTGTCGTCAATTTCCTCAATCGTCGGGGAGTCTCTCCGGAGATCTCGGCAGCGACGAAAAGTGCTCAGGAGTTGTCATCGGCAGACGTCGCAGAGATTGGTCAGAAGATCAGCGTTCAAGTGTTTTGTTTAGGTAGAACGGATATCTCAGGTTCGGAAAAATAGGGGTGCACCATGCGATCTACAGGACAGTGTTTCGCTGTGGCAGTTGCAACGGTTGCGATGGTTGCCGCTTGTTGGGCTCAAGATGCGGGCAAGTCCGATTTTGCCATGTCATGTGCTCCTTGCCATGGAGCCGATGGTAAGGGGGGCGGACCGGTGAGCACGCAGCTGAAATCGGTTCCGTCCGATCTTACGGCGATTGCCAAGAAGAATAATGGAGTGTTTCCGGTTAGTAGTACCTACGAAGTGATCGATGGCAGGCAGGCAATCCTGGCGCATGGTACGCGAGATATGCCCATTTGGGGGTATCGGTATCGGCCAAGTCAAGCGACGCAGTTGAGCTCTGGAGCCGATGCATCGTCATTTGATCCGGACAGTATTGCGAGAGCGCGAATTCTTGCCATAATAGACTATCTTAATCGGATTCAGGAAAAGTAGAAGTTGCCGACTGGGCAACTATGCCGCTCACTTTGTCGATTGGGGTGGGGCGGGCCACGATCTGTGACGGCAGGAAGTGGACTTCAGGAAACGCTGCAGGCTTCCGATTTTACAGATAGTGGCTATGTCCTTCGCGGGATGGGATGTGGCAGCTGTATGGCGTTGCTCGCAGCTGGCGGTATGGAGCAAACTCTGACCGCCGAGAAGAAATGGCTTTCGCTTTACCAGAAAATGTGCTCTACTGCGTCCATCCTGCTTCGCCACGAGGGGCGTATCGCGATCGTCACGACACGTGAGGCGGGGAGGCGATGGCCGCTTGCCTGCCGCAGCGTGCTTGCACGCGGACGAACGGCAGCTTGCGGACGTGAAGTCGTGTGGTCCTGGCGCCGCGACGCTGGCGCCAAGCTTTCGGGCGATGATCCCGGGGGCGACGGTGGCTAAAGAGCCGTACACCGGGGAGATCACGATATAAGCGTGAAGACCATCGCGCGGGGAATGCCGGGATGTCTCGGCTGAACCTGTGGTTCCTGCCGCCTGCATTTTTTTCGCAGGCGGGCCATGGGGGCGGCCAGCTCCCGGCATTCCCTGCGCCCTCGTGTTTCGCGAGGGTTCGTCGATCCCATCAGCCCGGGCGCGCCGCGTCGCGGGATCGCACCGATGCGCGACTCATGGCCCATCCGGAGGGCGCGACGCGGGCAACGAGCGTGAGAGATAACGACTCGCGGGAGCGGATAGGCGATCGGCTCCAGTGGCGGTTTGCCCAGCGCGCGGGTGCTCGCGCCGCAGCCGGATTTGATCTACACGGGGGCGTTTACGATGGACCATTCATGACGTCTCGCGTGCACCGGCGCAAGGGACAATCCGGAGTTGCATATGTCGCCCAGCCAAGCATCGCCCCTGACACTCGTTGCGGAAACGGCCGAGATCCTGACCTCGCTCGGCGTTGCGCCGGAGCGGCTGCGCGGCGGGACGCGCGCCGCCCGTTCGCCCGTGACCGGCGAGGTGCTGGCCCATGTGCATGACGACAGCAGGGCGGACGCGACCGCGGTGATCGCGCGCGCGCATGCCGCGTTCCTGCAGTGGCGACTCAAGCCGGCGCCGAAGCGCGGCGAGCTGGTGCGGCTGTTCGGCGAGGAGCTGCGCGCCCACAAGGCCGCGCTCGGCCGCCTGGTCTCGATCGAGGCCGGCAAGATCGTCTCCGAAGGGCTCGGCGAGGTCCAGGAGATGATCGACATCTGCGACTTCGCCGTCGGCCTGTCGCGCCAGCTCTATGGCCTGACCATCGCGACCGAGCGCGCCGAGCACCGCATGATGGAGACCTGGCATCCCCTGGGGGTCACCGGCGTGATCTCGGCGTTCAACTTTCCGGTGGCGGTGTGGGCCTGGAATGCGGCGGTTGCGCTGGTGTGCGGCAACAGCGTCGTCTGGAAGCCGTCGGAGAAGACGCCGCTGACCGCGCTCGCGACCGACGCGCTGCTGGCGCGCGCGCTGCAGCGTTATCGCCGCGAGGGCGGCGAGGCCCCGGAGGGGCTCGCAGGCCTGCTGCTCGGCGGCCGCGCGGTGGGCGAGATGCTGGTCGACGATGCCAGGGTGCCGCTGGTGTCGGCGACCGGATCGACGGCCATGGGGCGCGTCGTCGGCGCCTGCCTTGCCGGCCGCTTTGCCCGCGCCATCCTCGAGCTCGGCGGCAACAATGCCGCGATCGTCACGCCCACCGCCGACCTCGATCTCACCTTGCGCGCGGTGGCGTTCGCGGCGATGGGCACCGCGGGCCAGCGCTGCACCAGCCTGCGTCGCCTGTTCGTGCATGCCGACGTCTACGCCCAGCTCGTGCCGCGGCTGAAGCAGGCCTATGCCTCGGTGGCGATCGGCAATCCGCTGGAGCAGGGCACCCTGATCGGACCGCTGATCGACCGCGGCGCCTATGACGCCATGCAGGATGCGCTGAGCGCCGCGCGGGATCACGGCGGCCGTGTGTTCGGCGGCGAGCGCGTCGCGGTCGGCGGCTGCGCGGAGGCCTATTACGTGCGGCCGGCGCTGGTCGAGATCGACGCACAATGCGGCCCGGTCGAGCGCGAGACGTTTGCGCCGATTCTCTACGTGATGCCGTATCGCGATCTCGATGCCGCGATCGAGCTGCACAATGCGGTGCCGCAGGGGTTGTCGTCGTCGATCTTCACCAATGATCTGCGCGAGGCCGAACTGTTCGTGTCGTCGCGCGGCTCCGATTGCGGCATCGCCAACGTCAATATTGGCCCCTCGGGCGCCGAGATCGGCGGCGCGTTCGGCGGTGAGAAGGAGACCGGCGGCGGCCGCGAGTCCGGCTCGGATTCATGGAAGGCCTATATGCGCCGGGCCACCAACACCGTGAACTACGGCCGCAGCCTGCCGCTGGCGCAGGGCGTCAGGTTCGACCTCGGCTGATCGACGTGATGGGTCTTCCTCATCGGCGGAACCGCTTCGATGTGTCGTGCGTTGCGCGCTGACAAGGAGATGCACCATGGCAGTGAAGAAGAAGACATCCACCGCGAAGTCAGCTACCGCAACATCCGGGCGCGGACGCAAGCAGGATCGCGCCCGCGTCGCGGGCGGACAGGACTACGAAGTCCGCTACGAAGCCAAGAAGAGCGGCCGCTCGGCGTCCGCGGTGAAGAAGGCGGTCAAGAAGGTCGGCAACAGCCGCAACAAGGTCGAGCGCAAGCTGACGCGCAAGTGACGTCAATGCTGCTTCGGCCGCTGCGGCGGCCGAAGCGATCCCCTCGCCCAGCCGAGCGCCTTGGGCGAGTGCAGCGGATCGGGCCCGTCGCAGGTTGGACAAACAAGCTGGCGACGTTCGCCCTTGCCCTCGCGCACCGCGAGCGCGCGACCGCAGGTCGGGCACGGCTTGCGCAGCAGCCATGGGACCGGATGCTTCGGCATGATGGCGTCTCCCGGTGGAGGCCTCAGGCTAGGGCATCTTGGGGTAGCCGCGGAATCACTTATTTGAATCGCGGCGGATCTTCCGGCTCTCCGTGCCGTGAACAATCAGGACAGGTGTCGCCGGTCGCAGCCAGGACGTCCTCGATGGCCGCGAGCGCGTCCGAACTGCACAGCCCGGGTGGTGGATCGTCGCGTGCGACGCAAAGCGCCCGCGCCAGCGCTTCCGGGTCGCCGCGTTCGCGCATCCAGCCGTGCCGTTCGCATTCGACGATCGCGCCGGCCTCGCGCAGGGTGGCGACCGCCCAGCGCTCGAGACGCTGGCTCGCGGAGCGGTGTGTGACGGCAGTCGGCATCGGCCATTCTCTCCCGCCGGGAGAATCCATGAATCGGCGGGCGTTTCCAGGCCCGGCCTGCAGAGCAGGGATTCCAAAATGGAGGGACTGGCTGGCCGCGGATTATTCGGCAGCCCGGCTTGAGATCGCCGCGGCCTGGGGCCATCCTTGATGGAGCTCGCGTGAAACGGATGCAGGCAGGAATGCAGATCAGGGCCAACGAGGATTTGCTGCTCATCATCGATGTGCAGAACGATTTTTGTCCCGGCGGTGCGCTCGCCGTGGCCGACGGCGATGCCGTGGTGCCGGTGATCAACCGGCTGAGCCGGATGTTCGATCACGTCGTCCTGACCCAGGACTGGCACCCGGCGGGACACAGCTCGTTCGCCTCGAGCCACCCGGGCAAGGCGCCGTTCGAAAGCGTCACGATGCCCTACGGGCCGCAGACCCTGTGGCCGGACCACTGCATCCAGGGCACGCCGGGCGCCGCCTTCCATGCCGATCTTGCGACCGACAAGGCGCAGCTCATCATCCGCAAGGGCTTTCGCGCCGCGATCGATTCCTACTCGGCGTTCTTCGAGAACGACAAGACCACGCCCACGGGCCTCGCCGGATATCTGCGCGAGCGCGGCCTGAAACGGGTTTTCCTGGTCGGTCTCGCCACCGATTTCTGCGTGCATTATTCGGCGGTCGATGCGCGGCGGCTCGGCTTTGCGGCCATCATCGTCGACAACGCCTGCCGGGGCATCGACCTCGGCGGCTCGATGGCGGCGGCCAAGGCGCAGGGCGCGGAGGCCGGGGTCGAGCGGATCGCCGAGCTGGCGTGATGATCGTGGACTACGCCGCCGCGCCGATGGTCGGCTCGGCGATGGCTCCGGCGACGCGGACGCGGACGCGGAGCGCGTTGCCGGGGAGGTAGGCGATCGGCATGTCCTCGACATCGACCGTCTTGAGCGTGTCGCGGTCGGCGCCGGCCTGCACGGCGCGCACCTCGGCGATGGCCCGCGCCGCCGCGATGGCCTCGTCGCGGGTCATGTCGCGGAAGACCTGGTCGGCCTCGCCGGAGACCTGGGCGATGGCGGCGCCGACCGCATTGGCGCAGTCGCCATGGTCGACGCGGACGATGGTGGAGATGCCGGCGAGGCGCTCCGGCACCAGGAAGGCGCCGCCGCCGACCGCGAGCAGCGGCACGTCGCCCGCCTCGGTCTTCATGCGGTCGATGTCGCCTTCGAGCTTGCGGTGGGCGTCGGCGAGCGCGGCGTCGATCAGGCTTTTCGGCAGATGCGCGACGCGCGATCTGTCGCCGATGTCGATCAGCCCCGCTGCGACCGCGATGTCGGTCGCGGTGAGCTGGTCGCCGCCGAACACCAGCGCGTCGGATGTCAGCCGGTATCCGACGCTGAGCGGGCCGACACGGACCGGATCCTGCGTGACGTGGCTGCCGCCGCCGAGCCCGATCGAGAGCAGATCGGGCATGCGAAACAGCGTGCGGACGCCGCCGACCTCGACGACGGCGTTGGCCTCGCGCGGAAAGCCGTGGCGGAGCTGGCCGATGTCGCTGGTGGTGCCGCCGACGTCGACGACCATGGCGTCGTCGAGGCCGGACAGATACGCGGCGCCCCGCATGGAGTTGGTGGCGCCGGAGGCGAAGCTCATGACCGGGAAGGCGGTCGCGATCTCCGCCTGCATCACGGTGCCGTCGTTCTGCGTCAGGAACAGCGGCGCATCGATGCCGGACTCCGCGATCGCCTTGCGGAAGGCGGCGACCGTCGTGACCGCGAGGTCGTGCAGCGCGGCGTTGAGCAAAGCGGCGTTCTCGCGCTCGAGCAGTCCGATGCGGCCGAGGTCGTGCGAGAGCGTGACGGCCACATCAGGGCAGATCTCGGCGAGGATCTCGCGCGCGATGTTCTCACAGCTCGGATCGAGCGGTGAGAACGACGAGGCGACCGCGACCGCGCGCAGGCCCTTGGCCTTGATCGCGCGCGCGGCGGCCCTCAGGCCGTTGGTGTCGAGCGGCATGAAGGGGCGGCCGTCATAGTCATGGCCGCCTTCGAGCATGAAGGTCTTGCCGCTGACCAGCGCGGCGAGGTCGCCCGGCCAGTCGCAGAACGGCGGCAGCGAGGCGGAGGCCGGCATTCCGATGCGGATCGCGCCGATCTTCTGCAGGTGCCGCCGCTGCACCACCGCATTGATGAAATGCGTGGTGCCGATCACGACCGCATCGACCGGTACGGCCGCTGCGGGATTTTCTCGCAGCGCCTTCAGCGCCGCGAGGATGCCGGAGGTCACGTCGGCGGTGGTCGCAGCCTTGACGGAGTGAACGACCTTGTCGTCGGCAATCAAGACCGCGTCGGTGTTGGTGCCACCGACGTCAATGCCAATCCGCTTCATTCACTATGCTCCAGGGGGCGCAAACAGCGACCGGAAATCGAGGTCATAACCGAAGGCGCGGGGGCCGACGAATTCGAGCCCGCGCGGGCTGGTCAATACGGCGGGCGCGGGCAGCGCGATCACGGTGACGCGCTGGCCGTAGCGCACCGTCTCCGTGCCGATGCCGTGGCCGTTGACGCTGTCGAGCACGCAGATCAGGTCCGGCGACATCGCGATGGCTTCGCCATCGCGCCAGGCCACGATCCACTCGTTCTGGAACGACAGCTTCAGGCGCGTGCCGCGGTCATCGTCGCTGCCCTCCACGACGGCAGAGCCGCGCAAGAAACCTTCGGTGGTGCGGCGCTCGACGTCGACGATCTTGCCGCTGAACAGCCGCTGGCCACCCTCGCAATCGAGGATCGCGGCGATCGGATCCTGGTGGCTCCGGTTGGCGGCCTCGACCGCGCGGCCGATCGTGATGGCCTTGGTGGTCGTGAAATGGATGCCCCAGTCCTTGACCTCGCGGCCCGTGCGCGGCGCCTTGCTGGTCGAGGCGATCGAGCCCATCTCGACGCAGATCTTGCGGCTGGCGCGCTCCATCCACTTCCAGCTCGGCACCTTGGTCACGACGGCCTCGATGCCGCGCGGATCGTAGAGCGTGCAGGGATACGGCTTGAGGTCGCCGATCGCAACCGACGTCATCTGCGCCTCGGGAAAGGCGCGGCCCATGCAGTCGGCGTCGACTACGGGGATGTTCAGATGTGCTGCCGCCATCAGCGCCTGCATGCCATTGCCGCCGCCGATCTCGACCGACATCACGGCGCGAAATGTGATGCCGTTGAGCTCCTCCTGCATGCGCACCGCACGCGCAATGCTGCGGCTGTCGGCGAGCCGTTCCTGCCCGACCAAGGGGGCGCCCATGTTGGAGACCACGGCGACCCAGTCGTCGTCGGCAAGATCGAGCGGCGACATCATCTGCACGCGATGTCCCTCGGCATAGAGCCGACGCAGGTTGAGCAGGCCGAGATAGGGACTGCCGCCGCCGCCGGTGCCGAGGATCCAGGCGCCGACCGCGAGCGCCTCGATGTCGTCGAGGCCGATCGTCTTCAATTCCACCCCGCTCACGACAACAGTTCCTCGACAATGCGGGCGGCTGCGGCGATCGACAGGATCACGGGCCCGGAATAATGGCGGCGGACGCGGGCCTTGTTGGCGCTGGTGTAGCTCATGCAGTCGAGCACGACGAGGTCGGGCTGCTTGGCCGCCATCGCGCGCGCCGCGGCGTCGACGGCTGCGTCATCGGAGCCCGGTTGCAGCGTGACGCCGACCACCTCGACGTGATCACGCTGCCATTTGCCGGCGATCAGCGCGGTCTGCTCGGCCAGCGGCGAGAACACGCCGAGCCGGCCCCTCGGCAGCACGGCTTCCACCATCTTGTGCAGCACTGCCGAGGGCAGGATCACGAGCCCTTCTGGCGCGAGGTTGGGAAACTTGCCCGTGCAGGCCAGCATCGCGACGTCGATGCCGTCCTGCCGAAATTTCGCGAGCTGTGCATTGGCCCGGCCCTCGACCGCCTTCTTGCTGATGCGCACGTTGTCACCGTTCGGCAGCAAGGTGAACAGCGCATCGGCGCCGTCGACCGGCGGGATGCGATCGATCTCGCCGCGGCTCATGCCGTCGAGCGCGCCGCGCAATTCGATGGTCGTGCCGGGAGACAGCACGGCTGCGATCTCGGCTTCCATCGCGGGGCGCGGGCTCTGGCCGATGACGACGACGCCCATGCGCCGTTGCGAAGGGCGATCCGCCACATCGAGGGAAGGGGACGGGAGTATGACGTTCACAATATCAATCCTCGAGAATGACGAGATCGGTCGGCCGCCAGCCGAGCGCGACGGCTTGGCCGGGTGCGTGGAGTGGACCGGCTCCTGAATTCGGCTGCTGAGCCAGCACCCGCTCGCCACCGTCCAGGACGATGCGGTAGAGGACGGCACCGCCAAGGAAGTTCGTGCTCTCGACCGTACCGCGTGCGGACGTGCCCTTGCTCTCGGCATCGACCGGGCCGGCTGGCGACACCATGATCTTCTCCGGCCGCAAGGCGACCGACAGAACCTCGCCACCGGCCGTTGCGGACACATCCGGCAGGGCCAGCACCAGGCCGTTGCCGACCGCGATTCCGGTCCCGTGGTCCAGCGTCACGCGCTGGCCGCGGAAGATATTGGTGTCGCCGATGAAGTCGGCGACGAAGCGGGTTCGCGGCTGGTCGTAGATCTCGACCGGTGTGCCGATCTGCTCGACGCGGCCGGCGTTCATCACCGCGATGCGGTCGGACATCGCCAGCGCCTCCTCCTGGTCGTGGGTGACGAAGACGAGGGTGAGGCCGAGAGTCTTCTGCAGTTGCTTGAGCTCGAACTGCATCTGCTGGCGCAGCTTCTTGTCGAGCGCGCCGAGCGGCTCGTCACAGAGCAGCACGCGCGGCGAGATGACGATGGCGCGGGCGAGCGCGACGCGCTGCTGCTGGCCGCCCGACAATTGTGCCGGCCTGCGGTCCTCCATGCCGGACAGCTCGACCATCGCCAGCGCGGCCGTGACCTTGGACGCGATCGTGGCCTTGTCGGTCTTGCGCATGCGCAGGCCGAAGGCGACGTTCTCCGCCACCGTCCGGTGCGGAAACAGCGCATAGTTCTGGAACACCATCGCCATGTCGCGCCTGTGCGCGGGGACATGGGTGATGTCGGCGCCGTCGACGCGGATCTCGCCGGTGCTGGGGCTGTCGAAGCCCGCGATCATGCGCAGCGTGGTGGTCTTGCCGCAGCCGGACGGGCCGAGCAGCGAGAAGAACTCGCCCGGACGGATGTCCATGGCGACCGCGTCGACGGCGCGTAAGCCGCCGTCATAGACCTTGCTGACGCTGGCGATCTCGATGCTTGCGCTCATGCGCGGAAGATCCGGTTGACCCGGCTGTCGATCGCGTCCTTCTGCGCGTTGTACCACTTCCAGTCGACCTGGATCAGCTTGCTGACCTTTTCCGGAGTGGTCAGCAGCTTGGCGTCGTACTTGGCGTCGAGCTTCACCTTCTTGTTGGCCGGCGAGTACCAGACGGTCTCGGCGAGGCGCTTTTGGACCTCGGGGCGCAGCATGTAGTTCACATAGGCGTTGGCGAGCTCCTTCATCTTGCTGCCGGGTGTGATGCTCAGCACCTGCTCCAGCGACAGCACGCCCTCGCTCGGGGTGACGAAGTCGATCGGCTGGTTTTGTCCGTCATAGCGGTAGATGCCGGAGTCGTGGATCACGCCGAGGCCGACCTCGCCGGACAGGAACAGCTTCTCCATCGCGCCGGTGAAGTCGACGAGCTTGATCGGCTTCAGCTTCTCGAGCCCCGCATAGGCCGCGTCGAGATCGGTCTGCCCCTTTCCGTAGAGAGTGCCGCACATCATCAGGAAAGCCTGTCCCAGGCTGTTGACAGGGATCACATAGCCGCCGCGCACGCCGTTGTACTTCGCGTCCCACAGCTCCTTCCAGGACGTGACGTTGGCGTAGCCCTTGTCGGTGCGCATGCCCAAGCCAATGGCGCTGGTGAAGATGCAGACACCGACGATCTTGTCGCTGACCGCGTAGGGGTAGACGTCGGCCATGTTCGGCGCCAGCTTGGGGTCGACCTTCGGCTCGACGAGGCCCATCTCGACCGCTGCCCACTGCTCGTTGGAGTTGGTGTGCAGCACGTCGTAGATCGGCGCGGAGCGCGAGCTCGCCTGCAGCTTCGGCAGGAACGGCAGCGCAGTGTCGGTCCTGAGCTTGCACTTGAACTCGCTTTCGAAGGCGGGGCCGATCTCGGCCTTCATGACGTCGCCCCATTTGCCGCCCCAGCCGGTGATGTTCAGCACGGGCTCCTCGGCGCGCGCGACGTAAGGCGCCGCGACGACGCCTGCACCAAGCGCAGCAGCCGAAGTCAGCAGGCGCCGGCGGCTCATGGGGAAGCGACGCGATGAGTCGGTCATGTCCGGAATCTCCCTTAGAGTTTGACGTAGGAGCGCAGGCCAACGGTGCGGTCGAGCGCGATGACGACGATGAAGGCGAGCAGGATCGAGACCACCGAGGCCGCGCCGATGGTGCCGTCGAGATCGAACTTCAGATAGTTGAACAGCGTGATCGGCAAGGTCTCGCTGCCCGGCGCGACCAGGAACAGCGACACCGGGAACTGGTCGAACGAGACGATGAAGGCAAAGATCGCGCCTGCCAGAACGCCGGGCTTCACCAGCGGCAGCGTGATCTCGAAGAAGGTCCGGGTGGGGCTGGCGCCGAGATTCTGCGCGGCTTCCTCCAGCCTGACATCGAAATTATGCAACACGGCGAGGGTGGTGCGCACGACGTAGGGAATCGTCACCAGCGTATGGCCGGCGACAAGGCCCCACAACGGGCGCCCGACATCGAGCAGCACATAGGACTGGAACAGTGCAAGACCGGTCAGGATCGCAGGCAGCATCAGGGGCGACAGCATGGTCGCCACGATCAGGCGAGAGCCCGGAAGGTTGCCGCGCGCGACCGCCAGCGCGGCCGACGCGCCGAGCACGGTGGCCGCGACCGTGGTCATCGCTGCGACCTCGATGCTCAAGAGCAGCGCGTGCATGAAGTCGCGCGAGGCGAAGAATTTCTCGAACCAGCGCAAGGAGACGCCGACCGGTGGAAACTGGATGAAGGGCGTCGGATTCAGCGCGAACACGATCACGATCGCGATCGGCGCCAGGAGGAAGGCGAGGATGGCGCTGTTGGCGGCGAGATAGAGCCTGCGGCCCCACCGGAGCGGCGTCGTGCTGCGACGGGCAGGTGCCGCCCCCAGATCGATCGGCGCAGCAAGCGGCGGCTGCGATCCTGGAGCAAGGCTCGTCATCTGCGCCCTCATTGCAGCTCGCGCTGGCCCGAGACGAGGCCGAGCAGGTGATTATACGCGATGACGAGCGAGAGCGAAATGACGAGCAGTACCATGCCGAGCGCAGCCGCGAAGCCGACGTTGAAGTTGGCGGAGATCTGCTGGTAGATCAGGATCGGCAGGGTCATGACCTGGAAGCCGCCGAGCAGGATCGGGGTCACATAGGCGCTGATCGCGAGCGCGAACACGAGCAGCGACCCGGCGAGGATGCCGGGCAGGCTGAGCGGCAGGGTGACTTCGAGAAAAGCGCGCCATGGGCTGGCGCCGAGATTCTCCGCCGCCTGCTCCAGCCGTTCGTCGATGCGGCCGATCACGCCGGTCAGCGTCAGCACCATGAACGGCACATAGATGTGGACGAGGCCGATGACGATGCCGGTCTCATTGTACATCAGCTGCAACGGCCTGGTGACCAGCCCGAGCGAGGTCAGGATCTGGTTGATGACACCCTTGTCGGACAGCAGCGTCATCCAGGCGAAGGTACGCACCACGATGCCGGTCAGCATCGGCGCCAGCACGGCCATCAGCAGCAGCGCGTGGCCGGTGCGGCTCTTGATCCGCGCCATCCAATGCGCGAGCGGATAGCCGATCATGAGCGCGGCCAGGGTCGTCCAGAGGCCGATCCGGATCGTGGTCCAGATCACCTCGAGATAGTAGCCGTCATCGCCCATGCGGGCATAGTGCCTGGCGGTGAGGGCGACGTTCGGCATGACCACGGGGTTGCCGGTCAGGACGCTCATCACCGCCATCAATCCGATCGGCAGGAAGAAGAACAGCGCAAAAAGCAGCGCGCTCGGCAGGATCAACAGCGCCAGGCTGTTGACGCGCGGCGCGCTGCTGCTCGTCATCAGGAGGCCAGTCCGGCCAATTGCTCGATGGTCTGGCCAAGCGGATCGCCGGTCATGCGCCGCAGCTTTGCGGCCATGCTGCCGAGCTCGCGACGGACATTGGCACGCTCGATCTCGGTGGTGGCCTGGACCGAGTAGGAGACGGCGATGCCGATCAGCTCACCGCTCTCGCCGCTCGCCAGCGCAAAGCCCTGCGAGCCGACGCCCTCGATGGCCTCGTCGGCGGCGTCCGAGATACCGGTCCGGCGGATCTCGTTCAGCCGCGCCATCAGCTCGGTAAAGTTCTGCGGCGAGTTGGCCGGGACCTTCGGATAGTCGAGCGGCACGCGCGCCCGGATCTCCTGGTCCGACAGACGCGCCAGCATGGCGCGGCCGTTCGAGGTGATGATGGCCGGCGTGCGCTGGCCCGGCGGGTTGACGACGCGCAGCGGGTTGGAGCCGGGCACGATGCGCAGCACCACCTGCTGATAGCCGTCGAGCACGGCGATGTAGCCGGTGTGTCCGGTGCGCGCGCAGACATCACGCAGCTCGCGCTCGGCGGTGGCGATCAGGTCGTCATGGGCCCGGTGCAGCCGCCCGAGCTCGAAGGTGAGCAGGCCCGGCCGGTAGCGGCGGCTGTGCGGATCCTGCTCGAGCAGGCCGCAATCGCGCAGCGAGCGGAGCAGGCGTGAGGTCGAGCTCTTCGGCTTGCCGGTCAGGACCTGGACGTCGGCAAAGGAGAGGTCGGGCCGCGCGGTCGAGAAGCAGCGCAGGATGTCGATGGCGTTGGTCAGGGCGCTCATGATGATACCGTTTGTTCCATTTTTTGGAACGTAGTCCCGAATTCTAGAAGCGGCAGGGCGACTGCCGCAAGGCGAAATTACTGGCAAGCAGGTGCCCGAATGCGCGTCAGGGTGGTGGGCGGGGCGCCGGGCGCTGAAGGAGCATGCTCGGCCTCACTGCACCGCGGCCGACCTGATGCGACCGATGACGGCGTCCACGTCCGTCCAGGCCGGCTTGTCCGGGGCGAATTGCTGACGGAGATAGGAGACGAGTTCGGCAAGCTGGACGTCGCTGAGATGGTCCTTGAACGCCGGCATGTAGCCGAGATCGGACGAGGCCGGCTTCATGATCCCGTGCAGGATCACCTGGATCAGGTTGTCGGGTGTGGCGCTGTGCAGGTTGCTGTTCAGCGCCAGCGAGGGCCGGCTGCCGAACAGCGGCAGGCCGCCGATCTCGTGACAGACCGCGCAGGCGCCGAGATAGAGCCGGGCGGCCGGAGATGCCGCCGAGGTCACCCTGGTGCGCGCCTCCAACTCCGCTGCCGTCGCCTCCAGCTTCGCTGCCTCGGGCGAGGGCGTCTGGAAGGAGGCGAGATAGACCGCCATGGCCCGAATGTCTGCGTCGGGCAGCGTCGCGAGATCCTTCACGATCGGCGCCATCGGACCGGCGGCCACGCCATGGAGGCGCGACTGACCGGAGCGGAGATAGGTGTAGAACTCGTCCTCGGTCCACGGGATCGGGGCAGTCGAGAGCGCGGTCAGCGCGGGGGCTTCCCAGCCCTCCGCGAAGCCGCCAGCCAGATATGCGTTGCGCTGCTCGGCACCGAGCGCATTGCGCGGCGAATGACAGGCGCTGCAATGGCCGAGGCTTTCGACGAGATAGAAGCCGCGATTCCACTGCTCCGATTGGGTTGGGTCAGGCCTGAACGGCTGGGTGTCATGAAACAGCGCGTTCCATCCGGCGATCAGCGGCCGCAGGTTGAACGGGAAGCGCAGCGCGTTGTCGGGCGCCTGCTGTCTCACCGGCGCCTCTGCCATCAGGTAGGCGTAGAGCGCCTGCAGGTCGGCCTCATCGGTTCGCGCGAAATGCGTGTAGGGAAACGCCGGATAGAGCTGCCGGCCGTCGCGATGCACGCCCTCGCGCATGGCGCGCTCGAAGGCGGGATAGGACCAAGCGCCGATGCCGGTCTCGACGTCGGGCGTGATGTTGGTGCTGAACAGCGTGCCGAACGGCGTCTCCAGCGCACGGCCGCCGGCATTGATCAGGCCGCCATCCGCGGTGTGACAAACCGCGCAATTGCCGAGCGCCGCGAGCGCCTCGCCGCGCGCGATCGTCGCGGCGGAATAGACCGAGGGATCGGGGCGTGTGATCGGTGCGATGGCACGCCAGGGCAACACGGCGGTGGCGACGCCGATCGCCGCGGCGCAGGCCGCGACGGCGCTGGCGATCACGCCGCCCCGCCTGGCAAAGGGCTTGAGCCATGTCGTCGCCGGTCTTTCGGGGGCGGGCAGCGACTGCGGCGCCGGCGTCTCGACCTGTTCGCCGCGCAGCCCTTTCAGAATGCGCTCCGGCGTGAATGGCGGCTCGCGGAAGCGGACGCCGGTGGCGTCGTAGATCGCATTGGCGATCGCAGCGGCGCTCGGCACGGACGCGGACTCGCCGACGCCGAGCGGCGGCTGATCCGGTCTCGGCAGCATCAGCACGTCGATCTCAGGCAAATCGGGGAAGGTGATGATCGGATACGCACCCCATTCCCGGGCCGCGACCTTGCCGCGCGAAAACGGAATCTCCTCCATCAGCGCCCGGCTGGTGGATTGGATGACGTTGCCTTCGATCTGGTGGCGTACGCCGTCCGGATTGATCATCAGGCCGGAGTCCTGGCCTGCGATGACCCGCGTGACGCTGACGTCGCCGGTCGTCGTATTCACCGCGACATCGGCGATCCACGCCGACCAAGCCGCGCCGTAGCCGGGAAACTTGCTGTGGACGTAGAGCGCATAGGCGAAGCCGCGGCCATGGACGACGCCGTTCTCGGGCGTCTTCTCTTCCCTCACGGGGCGCGGCGTCCAGCCGGCGCGTTCGGCCACGGCGTTCACGAGATCACGCGCGCGCTCGTCCTTCAGATAGCGCAGCCGGTATTCGATCGGGTCGACGCCAGCCTCCGCCGCGAGCTCGTCGATATAGGACTCATGCGCGAAGGTGTTGGGCAGCGCCGAGACGCCGCGGATCCAGGACGCACGCACGATCGGCGGCATGTCATGCGCAGTGACGCGCATGTGGTCGTAGTCGTAAGGCGGGATCGCGGTGCGATCGCCCATCTCGAACACCGCAGGCTCCGGCGCGATGCGGCCGGTCAGCAGCAGCGCCAGCGTCGGCGCGCCGTTCGACGGATAGCGCGTGGCGAACTCATAGGCCGCAACCGAGCCATCGGCATTGAGGCCGCCATTGACGTCCATCAGCTGTGCGGTGCCCTTGGGCTCCCACAGATGCTCCTGCTCGCGCGACAATTGCACCCGCACCGGACGGCCGACCGCGCGCGATAGCAGCAGCGCATCGGCGGTGACATCGTCGGCGCAGTTGCGGCCATAGCAGCCGGCGGCCTCCAGCCGGATCAGCTCGATGTGATCCTCGGGACAGTCGATCAGCTTGGCGAGATCGCCGCGCAGGATGTGCGGATTCTGCGTGCCGGAATAAATGCGGGTCTGCCCGTCGCGATAGTCGGCCACCGCGCAGGACGGCCCGATCGAGCCGTGCATCTGGTAGGGCCAGAGATAGGTCCGCCGCATCGGCTTGGCGGCGCCGGCGATGGCGGCATCGACATCGCCCTTGTCGAGCAGCCGACGCGGCTCGGACGGATTGGCGCGCAGCGCGTTCTCGACATCGTCGAGGTCGCGCAAGCTCGGCACCGGCTTCCAATTCGCCTGGAGCCGCTCGGCGGCGAGGATCGCGTTCTCCTCGCGCTCGGCGACGACGCCGATGAAGTCGCCGATGACGACGACGTCAACCAGGCCCGGTACGTCGCGCACCGACTCCCTGTCGACGCCAAGAAGGCTGGTGCCGATGAAGGGGCCGGCATCGACACCGGCATAGGGTGGACGCACGACGCGGCCATGCAGCATGCCGGGGACGCGAACGTCATGGACATAAGTGAGTTCACCGGCCGCCTTTGCCGGCAGATCGACGCGCGGCACCGACCGGCCGACGACCTGATAGTCGTTCACCGACTTGACGACGATATCGTCGGCGAGGGCGAGGCGGAACGTCTCATCGCCGATCAGCTCGCCATAGCTGAGGACGCGGTTGTCGGGACCGCGGACCAGTCCGTCCTCGACCCTCAAATCCACGACGTCGAGGTCGAGTTGCGCTGCCGCCCGCGCCAGGAGGAAGGCGCGGGCCTGCGCCGCAGCCTTGCGCAGCGGCACGGCGGTGATCTGAATTGTCTCGCTGGCGATGGTCGCGCCCTGATTCGGCACGACCGCGGTGTCCCCGAGCACGACCACGACACGGGCGAAGGAGACATCCAGCTCTTCCGCGACGATCTGTCCCAGCGCGGTTCGGATGCCGGTGCCGAGATCGACATGGCCGTTGAAGGCGGAGACCTCGCCTGCGGCCGTGATCCGGATGAAGGTTTCGAACCGGCCATCGTTGCCGGCGATGGGACGTTCGACGACCAGCCAGCCGCGAGGCGTGTCGGCGTCCTTGGTGAGGCGATCGTTCATCAGTCCAGCGCCTCGAGCGTGTGGCCGGCCGCGCGCATCGCCGCGCGGAGGATCTCGACATGGGCACCGCAGCGGCAGAGATTGTAGCGCAGCGCCTGCTTGATCTCGTCGCGTGACGGATCGGGCTTGATCGCCAGCAGCGCCTTGGTCGTCATGATCATGCCGTTGAGGCAGTAGCCGCATTGCGCGGCCTGCTCGGCGATGAAGGCCTGCTGCACCGGATCGGGCGCCTCGCGCGAGCCCAGCCCTTCAAGCGTGGTGACGTCGCGGCCGATGCAGCCTTCCACCGGAATGACGCAGGAGCGGGCGGCACGGCCGTCGATCAGCACGGTGCAGGCGCCGCATTCACCGAGGCCGCAGCCGTATTTCGGACCGTTCAGAGCGAGGTCGTTGCGCAGCACATGAAGCAGGGGCGTGTCCGGCGCGGCCGCAACGTCATGCGCCCGTCCGTTCACGGTCAGCCGAATCGTTGCTGGCGTCATGCCCTTCTGCCGTCCGCTGTGCTATCGTTAACGAGGATGCGATGGTGATCGCTCCGAGCGTATCGTTTGTGTACTAACATGCAAGTGCCACGTTTTGCGCTGCAGCGTGTGCACGATTTGTCGTCATTGTGCAGGGCAAACTGATCGTTTATCCGGCAATCGTGCTTTTCGTTCGCGGTGGCGCTTGACAGTCGGCGGAGGGGCGCGACATCATTCGTATACGAACGAATTGCCGCGGCGTGCGGACGGTTGCCGTCAACTCCGCTTCAAGATGGGCTTCTCTGCATGGTGACTGAGACGGCGAGCGAAGGTGCAGGGGACAAGATCCGCTGCGATGCCTGTCCGGTGATGTGCTACATCAAGCCGGGCGCGGCTGGCGCCTGCGACCGCTATGCCAATCAGGACGGTGTGCTGGTGCGCGTCGATCCGCATATCCTGCTGGAGCGCACGGTGTCGCATGGCGGCAAGCTGGTGCCGTTCCAGGCGAGCGGCGACTGGGACGGCAAGATCGTGCATCAGCCGGAGCTGTTCGTCACCGCGATCGGCGCCGGCACCACCTATCCCGACTACAAGCCCGCGCCGTTCATCGTGTCCTCGCAGGTCGAGGGCGTCGACATGGTCACGGTCGTGACCGAGGGCATCTTCAGCTATTGCGGCGTCAAGGTGAAGATCGACACCGATCGCTATCTCGGCCCGGAAGCGGCGACGGTGCGGGTCGACAGCGAAGCGGTCGGTCACGTCACGACCAGCGAATACGGCTCGCAGATGCTCTCGCTCGGCGGCGTGCATCATCTCACCGGCGGCTCCAAGAAGGAGGGGCGCGTCACCTGCGACGCGCTGATGGACCTCAGCAACCGCAAGGCCGTCGAGCTCGTCGTCGACGGCGGCTCCAGCGTGATCGTGCAGGCGGGGCAGCCGCCTGTTGTCAACGGCGTCAAGGAAGAGCGCATGCGCGTCGGCTGCGGCTCGGCCACGATCGGCATGTTCGCCAAGCAATGGCAGGGCAAGGTCGACGAGGTCGTCGTGGTCGATGATCACATCACCGGCGTGCTGTCGGAGCACCAGGCCGGCAAGCTGCTCGACATTGCCGCGACCGGCATCAAGATGAAGGGACGGCGCTCCACGCCGGGCCGCTACTTCCAGGTGGCGCAGCCCGGAACCGGCTGGGGCGGCACCGACATCTCCGATCCGCTGTCGATTCTCGGGCCGTTCGATGCGAAGACGGCGAAGCCTGGCACGACGCTGCTGATGGTGTCCACGACGGGCGAACATGCCGGCTACTACGTGCTCGACGAGTCGCTCAAGCCGGTGCAGCGCGAGATGCCGCCGGAGCTGCAGTTCTCGGTCGAGCGCATCCAGGAGAACTGCGAGCCGGCACTGTGCACCGTGCTGTTCATGGCCGGTGCCGGCGGCTCGCTGCGCGCGGGCGTCACCGACAATCCGGTGCGGCTGACGCGGTCGGTCAAGGATACGCTGACGCGGGTCACGAGCGGCGGTGCGCCGGTCTATGTCTGGCCGGGCGGCGGCATCACCTACATGGTCGACGTGACCCAGATGCCGGCCGGCGCCTTCGGCTATGTGCCGACGCCGGCGATCGTCGCACCGATCGAGTTCACGTTGAGGCTATCGGACTACGCGGCGCTCGGTGGGCACATGGACTACGTCCAGCCGCTCACGTCGCTCAAGGATGTCAGCAAGGACATTCGTCAGCTGCCGTGGCCGGGCGCATGACCCGGCAGCCACAGATCGCCTTGTTGCCCGAGCGGCGGCTGCATCTGCAGGACGGCCCGATCGATCTGATCATCGGCGCCGACGCCGCCGATGGCGATGTTCGCGCGGCCTATCGTGCGGCGGCCGAGCGTTTCACGGGTCTCTTGGACGAGCTGTGTGCGGAACTGTCCGATCTGCGCAAGGGAGCCGATCACGATCGTTGCCCATTGAAAGGCGTCGTTGCGCGGCGGATGCATGCGGCCGTGTCGCCGTTCGCGCGCGAGATGTTCATCACGCCGATGGCCGCGGTCGCGGGCAGCGTCGCCGAGGAGATTCTCGGCGCCATGCGCGGCGCGGCGAAGCTGACGCGGGCCTATGTCAACAATGGCGGTGACATCGCACTCCATCTGCGGGATGCCGCCACGTTCAGCGTCGGGCTGATGGACCGTCCCGACGGCGCAGGCGTGATGCGCAGGATGACGCTTCGTGCTGCCGATGCGATCGGCGGCGTCGCCACATCGGGCCGCCACGGCCGCAGCTTCTCGCTGGGCATTGCCGACGCGGTGACGGTGCTCGCGCGCAGCGCGGCGCAGGCCGATGCGGCGGCGACGGTGATCGGCAACGCCGTTGACCTTCCGGGTCATCCGGCCGTGCTTCGCCGACCCGCCTGCGAGCTGCAGCCGGACAGCGATCTCGGTGACCGCCTCGTCACATGCGAGGTCGGAGATCTCGGTGATGCCGAGATTGCCCAAGCGCTGGCCGTGGGCGAGCATCGTGCGCAGTCGCTGCTCTCGGCCGGCCTGATCGAAGGCGCCGTACTGCAGCTCCGCGGCAACATTCGCGTTGTCGGTCCGCGCGCGATCGAGATCGTTCGTCGGCCGCAGTTGCGGGCGGCGGCGGCGTGAGGTTTGATGCATGATGTGCAGGAACACGAAGGGTCGACGATGAGCGCCGTCATCAGAAAGATCGTGACCGTGGTCGAGGAAGTCCATCAGGAGATGGGCCGGACCGTGTCGCCGCCGACGCGGCGCGCGGCGGCAGTGGCGGTGATCGAGAATCCGTTTGCCGGCCGCTATGTCGAGGACCTCACGCCGCTGATCGCGATCGGCGAGGAGCTCGGCGAGATGCTCGCCAAGCGCGCCGTGGCCGCGCTCGGCATCGAGGGGCCGGCGGCGCACAGCTACGGCAAGGCCGCGGCCGTCGGCAGCGACGGCGAGCTGGAGCATGCCGCCGCGATCCTGCATCCGAAAATGGGCGCGCCGGTGCGCAAGGTGCTCGGCAAGGGCGCGGCGCTGATCCCGTCATCGAAAAAGCGCGGCGGCGTCGGTTGCACGCTCGACATCCCGCTCGGGCACAAGGACGCCGCGTTCGTGCGCAGCCATTTCGACGGCATGGAGGTGCAGATCAACGACGCGCCACGCGCCAACGAGATCATGGTCGCGCTCGCGGTCACCGACAGCGGGCGTCCCTTGCCAAGGGTCGGCGGGCTCACGGTCGCCGAGATCAAGGGCGACGACGGTCTAAGATAATTCAAATCAAAATTGGAGGCTGAAGGGATGCGACGGAGAACGATGCTTGCGGCAGGCCTGGGCCTTGCCGTTGCCGGATTGACGGGCACGGCGCGTGCCGAGGACGTCATCAAGATCGGCGAGATCAACAGCTACTCGCTGTTGCCGGCGTTTACCGAGCCCTACCGCAAGGGCTGGCAGCTCGCGGTCGAGGAGGTCAACGCGGCCGGCGGCATCAACGGCAAGAAGCTCGTCGTCGTCTCCAAGGACGACAGCGGCAAGCCGGCCGACGCGCAGACCGCTGCCAATGAGCTGGTGTCGAGCGAGAACGTGGCGATGCTCGCCGGCACGTTCCTGTCGAACATCGGTCTGGCCGTCAGCGACTTCGCCAACCAAAAGAAGGTGTTCTTCCTGGCGGCCGAGCCGCTGACCGACGCCATCACCTGGGCCAAGGGCAACAAATACACCTTCCGCCTTCGTCCGTCGAACTACATGCAGGCGGCAATGCTGGTGGAGGAGGCCGCGAAGCTTCCCGCCAAGCGCTGGGCCACCATCGCGCCGAACTACGAATACGGCCAGTCGGCCGTCGCCGTGTTCAAGAAGCTGCTCTCCGAGAAGCGCCCGGACATCCAGTGGGTCGACGAGCAGTGGCCGCCGCAGGGCAAGATCGACGCCGGTCCGGTGGTGCAGGCCGTCGCCGCCGCCAACCCGGAGGCGATCCTCAACGTCACCTTCGGCGCCGATCTCGTCAAGCTGGTCCGCGAAGGCAACACCCGCGGCCTGTTCAAGGACCGCAAGGTCGTCAGCTTCCTGACGGGCGAGCCGGAATATCTCGATCCGCTCAAGGAGGAGACGCCCGAGGGCTGGATCGTCACCGGCTATCCCTGGTATTCGATCAAGACGCCCGAGCACGACGCGTTCCTGAAGGCCTACCAGGCCAAGTACAACGACTATCCGCGGCTCGGCTCGATCGTCGGCTACCAGACCATCAAGTCGGCGGCCGCCATCCTCGCCAAGGCCGGCTCGACCGATACCGACAAGCTGATCGCCGCGGCCGAGGGACTGTCCGTTCCGTCGCCCTTCGGCGAGATCACCTTCCGCAAGATCGACCACCAGTCGACGCTCGGCGCTTATGTTGGCAAGACCGCGCTGAAGGACGGCAAGGGCATCATGGTCGACACCGTCTATCGCAAGGGCTCGGACTATCTGCCGAGCGATGCCGAAGTTTCCAAGCTCCGTCCGAAGGACTGAGTGAGGTCTTCCTGCCTCCTCCTCCCGCGGAGGAGAGCGGGCGGGGTGAGGGCGCGCGACGCCTGATCTACAGGTTCAGGCCGAGATCCCTCACCCCACGCTTGCTCGCCGGCTCATTGACAGGGCACACGAGCTCGAACGCGGCTCATTCGATACAGACGATCTCCTGACGCGGACCGCCCATGGCCTTCTATTTCGTCCAGTTCCTGACCGGCCTTGCCAGCGCAGCCTCGCTGTTCCTGGTGGCGTCGGGACTGTCGATCATCTTCGGCGTGACCCGCATCGTCAATTTCGCCCATGGCGCGTTCTACATGCTCGGCGCCTATGTGGCGTTCTCGCTCACGGAGCGGCTGTCTGGCTCGCTCGGCTTCTGGGGCGGCATCGTCGTGGCGGCGCTCGCGGTCGCGGCCATCGGCGTCCTCGTCGAGATCGTGCTGCTGCGCCGGATCTATCACGCGCCGGAGCTGTTCCAGCTGCTCGCGACCTTCGGCCTGACCCTGATGGTCGAAGATCTCGTGGTGCTGATCTGGGGACCGGACGATCTGGTCGGCCGCCGTGCACCTGGCCTCAAGGGGGCGGTCGACTTCTTCGGTCAGAACATCCCGAGCTACGACCTGTTCCTGATCGCGCTCGGTCCGATCGTGCTCGGGGTGCTGTGGCTGCTGTTCCAGCGCACCCGCTGGGGCATTCTGGTGCGCGCGGCGACGCAGGACCGCGACATGGTCGCGGCGCTCGGCGTCAATCAGAAATGGCTGTTCACCTCGGTGTTCGCGGTCGGCGTCTTCCTCGCCGCGCTCGGCGGCGCGCTGCAGATCCCGCGCGACGCGGTCCATCACGCGATGGACCTGCGCATCATCGTCGAGGTGTTCGTGGTCGTCGTGATCGGCGGCCTCGGCAGCATCCTCGGCGCGTTCGTTGCCGCCGTGCTGGTGTCGGAGCTCAATGCTTTCGGCATTCTCATCTTCCCCACGATCTCGCTGATCCTCGTGTTCCTGGTGATGGCCGTCGTGCTGGTCGTGCGGCCCTGGGGCCTGTTCGGCAAGAAGGAGGCGCCGGCGCGCCGCACGCCGGGCCTGACCGTCATTCCGTGGCGCCCGCTGAGCTCGGTCGAGCGGCTGGCCTCTCTCGTCGCGCTGGCGCTGGCGGCGATGCTGCCCTTCATCGCCGGCAACTACGCGCTGACCGTCGGCGCCGAGATCGCGATCTTCGTGATCTTCGCGGCGTCCCTGCATTTCCTGATGGCGGTCGGCGGCCTCGCCTCCTTCGGCCACGCTGCCTATTTCGGTTTGGGCGCTTACGGCGTCGCCTTCCTTGCCAAGATGGCGGGACTGCCGATGATCGCCTGCCTCTTGCTGGGGCCGCTGCTCGGCGCGCTCGGTGCGGCCGTGTTCGGCGCCTTCGCCGTCCAGCTTTCCGGCGTGTATTTCGCGATGCTCACCTTGGCCTTTGCGCAAATCGTGTGGTCGATCGCGTTCCAATGGGTCGCGGTCACCGGTGGTGATAACGGCATTCTCGGGCTCTGGCCGGAGAAATGGGCGGCGTCGCCGTCGCATTTCTACTGGCTCGCGCTTGGCGTCTCCGCCTTCGTTGTCGGCGTGCTGCGCCTGATCACCTTCTCGCCGTTCGGCTATGCCCTGCGCGGCATGCGGGACTCGCCGTTGCGCAGCGAGTCCATCGGCATCAACGGCAAGCGCATCCAGTGGACGGCCTTCATCATCGCCGGCACCACGGCCGGCATCGGCGGCGCCCTGTTCGCCTATCTCAAGGGCAGCGTGTTTCCGGACAACATGGGCATCTCGCTCTCGGTCGATGCGCTGGTCATGGTGCTGCTGGGCGGCGTGGAGACGGTGCCCGGCGCAATCTTCGGCGCCATCGTCTACAAGGCGCTCAACATCTGGCTGGTCAGCCAGACCGACTGGTCGAAGCTCGTGCTCGGCATCTTCATCGTGCTGATCGTGGTGGTGTTCCCGAAAGGTATCGTGGGTGTGGTCGAAACCGTCATGCATCGGCGTCGCGCACTGGCCCCCAAGGGCGCTTCGCTGTCGGCCAAGATGGAGGGCGCGCAATGAGCCCCAGCGTGTCGCTGCTCTCGGTCGAAGGCCTGTCGAAATCCTATGGCGGCATTCACGCCGTCCGCAACGTGTCGTTCACGCTGCGGGCCGGCGAGATCCTGGCGCTGATCGGCCCGAACGGCGCGGGGAAAAGCACCTGCTTCGACATGCTCAACGGCCAGAACGTGCCGGACAGCGGCCGCATCACGGTGATGGGGCAGGAGACCACGGGGCACAGGCCGCGCGAGGTCTGGCGGCTCGGGGTCGGCCGCACCTTCCAGATCACCGCGACCTATCCGACCATGACCGTGCGCGAGAACATCCAGGTCGCCCTGGTCTCGCATCATCACCGTCTGTTCGATTTCTGGAGCCCGATGATTTCAATCGAGCGCGGCGAGGCCGATCGCCTGCTCGATCTCGTCGGCATGGCCGGCTATGCCGAGCGTCCGTGCGGCGAGCTCGCCTATGGCGACCTCAAGCGGCTGGAGCTCGCGATCGCGCTGGCCAACCAACCGAAGCTCCTGCTGATGGACGAGCCGACCGCCGGCATGGCGCCGCGCGAGCGTGTCGAGCTGATGCGGCTGACGGCTGGAATCGCGCGCGAGCAGTCGATCGGCGTCCTTTTCACGGAGCACGACATGGACGTGGTGTTCGAGCATGCGGACCGCATTCTCGTGCTCAATCGCGGCAGCCTCATTGCCGAGGGATCGCCAGCCGAGGTGCGCGCCAACCGGGAGGTGCAGGCGATCTATCTCGGCGAAGGCCTGCTCTATGATGCCGATCATCGCGAGGGAGCGCCGGCATGAAGCTGTCCGTCGCCAATCTCAACAGCCACTATGGTCCGGCGCATATCCTGTTCGACATCGGCCTCGAGGTCGGCGAGGGCGAGGTGGTGGCGCTGCTCGGGCGCAACGGCGCCGGCAAGTCGACGACCTTCCGGTCGATCGTCGGCCTGGTCGAGCTGCGCGAGGGCCAGATCATGTTCGAGGGGCAGGACATCTCGTCGGCGCCCACCCATGAGATCGTCCGCGCCGGCCTCGGCTACGTTCCGGAGGAGCGCCGCATCTTCACCGAGCTGACGGTGGAGGAAAACCTGGAGGTCGGGCGGCAGAAGCCGCGGCCGAATGCGCCGCAATGGACGCGTGAGAAACTCTATCAGTTGTTTCCCAATCTCGGCGAGATGAAGAACCGCCCGGGCGGCCGCATGAGCGGCGGCGAACAGCAGATGCTCACCATCGCCCGTACACTGATGGGCAATCCGTCGCTGGTGCTGCTCGACGAGCCCTCGGAAGGCCTGTCGCCGAAGATCGTCGAGCAGATGGTCGATGCGATCCTGACCATGAAGAAGGAAGGCGTCTCGCTGGTCGTCTCCGAGCAGAACCTGCATTTCGCCAAGCTGATCTCGGACCGAGCCTACATCATCGAGCGCGGCCGCATCTGCTTCTCCGGCACCATGACCGAGCTCGACGCGCGGCCCGACATCCGCGACGCGCATCTGTCGATCTGAGGCGAGGGAAGATATGGCCAAGAGTCCCCCGCCGAAGCGATCGGCGAAAGCCACGACGAAGACTGCGCCGAGGCCGCAGGCAAAGCCCGCTGCGAAGGCCACGGCCAAGGCGGCGAAATCAAACTACGTGCTCGACGATCAGATCGGCTTCATCCTGCGCCAGGTCTGGCAGCGCCACACCATGATCTTCGCCCGCGACATCGGCAGCAACCTGACGCCGACGCAATGGGCGGCCATGTCGAAGCTGGTCGAGACCGGACCGTGCTCGCAGAACCAGCTGGGACGGTTCACGGCGATGGACGTCGCGACGATCAAGGGCGTGATCGACCGGCTGACCGCACGCGGTCTCACCGAGACCAGCCCGGATCCGCAGGATGGCCGCCGGCTACTGGTGAGCCTGACCCGCGCGGGTCAGCAGCTCGCGGAGAAGACCGCGCCGCTGGCGCTCGCGATCTCCAAGGAGACCTTGGCGCCGCTGGATGCGAGAGAGCGCGAGAGCTTGCTGTCGCTGCTGAGCCGGCTGAAATAGCTGTTGCAAACCGCCCGCGTAGGGTGGGCAAAGCGAAGCGTGCCCACCATTCTCACCGAGAGCGCATCTGCACATGATGGGCACGCGCCGCCTGGCGGCGTCGCTTTGCCCACCCTACTTGTTTGCTCAGTCGCTATGAGCGCAGCCCGATACAGCACCCTCTCCCCTTGTGGGAGAGGGCATCTCCGGTCCATCCACATTCGCGATTGGGTGAGGAGTATCTCTCGGCGAGCGAGACTCGCGGAGAGATACCCCCATTGGCGCTAACTTACCATTTTGCTGCCGGAAATGGATGATTCCTCGGTCGAGTGACTGACGAATCGCTTTCGAACGCCGAATGGCTGCGCACTATCGCTCGGTTGGGCGGCGCTGACCTGCTTGAGTATGAGGCTCGGGAATTTGGGGCTTTCAAACGAGCCCGCAAGGTCGAATGTGCCGTGGATCAGCTGCGGCTGGTGCTCGCGTATTGTTGGGGGACGCGCGGGCTGCGATTGACCGCCGCATGGGCTGAGGCGATGGGACTTGCCTCATTGTCGAATGTCGCGCTTCTCAAGCGGCTACGCAACTCGGCGGATTGGCTCGAACAACTGGTCAGCCGGCTGCTCGTTGGGAGCGCAGGTGAGACCTGCCTGGCCGCGGCGAAAGGCCGACCGGTCCGTCTTGTGGATGCCACGGCGGTGGCAAAAGCCGGCCGCAATGATCGCGAATCCGGCGGCGTATGGCGGATACATTCAGCCTTCGATCTGGCGAGCGAACGCTTCACCGCCTTCGAACTGACGGATGAGAGCGAGGGCGAGGTCATCGATCGCGCCGGTGTCGTGCCGGGCGAAATTCGCGTCGGCGATCGTGCCTATCTGCAGCCCGATCGGGTCGCCAAGGTGCTTGCTGAAAGCGCTGATATCGTAGTGCGCGCCAAATGGAATGGCGCTCGTTGGCTCGACGCCGACGCGAACCGTCTCGATCTCATTGCTCTGCTAAAAAAGTCGCGTGGCAAGGGACTGGTTGATCGGCCCGTCTGGATCAAGGCTTCGGCGAAAGAGCCTATCGCATTACGTCTGGTGGCGATCCGAAAGCCGAAGCAGGCGCGCGATGCCACGATCGAAAAGATCACGCGCCGGGCACGAGACATGGGCCGCAAGCTGCAGCCCGAGACGTTGGTCGCGGCCGAATGGGTCATCATCATCACCTCGCTCGATCGCGATGAATATCCACTTCCAGCAATCAGCAGCCTCTATCGATTGCGGTGGCGCATCGAGATCGCCTTCAAGCATCTCAAGAGCAGTATCGGCCTCGCGCGACCACCGGGCGAGGATCCCAGGAGTGCGAGAGCGCACATCCTCTGTCATCTTCTGCTGGCGCTGCTGACCGAGCCGCTCATCGCGGAACATCTCGGGGACTCTCCCCGCCGGGAGGCCGCGTGAAGAACGGCGTCTGGCGCCTATTGCGCTTGATCGTCGAGGCCCTCGTCGACGCCGTCATCCCCAAACCCGACGTGCAAACGTTGCGGGCCGCTGCGCGGAACATTCAACGCCATCTCCAAGAGCCGCCAAGAAAACGAGAATACCAAGCGTTAATTTAGTAAGTTAGCGCCAATGGAGATACCCCTCACCCGACCGAGATTTCTGCTCCGTCCTGCATGCCCTCTCCCACAAGGGGAGAGGGCGCATTCACGAACACTGCGCTCGCAATGACGAAGCTTGTGGCAACTACTTCGCCACGATCTCCGGAATTTTCGTCGCCGGCGGCGTGTTGCGGCTGCGCTGGGTGCGGACGATGCCGTCGATGATGGTCATCCCGATGCCGGGGAGGTCGCCGAGCTGGACGCTGTCGAGCAGGGTCTTGGCCGGCGAGTGCTGCGCCTTGTCCATGATGACGAAGTCGGCGGAGCGGCCGACCTCGATCAGGCCGCAATCGAGCTCGCGCATCCGCGCGGTGTTGCCGGTGGCGAAGCAGAACGCGATCTCGGCCGGGACATCGCCGAGCGAGGACAAGAGCGAGACCATGCGCAGGATCCCGAGCGGCTGCACGCCGGAGCCGGCCGGCGCGTCGGTGCCGAGGATGACGCGGTGGAGATCGTTCATCTCGCGCGCGGTGCGCAAGGTGAACAGCGCCGAGCGCTCGTTGCCGTTGTGCACCAGCTCGAGCCCCGCCTTGCAGCCCTCGCAGATGCAGCGGATCTGATCGTCGGGCAGCGCGGTGTGGCCGCCATTGATGTGTCCGATGACGTCGGTGCCGGCCTCCAGCACGACGTCCTTGTCGATCAGGCCGGAGCCGGGGATCGACGGACCGCCGGTGTGAATGGTGCTCTGGATGCCGTATTTGCGCGCCCAGCCGACCATCTTGCGCGCGGTCGGGCCGTCCTTGACGCCGCCGAGGCCGACCTCGCCGAGCAGCTTGACGCCGGCGGCGGCGAGCTCCTTGAAGTCGTCCTCGACCATCTCGCATTCGATCACTGGCGCGCCGGCATGCACCTTCACGCCGCCGGGACGGAGCGTCCAGAATGCGCGCTGCGCGAAGATCGCCATCGCCTTCAGGCCGACGACGTCGCGCGGCCGGCCGGGCATGTGCACCTCGCCGGCGGAGATCATCGTGGTGACGCCACCATGCAGATAGGAATCGATCCAGTTGCTCTGGTTCTGCCGCGGCGTCCAGTCGCCGGCGACCGGATGAACATGGCTGTCGATCAGGCCTGGCGCCACCGTCGTGCCATGGGCATCGACGATGGTCGTCGCGCCTTCGGTGTCGACGTCCTTGAAGCGGCCGATTCCCGTGATCTTGCCGTTCTCGGCGACGATCGTGTCGGCATCCAGGATGGGCCGTTCCAGGGCACCGGACAGCATGAGGCCGATGTTGCGGATGACCAGCTTGCTGGGACCGGTTGCTTGCGGCGCGTCATGGGCCATCGGGATATCCTTCTCTCCTGGCAAAGCATTTGCGGCAGTTTGCGCCTGCACGCGGCGCAGCATCAAGCCGGTTTCGGTCATTCGTACACGAATGATCAGGTCCGGCAAGCGGCGGCCTGCACGAAGATTTGGCGCGGGTTGCCTACCCTTCGGACACCGCGCGGGCCCTATGAACGCGGCGATATCCTCGGCTTCGGCCGCGTGTTCGACATCCCCGTCCCCTGTGCTTGTGGCGGTGGTCTCCGCGCTGGTGATGAACCGCACCCTGGACGTTGCTGCCGCGATCCGGCATCACCTCGTGTGATCTCTTTGCGACGAGGGTGACGGCAGATGAGCGACGACCTTCACACGATCGGCGCGGGCGGCATCACCGCCTCGGTCAAGGCTGATGGCGCCGAGCTGTGCTCGCTGAAGACGGCCGGGGGCCTGGAGTTGCTCTGGCAGGCCGGAGGCGCCTGGCCGCGCCATGCGCCATGGCTGTTTCCAATCGTCGGCCGACTCAAGAATGACCAGCTCCACCACCGCGGCCAGACCTATCCGATGACCCAGCACGGCTTCGCCCGCGACCTGCGTTTCACCTGGCTGGAGCGCGGGGCCGAGTCGTGCGTGTTGCAACTGACCGACGACGAGACGACGCGGGTGCGCTATCCGTTCGCCTTCCGTCTCACGGTGAGCTACCGGATCGCCGTTGACGCGCTGGACGTGGCGGTCGAGATCGCCAACCCCGGTGCGGAGATGCTGCCCGCCTCGTTCGGCGGCCATCCCGCCTTCAACTGGCCGCTGCTCCCCGGCCAGCCGAAGGAGAGCTATCGGCTGATTTTTGCAGAGCCTGAGCTGGCGCCGATCCGCCGTCTGACCGGCGGTTTGCTGCGCGAGCGGCCGGAGCCCTCACCGATCGAGGGGCGCGTTCTCCCGTTGAGCGAACGTCTGTTCGACGATGATGCCGTGATCCTCGATCAGCCGGCCAGCCGTTCGGTTCGCCTCGTCGGAACCAGGGGACCGGCGCTTGAGTTAGCCTGGGATAATTTTCGTCAGCTTGGAATCTGGTCGAAGCCCGGCGGCGTGCCGTTCCTGTGCATCGAGCCGTGGCGCGGTTTCGCTAGTCCGCTCAATTTCGACGGCGAGTTCGCGGCCAAGCCCGGCGTCATGCATATCGCGCCGGGCGTCGCCGAGAGGCTACGCTGCCGCATCAGAATCGATTCCTCGAATTAGTATGACTTATCTCGCGAGCGCCCGTTTGCGTGCACAGCGGTAACCGTGATCAGCAGTTTTGGGCCTGGAAATGACGGCGCCGTGACCTACATGAGAGACGAGCGCGGAACTTTGGCTATGATGCGTCGAACGACCGGCGGTTGGCGGGCGCTTTCTCCGAACTGATAACGGTCGATCATCGAACATGATGCGTGGCGCGAACTCAGGCGCTCGCAGCCGGTTCTTGCAGCCGTGCGCCTTTGCCGTCAGCGGGCGCGCGGAGATCTCATGGCAGGGGCGCGCGTAAGTGGGCGTTACGCGGGGGAACGGGAGGATGGGATGGTGTTGAGAGCTGTTGTCGGCACGATTACGTGCGCCGTGTTGCTCGCAGCGACCGATGCTGTGGCAGGGGCCTATCAGCCGGGTGACTTCCTCAAGCTCGATTTGTCGAAGGCCGTGTTGTCGCCGGAGCCGCTCGGCCCCGAGGCGCATTTCGAACCTGTGCCCATCGAAGCCAAAACAGACCGACCTGCGGTCGCGGTCCGTTCTGCTGTTGACCCCGACGTCAGTTCCGGCATCCCGCGCGCCGTCGCCACCCGGCGGACTCATGGCACGAGGACGGCCGAGCGGCCCCGCGGCGCCGCCCGCACCAAGCTCGTCCATCGGCGCGGCAATCCGCTCGACGCGCAGGCGATGGATACGCGCATTCAGACCTGGCCGTGCCGGCCTGGCAGCGGCGGCATCTGCAACTGGCGCTGATCGGCGGGTCTACCCGCGCGCCTGTTGCGTCCAGGAACCTCGCTCCCGACATCTTGATCGAGGTGGATGCCGGCTTGCTTGAACTCGCAAGCGGAGCGAAGGCAAGCTGAGCACTTCCCGCCAAGGTCTTGATGTTTCGAGGCTGCCGCCGGCGCTCGCTGGCGAGCGGCTCGCGCGATTCCAGGAGATTTCATGAACGCCATCGACACCCAGGGTATCCGCCTGCCCAAGCTCGGGCTCGGCACCTTTCGCATGCAGGGCACCGTCTGCCGCGAGGCCGTCGAGAGCGCGCTTGCGCTCGGGTACCGCCACATCGACACCGCCGAGATGTACGCCAATGAGGACGCGATCGGTGCTGCACTTGCGGCGACCAATCTGCCGCGCGCCGAATTGCATGTCACCACCAAGGTCTGGCCGGAGAACCTCGCGCCGGATGCGATCCGCCGTGCCTTCGACACGAGCCTCAAGAAGCTCCGGCTGGAGTTCGTCGATCTCTATCTCATCCACTGGCCGGCCAAGGGGATGAACCTGCCCGCCGCCCTGGAGACGCTGCTGAAGCTGAAGGAGGAGGGGCGCACGCGCGCGATCGGCGTCGCCAACTTCACCGTCGCGCTGCTGAAGCAGGCGGTCGAGGAGATCCAAGCACCTGTCGCCTGCAATCAGGTCGAATATCATGTGATGCTCGACCAGTCGAAGCTGATGGCCTACATGGCGGGCCGCTCGATTCCCCTGGTGGCCTATTGCCCGCTGGCGCAGGGACGGGCCGCCGCCGACGAGACGCTTGGGGCCATCGGCAGGAAGCATGGCGCCAGCGCCGCCCAGGTCGCGCTGAAATGGCTGTTGGACCAGGATGGGGTGGCGGCGATCCCCAAGGCAGCGCGCCCGGAAAGTCAGCGTGCGAACTGGGATGCGATGAAGCTTCAACTCGACGATGAGGATCGCGCCACCATCGCGTCCCTCCCGAAGGACAAGCGCTTCGTCAATCCGGCCTTTGCGCCGGACTGGGACCGCTGACGACCACGCGAAGCCCTGCAAGAACGGGCGTCAGAACGAACGCCACAGAAAATGGCCCCTTGCGGGGCCATTGCTGTGTCGAAGTTGCAGATCAGTCGCGCCGGATGATCACGGTGCGATCGTGATGGCGGTGGAAGGGCCGGACATAACGGTGAGGCCGGTACTCACGATGCATGCGGTATTCGGCGCGGGACCGATCCCAGCCGTGGTGGTAGTGATGGCCGCCACGCTTGATGACCACGGTCTCGGCATTGGCGATCGACGGTGCCGCGAGCGCGACGACCGCCAGGGAAGCGAGCGCGAGAGCGATTTTCTTCATGTTGTCCTCCAGAATGAAAGTGCGGGATCAACTTGAAGTGTGAAAGAACGTTCCGCAGGAACTTCCACGAAGTTGCTGAATGCACGTTCAGATTTGGTCTTCAAGCTCGCGGGCGAATCGCGGCGCCCCCTCGAGCCCGCCGCGTCAGTCGCATTTCCTGAGCGCTGGCGTCGGCTTGCCGTTGGCAACGAAGCGGCCGTCACGAATGGTGTAGCTGTCGTCCTCGCCGCGATTGAACACGGAGCGGATGTTGCCGTCGGCGGTCCGGGTGATCCCGTTCTCTCGCGTCTGGCGCGCTTTGGGCAGCACGATCGAGAGCACCAGCGTCTGGTCCGCCTCGACGCGTGCGCTCGCCACCTGGTTGACGTCGGACGGATCGTGGTCACGACGATAGATCAGGTGACGATCGTCAGTGACTTCGTAGGAGATGATGGCGCCGCGGCCCTTGACCGGCGGTGCGCTGCAGTCGGCGGCCCAGGTTCCGATCAGGCCCCAGGTCCGGGCGACCTCGACGGTGTCGTCGGCCCGGGCGGCAGACGCTGATGATGCGCAGAGGACGATTGCGATGAGAGGGCGGGAGATCGAAATCATGCGGTCTCGCGGGGATGACTGCCGTGACATCTTAATGCACTGCGTCAACGGCGCAACGACAGACCTGCGCCGAGATCGTTGGCACAAAGTCTCATTCTTTCCGGGCCGGCCTTGCTGGCGAGGGGGACAAGGCGCATGCTCCCCGCAACTACAAACAAGCGTGGGGAGGCTGACCATGTCTGCGCTGTCGCGCCGCAAATTCCTGCTGTCGTCCGGAGCGGCCGCCATGGCCGCGCTATCGGGTCCCGCCGGCGCCGCGATGGGGCCGGCCGACAAGTTCGATCTGGTGATCAAGGGCGGCGACGTGATCGATCCCAGCCAGTCGCTCCGAGGCAGGCGCGACATCGGGATCCGCTGGGGCGTCGTCGAAGCGGTCGAGCCCGAGATACCGGCCGAGCGGGCGCTGCGGTCGATCGACGCCAACGGCCGGCTGGTGACGCCGAGCCTGATCGATCTCCACAGTCACGTCTACCCCTATGGTTCGGCGATCGGGATTCCCCCGGACGAACTGGTGCAATTCCAGGGCACCACGACGGTCGTCTCGGCCGGCGACGCCGGTGTGAACAATCTGGCGGCGCTGCGCCGCTTCATCACCGCCCAGTCGCGGGCACGCATCTACGCCTTCGTCCACATCGCCAACAACGGCCTGTCGGCGTTCCCGGTGGCCGAGCTCTACAACATCGACAACGCGCAGGTCGACGCCTGCGCCATGGCGCTGGCGGAGAACCCGGACTTCCTGCTCGGGGTCAAGGTGCGGATGTCGGAGAACGTGATCTTCAAGCACGGGATCGAGCCGCTGAAGCGTGCCATCAAGGCCTGCGAGCTGTGCGGCTGGCCGGCGCGGATGATGGTGCATATCGGTGGCGTCGAGACCGGCGAGCTGATGTCACAGATCCTGGACCTGCTGCGCCCCGGCGACATCCTGACCCATGCCTATTCCGGCGCGCCGAATATGGGCGGCGCCTTCACCAACATCGTCCAGGACGGCAAGCTGCTGCCCGCGGCGCTCGCCGCCAAGCAGCGCGGCGTGCTGTTCGATGTCGGCCACGGCGGCGGCAGCTTCGATTTCACCGTGGCCGAAGTCGCAATCCCCGGCGGCTGCGGCCCGGACACGATCTCCTCCGACATCCATGTGTTCTCCGGCAACAGTCCGGGCATGCCGTTCCTGCCCAACGTGATGGCGAAATTCATCGCGATGGGATTTTCGTTGGAGCAGGTGGTGAGCATGGCCACCTCTGTGCCGGCCAAGATCATCAACCGTGCGCCGAAGATCGGCACGTTGCAGGTAGGCGCGCCGGCCGACGTTGCAATCATGGACCTGGTCGAGGGGCCCGTCAGCTTCGTCGATACCCGCGGCAACAAGCGCGACGGCAAGCTGCAGCTCAAGCCGGTGCAGACGGTGATCAATGGCGTGCCGTTCGGGCGGCCCTATCAGTCGCCCTTTTCGGTGCGGTGAGCGGCGCGCAAATCACTCGATCGCGCGCGTCCGCTCTACATTGGACGAGCGGAGCGGCACGCCGAACTCCTCCCGGCAGACATCGGCGAGCACTGCGATGCCCTCGCGGATCTCCTGATGCGAGGGGCTGGCGAAGCACAGCCGCAGGCGGCTCCGCGCATGCGCGGCGTCGGTGGACCATTCCGGTCCCGGATTGATCGAGACGCCGCGTTTGAGCGCTGCCTGTGACAGCTTCATCGCGTCAACCTGATCCGGCAGCTTGACCCAGAGGAAGATCCCGCCCTTGGGTGGCGCGAACTCGGCGGAGGTGCCGAACTCCGCGTTGAGCGCCTCGATCAGGGTGTCCAGCTTGGCGCGCAGGCCCCGCACCAACTGCGGCACGTGGGTCGCGAAATGCGGTCTGCAATATTCCGCCAGCACCATCTGTTCCAGCGCGCCCGAGCCGGCATCGGTCTTGAGGGCCAGCAGCACCGACATGATCTCCCAGGGCGCGACCAGGAAGCCGACCCGCAGCGCGGGCGCGACCGATTTCGAGAATGAGCCGAGGTGGATCACACCGCCATGATCGGACATGCCGTGGATCGCGCGGGGCCGTTTGCCCTCCCAGATCAGGTCGGCGTAGCAGTCGTCCTCGAACACCGGTACGCCATAGGCGCGCGACAGCCACAGCAGCTCGGCCCGCCGGCTTTCCGGCATGATGGTGCCGGTCGGGTTCTGCACCGTCGGAATGGTATAGATGTATTTCGGCCGGATGCCGCGGTCCTTGAGATCGGCCAGCACCGTCGCCAGCGCATCGGTTCGCATGCCGTCCCGGTCGAGCGGGATGCCGATGACCTTGACGCCCAGTCGCGCCAGCCGCGTCAGCGTGCCCTGGTAATTGTCCTGCTCGACCAGCACGGTGTCGCCGCGCGTGAGCAGCGCCTGGTTGACGAGGTCGAGGCCCTGCAGCGAGCCGGACAGGATCATGATGTCGTCGGCGCGCGCCGACATGCCCGCGTCCCGCGTCAGCTTGGCGGCAAGAAAGTCCCGCAGCGGCCGGTAGCCTTGAGGCCCATGCGCGAGGCCGTAGGTGGCGAGCGCGCGTCCCTCGCGGGCGAGCACGGCGTCGGCAGCCGCGCGCAAGCCCTCCACGGGCACGGCGTCGGCGTCGTTGTTGCCACCGACGAAGCTGTATTTTGCGAGTCCCGTCCAGCGCGCGGCCGGCGTGGGCAGGCCGGGGCTGAGGAGGGGTGCAAAATCGAATGCGGCCATGAGGCGCGGCTCCCTTGTTCTCGATTTGAGGCGACTTTAAACAGATACCAGGGCGCTTGTCCTGGCAGGGCAGGTCCTTTTCCCGGGGAAGGCGACCTTCGCGCGGCGATTCCGCCGCTCTGGCGCGCGCCTGCGATCCCGGCTAAAGCAGCCCGGAAAAGCAGCGAGACTTGCAATGGCCGACTCGATCCAGGAAGTTCTGTACGCCTTCGCCAAGGGCGAGATGGTCGTCGTGACCGATGACGACGACCGCGAGGGCGAGGGCGATCTCATTGTCGCCGCCTCGCTCTGCACGCCCGACAAGATGGCGTTCATCATTCGCCATACCTCCGGCATCGTCTGCGCGCCGATCACGGCCGACGACGCGCGGCGGCTGCGGCTCGACCCGATGGTCGCGCACAATGATTCCAATCACACCACGGCGTTCACCGTCTCGATCGACTACAAGCCGGACGGTGGCACCGGAATCTCGGCCGAGGAGCGTGCCTCCTGCTGTCGCGCGCTCGCCAATCCCAATGCCGGCGCCAATGATTTTGCGCGGCCCGGCCATATCTTCCCGCTGATCGCGCGCGACGGCGGCGTGCTGCTGCGCTCGGGCCACACCGAGGCGGCGGTCGATCTCTGCAAGCTCTCGGGGCTGCCGCCGGTCGGCGTCATCTCCGAGTTGATGAACGATGACGGCACGGTCATGAAGGGCGAGCAGGTCGTTCGTTTCGCCGCGGCCCACAATCTCAAGCATGTCACCATCGCCGATCTCATCTCCTACCGGCAGGCGCGCGAGAAGCTGATCGAGCGGGTGTCGACGTTCACGACCGACAGCCCGATCGGGCCGCTGCAGGGCTTCGCCTACCGCTCGCCGTTCGATCCGATCACCCACGCCGCGTTCGTCTACAACGGCATCGGCGACGGCAAGAATGTGCTGACGCGGCTGCACAAGCCCAACATCGTGAAGGATCTGATCGCGGGCCCGCAGCGTATCCAGGCGGTGCTGCAGCACTTCAAGCAGGCCGGTCGCGGCGTGCTGATCTATCTGCGCGACGGCGCGGCCGGCGTTCCCGTCGAGCCGGTCGAAGAGCCGCATACCGCGGAGGCCGATCGCCATCGGCAGTGGCGCGAGGTCGGCGTCGGTGCGCAGATCCTGCGTGATCTCGGCGTGACCTCGATCCGGAACCTGACGTCGTCAGCGCATGACTACAAGGGCCTGTCGGGTTTCGGCATCGAGATCGTCGCCAACGAGCGGCTTGAAGGCTGAACTTCCAGGATTTAACCTCTAGACTGCTGCGACCCGTGCGCAGCGAGACGCGAAAGGACCATTCATGAGCGCGCGCCCTCAGGCAAAGGACAAGCCGGCCCAGTCGAGCTTCCAGTGGGACGATCCCTTCCTGCTGGACGAGCAGTTGACCGAGGACGAGCGCATGGTGCGTGACACCGCGCGCGCCTATGCCCAGGACAAGCTGCTGCCGCGCGTGACCAAGGCCTATCTCGACGAGAAGACCGATCGCGAGATCTTCAACGAGATGGGCGAGCTCGGCCTGATCGGCATCACCTTGCCGGAGGAATATGGCTGCGCCAATGCGAGCTACGTCGCCTATGGCCTCGTGGCACGCGAGATCGAGCGCGTCGATTCCGGCTACCGCTCGATGAACTCGGTGCAGTCCTCGCTGGTGATGTATCCGATCTACGCCTATGGCGACGAGAGCCAGCGCAAGAAGTACCTGCCGAAGCTCGCCAGCGGCGAATGGGTCGGCTGTTTCGGCCTCACCGAGCCGGATGCCGGCTCCGATCCGGCCGGCATGAAGACCCGCGCCGAGAAGGTCGCCGACGGCTACCGCCTGACCGGCAGCAAGATGTGGATCTCGAACGCGCCGATCGCCGACGTGTTCGTGGTGTGGGCGAAGTCGGCCGCGCATGACAACCAGATCCGTGGCTTCATCCTCGAGAAGGGCATGAAGGGGCTGTCGGCGCCGAAGATCGGCGGCAAGCTCTCGTTGCGTGCCTCGATCACCGGCGAGGTCGTGATGGACGGCGTGGTGGTGCCGGAGAGCGCGCTGCTGCCCAACGTGTCCGGCCTGAAAGGGCCGTTCGGCTGCCTCAATCGCGCCCGCTACGGCATCTCCTGGGGCGTGCTCGGCGCCGCCGAGGACTGCATGCATCGCGCCCGCCAGTACACGCTCGACCGCAAGCAGTTCGGCCGTCCGCTGGCCGCCACGCAACTGGTGCAGAAGAAGCTTGCGGACATGGAGACGGAGATCGCGCTTGGCCTGCAGGCAAGCTTGCGCGTCGGCCGGCTGATGGACGAGGGCAAGATGGCCCCGGAGATGATCTCGATCGTCAAGCGCAACAATTGCGGCAAGGCGCTCGACATCGCCCGCGTCGCCCGCGACATGCACGGCGGCAACGGCATTTCGATCGAGTATCAGGTGATGCGCCACGTCGCCAACCTCGAGACGGTCAATACCTACGAGGGCACGCACGACGTCCACGCGCTGATCCTCGGCCGCGCCATCACCGGCATCCAGGCGTTCTTCTAATCAGGCGTTCTTCTAATTCGCCTGGTCGATCTTGGGGACGGGCCCTGAGTCCTCAACTGTCATCGTCCGCGCAAGCGGACGATCCAGTATGCCGAGACGAGAGTGATCAGCCGATATGCCAGGGCGTACCGGATGCCCCGCCTGCGCGGGGCATGACGCCGGAGGAAGCGGGCCATTCAAGCGCCCGCGCAGAGTTAAGGGCAGCAGATGGCCGAGGAAGACGTCCCATTCAACCGCAACTTCCCGCTTGCAGCTGGAGTCGTCGAGGAGGTGCGTCCGGGCATTCGCCGCGTCCTCTGCAACAATCCGAGCCCGTTCACCTTCACCGGTACCGTCAGCTACATCGTGGGCACCGGTAACGTCGCGATCATCGATCCGGGTCCGGACAACGAGGCCCATGCGCAGGCGCTGCTCGATGCCGTCAGAGGCGAGACCGTCACGCACATCCTGGTGACGCACACCCACCGCGATCACTCGCCGAACACCGGCCGGCTCAAGGCCGCGACCGGCGCCACCGTCTATGCCGAGGGCCCGCATCGCGCGTCGCGGCCGCGCTACGAGAGCGAGAAGCACAGCCCGGAATCCGGCGTCGATCGGGACTTCGCGCCCGATGTCACCGTTGCCGATGGTGACGTGATCGAGGGGCAGGGCTGGCAGCTCGAGGCGCTGGCGACACCCGGTCATACCGCCAACCATCTCGCCTTCGCCTGGGGCGCGCGTAGCACCACCTTCGTCGGCGATCACGTGATGGGCTGGGCCACCTCGATCGTGGCGCCGCCCGACGGTTCGATGGTCGACTACATGGCTTCGCTGGAGCGGCTCGCCGCGCGGCCCGAGGAGCTGTATTTCTCAGGCCACGGACCGGAAATTCCGGAGGGACCGCGCTACACGCGCTTCCTGATGCGCCATCGCCAGGCGCGCGAAGCCTCGATCCTGCATCGCCTCGCCAAGGGCGAGGCCGACATCCCGACCATGGTGCGCGCGATCTATATCGGCATCGATCCGCGGCTCACCACGGCGGCCGGCTATTCCGTGCTGGCGCATCTGGAAGACCTCGTCGCCCGCGGCGTGGTCGCGACGGAAGGCGATCCGGTGATCGGCGGGACGTATCGGCTGGTATAGCGAACAGGGAGGAGCGAATAGCGAGCAGGGCAAGAGCGCGAGCGGGGACCGATTTCATTCCCTATTCGCTCCTCCCTCTTCGCAATTCGCCTCTCACTTCTTCACCGTCTTCGCATTCCCCTTCGCCGCCATGGGCGGCGGCGTCACCTTCTTCACCGGCTTCTGCGCCTCGGCCTCGCCGGCGCTGGAGAGATCCTCGATCAGCTTGGTCACGCGCGCGGCGTTGCTGCCGATATCTGACTCGAAATAGCGCGAGGCGGAGCGGACGTCGACGCGGGAATCCTCGCCGTCGGGCTGGATCCGGATCGAGATGTCCTCGCGAAAGCCCATGATCGGCGTGCGTGCGACCGCCTCGATGCGGCCGACGCGGCGCGGCGGCTGCGGCGCGCGCTCGTCGACCACGAACCATTTGCGCCGGTTGACCAGCTTCAGCGCGATCGCATAGGCACGATCGGGCGGCAGCTCGATCTGCACCGGCTCGATGTCCGGATAGAATTTCTGCTGCTGCTCGGCTGAATACAGCCCGGCATACACGGCCGTGTTGGTGCCGTCGCCGTTGCGCAGCGGCGCCAAGGCCTCGAAGCGCGGCGGATCGATCGGGTCGGTGGTGATGTCGTAGATCTTCGGCAGCTTGCGGTACTGGAGCGCGAGGTAGGCCGGATAGGCCAGCACCACGGCATCGATCATGAAGGCGAGCAGGATCCGGCTCATGCCGCGGCTGCCGTTGCGCCAGATCGCGACGAAGGCCGCGAGCCCGAGCAGGATCGACAGCACGGCAAGCCCCAGCGCTCCGAAGAACGTCGCCAGCGCCGGCTTCATCTCCAGAAAATCGAAGCGCAGGATCAGGATCGAGACCAGCACGGCGACGACCGAGAACACCGCCAGATTGCGGGTCCAGGTCGCGAGGCTGGAGATGGGCTCCGACAGATAGGGGGCGTGAAACCTGCGTGCCATCGTGTCAGGAACTGCCGGGTTGGGCCGCTGCCTGCGTTGCGCCGGGCGGCCGGGTCATCCGTGTGAGACCACGCGGAGGGGCTAAATTCAAGAGGGGTCTGGCCCGGAGAGGGCGGTTGATCCGTTGACTGCGTCAGGCGCTTGGGATGGGGCGGGCGCGCAAGGCCGTCAGCATCAATAGGATGGTTGCGACGGAGAATGCCGCGCCGGTCGCGAACGTCGCCTGCGACCCATAGGCTTGCCACAGCCATCCCGCCAGCAGGCTCGCGACCAGCAGCGCAGCGCCGGTCACAAGGTTGAACAGGCCGAACGCGGTGCCGCGCAGGTCCGGCGGGGCGGTATCGGCGACCATCGCCGACAACAGCCCCTGCGACAGCCCGAGGTAGAGGCCCCACAGCGCGACGCCGATCGCGGTGCCGATCAGGCCGGGCACGAAGGCCAGCGTCAGGTCGGCGGCTGTCAGCACCCCGAGGCCGCAGGTCAGCACGTTGTTGCGGCCGATGCGGTCGGAGAGGATGCCGGCGGGCATGGCGACGCCGGCATAGATCAGGTTCATCAGCACGTAGACCAACGGGATGAGGGAGAGAGCGAGGCCGTCGGCCTGCGCCTTGAGCACCAGGAACGCCTCGCTGAAGCGGGCCAACGCGAACACCGCGCCGATGGCGACCACGATCCAGTAGGCTGATGGCAGCCGGCGCAGCTCGCGCGCATGGACCGGCCAGCCGGGGTGCGGCGCAGGCGCTGTCTCCACCGGCTCGCGCACGCCGAACAGGATCAGCAGCACGGCAAGCGTGGCCGGCAGCGCCGACCACCAGAACACCGCCCGGAAGTCGTTGGCATAGAGCGCCATCAGCGCCACTGCGAGGAGGGGACCGGCAAAGGCGCCGATCGTGTCGAGCGCCTGGCGCAGGCCGTAGCTCGCGCCGCGGATGCCTTCCGGCGTGACGTCGGCGATCAGTGCGTCGCGCGGCGCCTCGCGGATGCCCTTGCCGATGCGGTCGACGAAGCGCGCGGCGAGGATCTGCCAGGATGTGCCGGCGAGCGGAAACACCGGCTTGGTCAATGCCGCCAGCCCATAGCCGATTGCGACCAGCAGCTTGCGCTTTCCGATGCGGTCGGACAGTGCGCCGGAGAACACCTTGGTGATTGCGGCGGTAGCCTCGGACACGCCTTCGATCAGGCCAATGGTCACCGTGGAGGCGCCGACCACGGTGGCGAGGAAGACCGGCAGCAGCGCGTGGATCAGCTCCGAGGAGATGTCCATCAGCAGCGATACCAGCCCGAGCGTCAGCACCGTCGACGGTACGTCGCGCCATGTCGTGGAAGCCGGGACGCGCGCTCTTGAACCCATGCCCATCTTCTAGATGCGGCCGAGACTGCCATCTTGCGCCACGTCAAAGCCGCAGCGGCACAAGCGCCACGGCCCCGCCGAAAGGGAGGGGCCGCGGCTTCCTTGGTCAGGCTGCGCCGGATGCTCAGTGCCCATGCACCAGCGGGCAGGCCGAGTCGGCGAGCTTGCCGAACGCCTCCTCGCCCGACATCGTCTGGATCAGCTTGTAGTAGTCCCAGGGGTACTTCGACTCCTCCGGCTTCTTGACCTGCATGATGTACATCTCGTGCTCCATCAGGCCGTCGGCGCGGATCTTGCCGTTCGACGTGAACATGTCGTCGATCTTCATCTTGCGCAGCTGGTCCATGACCTTGTCGGAGTCGGTGGTGCCGGCCGCCTTCACGGCGTTGAGATAGGTCGTCGTCGCCGAGTAGTAGGCGGCCTGGTTCATGGTCGGCTCGCGCTTGGTCTTTTCGAAGTAGCGCTTGGCGAAGGCGCGGGTCTTGTCGTTGAGATCCCAATACCAGCCGGTGGTGAGATAGAGACCTTGCGCGGTCTTCAGGCCGAGACTGTGGATGTCGCTGATGAAGGCGAGCAGCGCCGCCGGCTTCATCGTCTTGGCGATGCCGAATTCATCCGCGGCCTTGATCGAGTTCGTGAAGTCGTTGCCGGCATTGGCGAGGCCCAGAACCTGCGCGCCCGAGCCCTGCGCCTGCAGCAGATAGCTGGAGAAGTCCGAGGTCGAGAGCGGCACGCGGACCGCTCCGACCACCTTGCCGCCATTGGCCTCGACCACCTTGGACGCGGCTTCCTGCAACTGGGTGCCGAAGGCGTAGTCGGCGGTCAGGAAGAACCAGCTCTTGCCGCCCTGGCTGACCATGGTCTTGGCGGTGCCGTTGGCGAGCGACGTCGTATCGTAGGCGTAGTGGACGGTGTAGGGCGTGCAATCCTTGCCCGTCAGCGAGGCGCCGGCGGCACCGATCGCGATGAACGGTATTTTCTTCTCCTTGGCGGCGGTGGCCATCGCGAGGCTGACCCCCGTGTTGGAGCCGCCGAGGATCATGGTGACGCCGTCGCGATCGGCCCACTCGCGCAATTTCTGGGCGCCGACGTCCGGCTTGTTCTGATGATCGCTCTCCATGAACTCGATCTTGTTGCCGAGCACGCTGCCGCCGAAATCCTCGATCGCCATCTTTGCAGCCTCGACGCCGCCCGGCCCGATCACGTCGGCATAGAGCCCGGACATGTCGTCGATGTCGCCGATCACGACCTTGTTGCCGGCGGCATGAGCGGCCGTGGCGACCAGTGATGCTCCCAGCAGCCAGGGCAGCAGGCGGATTGATTTTCGCATGGTGGCGTTCCCTCGTTTTTTATGGTGCCGGACCTTAGGAACCCGCCCATGGGCTTCCTATTCGCCTTTGGTCGAGGCGAGGGCGATGGAACTTTTTGCGCGGAACGCAAACGGCCCCAGCGGGGGGCGCAGGGGCCGTGAGTCTCGCGCGGAACGGGAGTTGTTGCTAAGCTGCGGCGTTGGGGAAGCGGTAGCTCTTGAACTGGTCGCGCAGCGCGGTCTTCAGGATCTTGCCCGTTGCCGTGTGCGGAATGCCGTCGACGAAGGCGACGTCATCGGGCATCCACCATTTGGCGATCTTGCCCTCCATGTATTTCAGGATGTCCTCGCGCGTCGTCGTCTGGCCGGGCTTCAATTGCACGATCAGCAGCGGGCGCTCATCCCATTTCGGATGATAGACGCCGATGACGGCAGCCTCGGCGACCGCGGGATGGCCGACCGCGAGATTCTCCAGGTCGATCGAGGAGATCCATTCGCCGCCGGACTTGATGACGTCCTTGGAGCGGTCGGTGATGCGCATGTAGCCATGCTCGTCGACGGTTGCGACGTCGCCGGTGTCGAAGAAGCCTTCATCGTCGAGGATGTTGCTGTCGACCTTGTAGTAGGCCTTCGACACCGCGGGCCCGGACACCTTGAGCCGGCCGAAGGTCTTGCCGTCCCACGGCAACTCGGTGCCGGCATCGTCGGTGATCTTCATCTCGACGCCGAACGGCGGGAAGCCCTGGGTCTGCAGCACGTCGAGCTTGGCGTCGCCGTCGGCGGCGAGGAACGGCGGCTTCAGGGTGGCGAGCGTGCCGATCGGGCTCATCTCGGTCATGCCCCAGGCATGGCGCACGCCGATACCCATGTCGAGGAAGGCCTGGATCATCGAGCGCGGCATCGCCGAGCCGCCGCACACCACCATCTTCAGATGCGGCAGTTTGAGGTTATGCGCCTGCATGTGCTGCAGCAGCATCAGCCACACCGTCGGCACGCCGGCGGTGTAGGTCACCTTCTCGGTGTCGAGCAGCTCGTAGACGGACGCGCCGTCGAGCTTGGGGCCGGGCATCACCAGCTTGGTGCCCATCGAGGGAGCGGAGAAGGCAATGCCCCAGCTGTTGGCATGGAACAGCGGAACCACCGGAAGCATTGTGTCTGCTGCGGACGTACCGAGTGAATCCCGGCTATTGGCCATCAACGCATGCAGCACGTTGGACCGATGCGAATACAGCACACCTTTCGGATCGCCCGTGGTGCCGGACGTGTAGCACATCGCGGCCGCGGTGTTCTCGTCGAAGGTGCCCCAGGCGAAGTCGCCGTCGGCCTCGCCGATCCACGATTCGTAGGCGACGGCGTTCTTGAGCGTCGTCTGCGGCATGTGCGCGGCGTCGGTCAGCACGATGTAGCGCTCGACGCTCGGCAGCTTGTCGGCGAGCTTCTCGAGGATTGGCACGAACGTCAGATCGGTGATGACGATGCGGTCCTGGGCATGGTTGATGATCCAGCCGATCTGCTCGGGAAACAGGCGCGGATTGACCGTGTGACAGATCGCGCCGACTCCCATGATGCCGTACCAGACCTCGAGATGACGGCCGGTATTCCAGGCGATCGTGGCGACGCGGTCGCCCAGCTTGATGCCGTCGCGCGTCAGCTTCTGCGAGACCTTGAGAGCGCGGTCGTGGATTTGCCGATAGGTGGTGCGAACGATGGGGCCCTCGACCGAGCGGGTCACGACCTCCTGGGAGCCGTGGATTGTCGCCGCATGCTCGATGATCCGGTGACAAAGCAGGGGCCAGTCTTGCATCAAACCAAGCATCAGGTCGTTCCTCCGGTATTCGCTTGCAGCGAGGGTCTTTTGGTCTCTTTGGTCAATTTTAGCGCGCGCCGCACCCGACGCAAATGGGCTTGTGATGGCCACGACGTCGCGCCGGGCGTGATGGTTAGCGCTGTGGCCGTGGCGATCGCATTGAGCTGGCTCATGGCGGCGCCGGCGGCGGCCGCGAAATCGGCGCACCGCAGCCCGCCCACGGCCGCCGAGGCCGCAGCGAAGCTGGCCGACGGTGTTGCCAAGGTGCCGCTTCCGCAGCCGCGGCCTGCCGATGCGCCGGCGCGGGCAGCGGCCAAGGGGGAGGATGCCGCTCCGCGCGACGCGGCCAGCGCCGGTCCAAAGGTGGATGCCCAAGCCCCGCCGCCGCCTTCGGCCTGCAGGCTGGCCCTGACCGAAGCGGTCGCGATCGCGCCATCGATTCCGCCGATCAAGGGGCCCGGGGGCTGCGGCGGCGAGGACCTGGTGCGGCTGGAGGCGGTGGTGCTGCCTGACAAGCGCAGGGTGGCGCTGACGCCTGCGGCGACCATGCGTTGTCCGATGGCGACCGCGGTCGTCAACTGGGTGCGCAACGATGTGGCGCCGCTGGCCGAACGGCTCGGCAGCGCGGTCACTGCGCTCGACAATTTCGATTCCTATCAGTGCCGCGGCCGCAACAATGTCAGCGGCGCGCAGCTATCGGAGCACGGCCGTGCCAATGCGCTGGACGTCCACGGCTTCAAGCTGGCCGACGGCCGCATGATCGATCTCACCGACCGAAATCAGCCGCGCGATTTGCGCGAGTCCGTGCTGCACGCGGTCTGCACCCATTTCTCCACGGTGCTCGGCCCCGATTCGGATTGGTACCACGAGGATCACATTCATCTCGACCTGATCGAACGCCGCAACAACTACCGCATCTGCCAATGGGACGTGCTCGACCCGCTGCCGAAGGTCGCGCCCCTGATGCCCGCCGCCAGGCCCGACGACGCGCCGTCACGCGAGACCGCGCAGGCTGGCACCGAAAATGTCCGGAAGACCGCGAGCACCGACGCCGAACACAACAGCAGCGGTCGCGCCGGTACCGACGAGAAGGCCGAGCCGCCGGCCACCGCGCAGAGCCCTTCTGCTGACGACCGCTCCGGACGGGCCGATACGGAAGCGCAGCCTCCGGCCGCAAAGCCCGCCGGAACGGTCCGCAATCGGCAGACCGCGTCGAAGTCTGCGCCTGAACAGCAAAAGTCCGGACGCGTCGCCGCAGAGACGCGCGCGCCGACCGTAGCGTCCGACAAGGCACGGAATACAGCCGGGCGGGACCAGCGCGCCCTGAACAGCTCAAGTGGGGAACGGGCTTCGCCATCGAAGCCGGCTCCACGGAAGCGCCATCACGGCCGGCGTGGCTGGGATCCGTTCCGCGGATTGTTCTAGCCCCAAACAAAAAGGCGCCGGGTGACCGGCGCCTTGGAAAGGCTGCTAAACGCGCTTCTCGGCTTTTGAATATCGTACCGGCTTCAGCCGGGGCTCACTGCATCGCAGCGAAGGTGCCGCCGCCCTGCAGCGCCATCTGCGGCTTGTAGGGCGAATCACCCTTCTTCGGATCCAGCACCACGACGATGGTGCCGACCTTCACCCGGTTATAGAGGTCGATCGCATCTTCGTTCGTCAGGCGAATGCAGCCCGAGGAGATCGAGGCGCCGATATATTCCGGCTGGTTGGTGCCGTGGATGCGGAACAGCGTGTCCTTGCCGTTGGCATAGAGGTACATCGCGCGCGAGCCCATCGGATTGTCGGGACCCGGCGCGACGAAGGTCGGAACGCCCAGGCGCTCGATCTCGCCCTTGGTCGGATGCCAGGCCGGCCATTCGGTCATGGCGCCGACCTTCGCGATGCCCGACCACGCCATCGCCTCTTCGCCGACGGTGATGCCGTAGCGAATCGCCTTGCCGCCATCGAGGACGTAATAGAGGTAGTGGCTGTCGGAATCGACGACGATCGAGCCCGGGGCTTCCTTGCGGTGATACTCGACGATCGCGCGCCGATAGGGCTCGGCCACCGGCGTGTTGGTGTAGCGGATCTTCGCGAGAAGCTCCTTGTCCTTCGGCTTGAAGGCCTGCGTGTTGGTCGCCTCGTACGTCGTGGCCTGCATGCAGCCCGACAGCATCAGGCCGGCGGCCAGGAGTCCGAGTTTCACCTTCAGCGACATGTCACCAATTCCAATTGACAGCTGACGTTGCAATGGTACGGCCGCGCCACTGCAGCGCGATTCCACATGTCCCATTATCGTCAAAATCGTTCTCAATTCCAGCCGATACACGCACAGGTCACGCTGCAGCGCCGCGATTGTTGCTTTTTTGCCGCAAAAATGCGGGCAGTCATCCACAGCTGTGCTCCGAATGGCACGATCGTCTCTCCGCCGGGGCGTTACCCTTGAGACCATGGCCTTCGCGAGAAAGCCCATGGACCGGGCTCGCAAGCTGCGTCACAAGGCGGCAGCATCCCGCCGCTACGTCCCCGAAAATTCACGTTTCGCGATTCGGAGTTTTGTCCATGTTCTCGGTGTTCGTTCCGTCCGAAGCCGCGCTGAAGAAGCTGGCGATCACCGATCCCGCGGCTCTGCCCGACAATGCGGTCTGGGTCGACCTCGTGAACCCGAGCAGCGCCGAGGACCGGGCCGTGGAAAAGCTGGCCGGGATCGCGGTGCCGACCCGCGAGGACATGCAGGAGATCGAGATCTCGAGCCGTCTCTACATCGAGAACGGGGCCCGCTACATGACGGCCACGCTGATGTGTCACTCGGACTCCGATATGCCGAGGACCACGGCAGTCACCTTCATCCTGGCGGGCCACCGCCTGGTGACGGTGCGTTACGACCAGCCGCGCCCGTTCGCGGTGGTGGAGGCCAAGCTCGCCCGCAACTGTGCGCCCGGGATCACCGGCGAGATGGTGCTGATGGAGCTGCTCGACGCCGTGATCGACCGCTGCGCCGACATTCTCGAGAAGGTCGGGGCTGATATCGATCAGGTCAGCCACGAGATCTTCGAGCCGAACAATGAGCGTCACGGACACGCCAAGCAATATTCGCAGATTCTGATCGCGATCGGGCGCAAGGGCGACCTGACCTCGAAGGTGCGTGAGAGCCTGGTGTCGATCGGCCGCCTCGTCACCTTCCTGTCTGCGGTGGTCGAAGGCGTGAAGTGGTCGAAGGACATGCGCGAGCAGCTCAAGACCATGCAGCGCGACGTCGCCTCGCTGACCGACCACGCGTCCTACCTCGCGAGCAAGATCACCTTCGTGCTGGATGCGATGCTCGGCGTCGTCAACCTCGAGCAGAACAACATCATCAAGCTGTTCTCGGTGATGGCGGTGGTCCTGATGCCGCCGACCTTGATCGCATCGATCTACGGCATGAACTTCAAGATGATGCCGGAGCTCGAATGGGTGCACGGCTATCCGATGGCGTTGGTGCTGATGCTGATCTGTGCGATCGTGCCGTACTACATCTTCAAATTGAAGAAGTGGCTGTAGCGCAGCCGAGCTGGAATCGCCGGCCGCCCCAGGCCGCTCGCCCGCGCGAAGGCTGCGGCAAAGCGCCATCCGCAGCGCCTCATTCGTGCCCCGTTGTTAGCTGCGTGGGCGACATGTTCGTTGGTCGCGTGCCGCCGACTGATAGTCGCTATGCACTGCAAGTGTCACAAGCGGCAACGTGCAACGCATAACAGAAATACTTGTTAGGCCAGCCGCAACGCCGCTGCAAAGCCGCCCCAATTCCTCAGGTAAAATTTGACGGGAACCCTGAACGTTTGATCGAAACTTCTCTGCGATAAATCTGCTCGTGAGCATGACCGACTACGAGCGTCTCGGCGCGTGGCATGCAAGGCAGAGCTCGAGGGCGCGTTCATCGCGCCTTATCCAAGAGGCGGCAATGGTTGAGAAACGCATAACGGCATCGAACAACGTGATCGAGCTGGCCAACTATCAACGCAGCCGCGCCGACATCGTCGTGGCCCATGCGCTGTCGCCGCGCACCTGCCGCTATTGCGGCGCCGAGCTCGATGACGACGAGCGCGAGGATGATTGCTCCAGCGCCCTCAACGTCGAGTCCGACCGCCTGCGCTGGCGCGCCGCGCAGATCCTTCGTGGCCTGGTGTGCGAAGGCTGAACGACTGTTCTCGGCCGAGCGGTATCCCGGCAATGCCGCCCGAAAGTCCACGATCGGAAATTCAGCAGCCGATGTCATCCCTTGAACAGCGCTCCCTCCGGGAGCGCTGTTTTGTTTGTGGCGGCCGAATCGATCTTCGGAAACGGTGTTAATCGCCGCTTCGCACGGCCATCTGGAACTTGCCGCGCGCGGCAATCCGCCGTGAACCAAACCGGAGACGGGCAGGCCCCTCCGCGGCGACGGTCTCAGACGTGCTGGCCGCCGTTGATATGGATCTCGGCGCCGTTCACGTAGGAGCTGGTCTCGGTGCACAGCACGTAGATGATCTTGGCGACCTCGTCGGGCGTGCCGAGGCGCTGCATCGGGATCTGCTCCTGCACGATCTTCTCGGTGCCGGGCGACAGGATCGAGGTATCGATCTCGCCCGGCGCGATCGAGTTGACGCGGACGCCGACCCGGCCGAAATCCGACGCCATCTCGCGGGTCAGGGCCGCCAGCGCCGCCTTGGAGGTCGCGTAGGCCGCGCCGGCGAAGGGATGCACGCGCGAGCCGGCGATCGAGGTGACGTTGACGACGGAGCCCTTGGCCGCCTTCAGCTCCTTGATCAGGCCGCGCGCCATCATGATCGGCGCGAAGAAGTTGACGCGGAAGACGTGATTCCAGGTGTCGAGGTCGGTGTCGACGGTGCCGAGCCGGGCGCCGCCGGCGCCCTTCGGCGAGATCGCGGCGTTGTTCACCAGCGCATGCAGCTCGCCACTGTCCATGCGCTGTTTGACCTCCTCGATCGCCCGCAGCGTGTCCTCGGGATCGGCAAGGTCGACCTGGATGTGGTCTTCGGGACCTGCGCCCCACGGACATTCCTCGGGGAAGGGATGCCGCGAGCAGGTGATGACGCGCCAGCCGGCGGAGGAGAATCGGATGACGGTGGCATGACCGATGCCGCGGCTGGCGCCGGTCAGCAGCATCGTGCGCCGCGGCTGGTTCGAAGGAGTCGGCATGAACTGGGTCTCTCACGATCCCGGACGGATCAACTTACCACAATGGTTGCAGGTGCGGCGCTCGATTCACGCACGCGCGGGCGATTCGTCCGACAAGGCATCAGACGCCGGCAGCCGGGCGCTAGCGCGCTCGGCGATGTCTCACGGATACATCCGCACCTTGGTCCACGGCTGGTCGGCGGCGTCGCGGCGGAATTCGATGCGGTCGTGCAGGCGGAACGGCCGGTCGTGCCAGAACTCCATGCTGATGGGCGCGATGCGCCAGCCGCTCCATCCCGGCGGCCGCGGCACCTCGCCGATGATGTATTGCGTGGCGACCTTGGCGATCGCCTGCTCGAACGCGAACCGGCTCTCCAGCGGCTGCGACTGCTTGCTGGCCCAGGCGCCGAGCTGCGCCTGCTTCGGCCGGGTCGCGAAATAGGCGTCGGCCTCCTCGTCGCTCACCGGCGTCACGAGGCCGCGGATGCGGACCTGGCGGCGCAGCGACTTCCAGTGAAACAGCAGCGCGGCCTTCGGATTGGCGGCGAGCTCACGGCCCTTCTGGCTGGCCTTGTGGCTGTAGAAGACGAAGCCGTCCTGGTCATAGCCCTTCATCAGCACCATGCGCACGTCGGGCAACCCGCTATCGTCGACCGTCGCCAGCGCCATCGCATTCGGATCGTTGGGCTCGCTCTTGCTGGCCTCCGCAAACCAGTCGGCAAACAGCGCAAACGGCTCGCCGGCCTGGGTAAAATCGGCCGATGTACCGGATGTTAAGGTTGTCTGGTGTTTGATGCTCGTGGGGTCGGTCATGTCTTTGGGGAGTCCGAGTTTTGCGTTCACCCGCGGCCAAGCGCGCGCAAGTCCATCCGGGTCCGGTCCTATATAGGGCATCGGTCCGACTTGGCCTATCCGCGATCGGTCATGCCGGCACCGCTTTGACACTCATTCTAATCGGCCTGTCCGGCGGCGGCTGCAGCCTGTCTCGCCCTGAAACGGCCTTTGCCAAGATGGACGATGCGGAGATCACCGGCGCGGTCAGCCCGCCGCCCGAGCGCGAGCCGACCGAAGCCGATCTCGCTTTTGCCCGCAACGCCGCGTCGGACGTGCTGACCAGGGGGAGCAAGGATTCCAGCCAGCCCTGGCAGAATCCGCAGACCGGCGCTCGCGGCTCGGTGACGCCGATCGCCAAGTCCTACACGGCCGACAACGGCCGCACGTGCCGCGATTTCCTCGCGAGCTACGTCAACGGCAAGACGGAGCGCTGGCTGCAGGGCTCGGCGTGCCGTATCGAGCGTGGGCGCTGGGACATCCAGACGCTCAAACCCTGGCAGCAAAGCTAGCCGGGACCATCAGGAACCCGTTGCAAAAATACAACGGACTCCCCAGATGAAATGCAAAGCGGGCGGGGAGCCCATAGGTTAGTATCTGACTTTCTGTAAGGAGACGTGACGGATGCGCGACCCCTATGAGGTCTTGGGGGTGCCGCGAAGCGCCAGCGCTGCGGCCATCAAGAGCGCCTATCGCAAGCTCGCCAAGAAGCACCACCCCGACAGCAACAAGGATGATCCGAAGGCATCGGCGCGGTTTGCCGAGATCAATTCGGCCAACGAGATCCTGGGCGACGAGGAGAAGCGCAAGCAGTTCGATCGCGGCGAGATCGACGCCGAAGGCAAGCCGCGCTTCCAGGGCTTCCCTGGCGGCGGCGCCGGCCGCGGCGGGCCGGGGGGCGGATTCGAGAATTATACCTTCCGCAGCGGCGGCGGGCCGGGTGGCGGCTTTGGCGGTGGCGGATTCGAGGACATCCTGAACAGCATGTTCGGCGGCGCTGGCCCGCGCGGTGCACGTGGCGGCGGCGGCTCGTTCGAGTTCGACACCGGCGGCGTCGGCCTCGACCTCGATCTGAAGGTTGCGATGTCGGTCTCGCTCGAGGAGTCCGTGAAGGGCGGCGAGAAGCGCGTTCGGCTGCCGTCGGGCAAGGAGCTCAACGTCAAGGTCCCCGCTGGCGTCACCGCCGGCCAGCAGATCAGGCTGAAGGGGCAGGGCGAGAGCGCGCCCGGACACCGGCCAGGTGATCTCCTGATCACGATCCAGATCGCGCCGCATCCGTTCTTCAAGGTCGAGGGCAGCGACCTCAGGCTCGATCTGCCGATCACGCTTTACGAGGCGGTCCTGGGCGCCAAGGTGAGGGCGCCGACGCTCGGCAGCGCGGTCGAGCTGTCGATCCCGAAGAACACCTCCAGCGGCCGCACCTTCCGGCTCAAGGGCAAGGGCCTGCCCAAGAGCGATGGCTCGGTCGGCGATCTGTTCGTCACCACCCGGATCGTGCTGCCCGACGGCAACGATGCCGAGCTCGAAGCCCTGATGACCAAATGGCGCGACCGCCATCCCTACAATCCGCGCAGCAACCTCTCCTGAGGTTGCGCGTTGTAGGTCACTCGGCTTAAAGTTGAGGGGGCGAGCTGGAAAGCTGAGAGAAAAAGTGCGGCCTCGAAAGGGGGACCAGCGCGGTACAAAACCCCGATCGAGGCCGCTTCCGTGTCGATCGGCGGATCGAACACTCCTCATTTTTTCGTGAACATTTGGCGCTATATTGAGACGTGCCGGTGACCTGATTCCAGATTTCCGGTGACCGAATTGCGGCGCCGACCTTGGCGTGTCTCCCGCCCGGGCGAGGCGGGGATCGGTACGCTTTCGCGCAGCGTTTGCGGCCATCCTGCAAACGCTTCTGATCACGGCCGTAATCGCGCCGAGGCCGGCACCTCGCGAAATCGGGCAATGGTCCGCCGCTAGCCGCCCGCCCGTTCGGACTGGTCATAAACAAGGCGCGCGACCTGGGTGAGACGCGTCCGGTCGCTGCTGCCACTGACGACGTAGCTGACGCCGCGCTCCGCCCAGGACAGTGCAGCGGTGTTGCCCTGCGCCGTATAGCGCATCTCGGCCGCCTCGATCCCGACCTTGGTCGCATACACTGTGAAGCGCTCGCCGGAGGTGCTCTCGTACATCAGGAAGGACGCCGGACCGGTCGGCCCCGGCAGCAGCCGGCCGCCGACGAGCTTCAGTCCGGTGGTTTCCAGCTCCGGCGCCTGCACGGTGCGGCCGCAGCGCCGCGTCAGCCATTGCTGCAGATGGGCCTTCTCGTCGCCGGGGACCTCAACCGGATGGCGCACCTCCACGACGTAGAGTCGGTGCGCATCGAGCGCCTCGCCGGCGAGGGCCTGCAGCGGCGACGGCGAGGACGCAGCGCCACGCGCGACCCAGCCGACCGCGCCGCCGGCCGCGAAGGCCGCCACGCTTGCCGCCATGGCTGCGACGACCCAGCGCCGCGGCCGGCGCTCCAGACCGTCGAGGTCGAGCCGCGGCGGCACCGGCTCGTTGACGATCGAATCGTAGCGGGCATGGAGCGCCTCAGCCAAGCTGCGCCAGGATTGCACGCGCTCGGCGTCCGCCGGATGCGCGGCCAGCCAGCGCTCGACGTCGCTGCGGCGCTCGGCCGGCAGCTCGTTGTCGACGTAGGCGTGCAGCTCGTCTTCGGTGACGGGAATGGTCGGCTCGGTCATCATCGGGATCTCGTTGCAATCGAGCGGCTGCGGCGATGCGCGGTCGCTGCAGGCTTGGGCAGCCGAACATGGCAGGGCGGCTTTTGTGCAGTGGTCATTTCACCCTCCGCAGCGCCGGCCGCTCGCCCTCGAGCACGGCACGGACATGGGCGCGGGCGCGGGCGAGGCGGGACATCACGGTGCCGATCGGGACACCCTGGATGTCGGCGACCTCGCGGTAGCTCATGCCTTCGAGCACGACGAGGAGAAGCGCCGCGCGCTGCTCCTCCACCAGGGTCGCCAGCGCGCGCTCGATGTCCCGGCCCTCGGCCTCAGTGCCGCTGGCGTCGGCATTGTCGTCCTGGAGCGGCATGAAGTGAGGTCGCCGTGCCAGGGAGCGCCGGCGGTTCTTGTTCAGATTGGTCAGGATCGTGTACAGCCAGCTCCTGATGTCGCCGCCCAGGAACAGCCGTTCCGAGCGCAGCGCCCGCACCAGCGTGTCCTGGACCAGCTCGTCGGCCGCGTCCATGTCGCGCGCCAACGCCCGGGCATAACGGCGCAGTGCCGGAATCATGGTCTCGACGCTCTGGCGGAACGCATTCATGGACTGCCCTGCGGCTGTTCGCTGCGATGACAAGGGCGCAGGCCGCAGCCGGCGCCTTGCAAAGATCATAACCCCGCGATCTCAGGCCTATTCCAGCCGGGCAAGCTGGCTGGGCGTTTGCCACAGAGCGGGCGGAATGGGGCTGTACCGGGCCAGACCGGTGGTGTACGTCCAGTCCTCAGAGCATGATGCGCTTCCACGGAAACGCATGATGCTCATCTCCTTGTTTGAGCATGATCTTTCGGAAAACCGGTTTCCACTTTTCCGGATCATGCTCTCATAATCAGTTCGATGGGAAGCCGCATGGCGCAGATTTCAGGTTTGATGCAGGGCAAGCGCGGGGTGGTCCTCGGCGTGGCCAACAACCGCTCGATCGCCTGGGGCATTGCCAAGGCCGCGCGCGCGGCCGGCGCGGAGATCGCGTTGACCTACCAGGGCGACGCGCTGAAGAAGCGCGTCGAGCCGCTGGCGGCTGAGCTCGGCGGCCTCGTGCTCGGCCATTGCGACGTCACCGATCCATCGACCATCGATGCCGTGTTCGACGTGCTCAAGGAGAAGTGGGGCAAGATCGACTTCGTCGTCCACGCCATCGCCTTCTCCGACAAGGACCAGCTCGACGGCCGCTACATCGAGACCACGCAGGACAATTTCTCCAAGAGCATGCTGATCAGCTGCTACTCGCTGACCGCGATCGCGCAGCGCGCCGAGAAGCTGATGACCGACGGCGGCTCGATCATCACCCTGACCTATTACGGCGCCGAGAAGTGGATGCCGCACTACAATGTGATGGGCGTCGCCAAGGCCGCGCTGGAAGCCAGCGTGCGCTATCTCGCCGCCGATCTCGGCGAGAAGAGCATCCGCGTCAACGCGATCTCGGCCGGCCCGATCAAGACGCTGGCCGCGTCGGGCATCGGCGACTTCCGCTATATCCTGAAGTGGAACGAATACAACGCGCCGCTGCGCCGGACCGTGACCATCGACGAGGTCGGCGACAGCGCGCTGTATCTCTTGTCCGACCTGTCGCGCGGCGTCACCGGCGAGGTGCATCACGTCGATTCCGGCTATCATGTCGTCGGCATGAAGCGGCCCGAGGCGCCCGACATCTCGCTCAGCAATTCCGTCGGCGCCAAGGACTAACGTCAACACGCGATGCCACGGCCCACGATCTACTACATCCGCCACGGCGAGACGGAATGGAATGCGCTCGGCCGGCTGCAGGGCACGCAGGACATTCCGCTGAACGCGCTCGGGCGGGTGCAGGCGGTCCAGGCCGGCAACCTCCTGGCCGAGCTCGCTGCGCGCAACGGCCATGATGCGGCGCGCCTGCCCTACGTCGCGAGCCCGCTCAGCCGCGCCCGCGCGACCATGGAGCTGGTGCGTGAGACCCTGGGGCTGCCAGCCGAGGGCTATGCGCTCGATGCCCGGCTGCGCGAGATCGGCTACGGCAAATGGGAAGGGGCGACGCTGCCGGAAATGCAGGCGGCCGATCCCGCCTTCTATGCCCGGCGGCTGACCGACAAATGGTCGCTGGCGCCCGAGGGCGGCGAGACCTATGCCGACGTCGAGCGCCGCGTGCGCGACTGGTACGATGGGCTGTCTGGCGATATCGTGGCGGTCGCCCATGGCGGCACGGCGCGGGCGCTGATGGTCGCGCTGGGCTTCGAGACGCCGCACGGCGCCGTCGACCTGCCGATCCAGCAGGGCGCGGTCTATGTGTTCGGCGAGAACGGCTTCGAGAAGTACAGTTAGTTTGTCCCCGTCATTCCGGGGCGCGTCGTGAGAGGCGAAACCGGAATCTCGAGAGTCCGGGTCTGGTCCTTCGGACCGTCCCGGAATGACGGTTTTTCCGATTGGGTGATCAGCTCATGTCCTTCAACACCTTCGGCCACATGTTCCGCGTCACCACCTTCGGCGAGAGCCATGGCGTGGCCATCGGCTGCGTGGTCGACGGCTGTCCGCCGCGGATCCCGCTGCAAGCGGAGGAGATCCAGCGTGATCTCGACCGCCGCCGTCCCGGCCAGTCGCGCTTCACCACCCAGCGCCAGGAGCCGGACCAGGTGAAGATCCTGTCCGGCGTGATGGCCGATCCAGACACGGGAGCGCAGGTCACCACCGGCACGCCGATCGCGCTCCTGATCGAGAACACCGATCAGCGCTCCAAGGACTATTCCGGGATCAAGGACAAGTTTCGTCCCGGCCATGCCGACTTCACCTACGAGGCCAAATACGGCCTGCGCGACTATCGCGGCGGCGGCCGGTCCTCCGCGCGCGAGACCGCGACGCGCGTTGCGGCCGGCGCGATCGCGCGCAAGGTCCTGCCCGACGTGAAGGTGCGCGGCGCGCTGGTGCAGATGGGGCCGCACAAGATCGACCGCGGCAACTGGGACTGGGACGAGGTCGCGCGCAATCCCTTCTTCTGCCCCGACAAGGACAAGGCAGCGTTCTTCGAGGACTATCTCGACGGCATCAGGAAGTCCGGCTCGTCGATCGGCGCCGTGCTCGAGATCGTCGCCGAGGGCGTGCCGGCGGGACTTGGCGCGCCGCTCTACGGCAAGCTCGATGCCGATCTCGCCGCGGCGATGATGAGCATCAACGCCGTGAAGGGGGTCGAGATCGGCGCCGGCTTCGGTGCGGCCGAGCTGACCGGCGAGGAGAATGCCGACGAGATGCGCTCGGCCAATGACGGCACGCGCTTCCTCTCCAACAATGCCGGGGGCATTCTCGGCGGCATCGCCACGGGACAGCCGATCGTGCTGCGCTTCGCGGTCAAGCCGACCTCGTCGATCCTCACCCCGCGCCAAACCGTCGACCGCTCAGGCCAGGAGACCGAGATCCTGACCAAGGGCCGTCACGACCCCTGCGTCGGCATCCGCGCGGTTCCCGTCGGCGAGGCGATGATGGCTTGCGTGCTCGCCGATCACCTGCTGCGCCATCGCGGCCAGGTGGGGTAGGTTAATCGTTCTCGCCGTACACATACGACGCCTTCAGCCCGAAGGTCACGATCGAGAGCGTGACCCACAGCCGCAGCATCGCGAACGAGAAGATGAACACGAAGAACACCAGGTTCTTGGCGAACTGACTGGCCTCGGTCTGCCCGAACGTCCAGATCAGGCCACGGACGGCATTCTGGCTGTGGCCCAGTCCGATGTTGACCAGGCCCAGCACCAGCACGGCTGTCCCGAGCCATAGCCCGCGCCGGGCGAACTCACCGAGTGCGGGGAAGAACGCGGTCCGGCCATTGTTGCGCTCGGCCTGCAGGATCATCAGCAGCACCAGCGCTGCGATGAATGCGCTCCAGAACCGGCCGAGATGCGTGAACTGGTCGAAGGCCATGCCATCCAGTCCGGCCATCAGATGGGGGCTCTGTCCCGCATAGGGCGTGAACACCAGGGCTAGCGCAGCCGCGATCATCAGCAAGGCGATCCGCCATAGCACGGCCAGGGACAATCGAAGCTGGTCGGTGACGCTCAGCTCGCCGAGGTTCGTCTGGCCGCCGCTTGCCTCGATACAGCGCTGCGCCGTGACGATGAAGGCGTGCAGCACGGCGACCGCGGCCACGACCAGAGCGGGCAGGCTGGCCGGTCCGCCGGCAAACGCGATCACCCGCATTGCCGCGGCGAGGATGAGCCATGGCAGCGCCGGCAGTAGCCGCAACGGTCCGAACGAGGTCTGAGGAACAATGGTGGATGATACGCTGCGGGGGGTCTCTCTCATCGTGTCAGGATACCGCGCGGAGCTGAATGGCCTTCCTCGCAAATGGCTAAAATTGCCGCCACGCCGCGTGCGTCTCGCTGTCTCCATGAGCTGTCACGAAGAGCCTCACCAAGGGCCATCACGACCCCTGCGTCGGCAATCCGCACGGGCCCGGTGGGCGAGGCGATGATGGCCTGCGTGCTCGCCGATCATCTGCTGCGCCATCGCGGCCAGGTCGGTTGGTCGCGCAAGGAGTACCTGTTTACTGTTGTCACGTCCGTCGCTTAATCTCAGCCCATGGACACTTCCAAGCTGCGGGACATCAAGGACTGGCTGGTCGATGGTGCGCGCTCCGCGGCGACGCCGAGCCAGATGATGTCCGAATGCTGCGAGCGCCTGGTCGGGCTCGGCATCCCGTTGTGGCGCGTCGGCGTGTTCGTCCGCACCCTTCATCCCGATATCGCCGGCCGCAGCTTCATCTGGCGCCAGGGCGCCGAGGTCGAGATGGGCACGGTCGATTTCGGTTTCGAGAGCACCCCGGCCTACACGGACAGTCCGCTCGCGCTCGTGTTCGAGCATGGCAGGGAGTTCGGGGCCGATCCTCGCCATCCGCAGGCGGAGCGTTTTCCGATCCTGATGGATCTGCGTGCCGAGGGCGTGACCGACTATCTCGCCTTGCCGATGACCTTCATCGATCGCGCGGTCCATGCCTCGAGCTGGACCACCAAATCTCCAAGAGGCTTCACCGACGCGCAGCTGAACGCGATCCGGTCGCTGATGCCTGCGCTCGCACGCTACACCGAGATCGTCACGCTGCGCCGGACCGCCTCGATGCTGCTCGACACCTATGTCGGCAACAGCGCCGGCGAGCGCATCCTCGGCGGCCAGATCCGCCGCGGCCACACCGATACGCTCGATGCGGCGATCTGGTTGTCGGATCTGCGCGGCTTCACGCCGCTGTCGGACCGGCTGCCGGCCGAGAACGTCGTCGACATCCTCAACCAGTACTTCGACTGCCAGGTGGATCCGATCCGCGAGCAGGGCGGCGAGGTGCTCAAGTTCATGGGCGACGGCCTGCTCGCGGTGTTCCCCATTCGCGCGCAGGGCGGCGATCCGAGCGAGGTCTGCGGCCGCGTGCTCACGGCGGCGCGGGCGTCGCGCGCCCGCGTCGACGCGCTGGAATATGCGGTCGGCGACATCGGGGAGCGGTTTCGTTTCGGCGTGGCGCTGCATGTCGGACGGTTGCTCTATGGCAATATCGGCGGCGGCAACCGGCTCGACTTCACCTGCATCGGCCCCGCCGTCAATCTCGCCGCAAGGCTGGAGAAGATGGCCGCGCAGCTGAAGCGCACGGTGGTCGCGTCCGAGGCCTTTGCCGGCGCCTGTCCCGAGCCGCTGACCGATCTCTGGACCGATCTCGGCGAATTTCCGATCGCTGGCCTCGCGACCGCGCAACGCGTGTTCGGGCTGCGCGAGGAAGGGAATTAGTTCGCCGGCTCAGGTCTCCGGCTCGGTGGTGAACAGCAGCGGATATCCCTTGGCGCGGCCGGCATCGGTCGCGCGCGTCGCCTTGGTCTCGGCGACGTCCTTTGTGAACACCGCCACCACGCAGACGCCGAGCTTATGGGCCGTGATCATGACCTTGTAGGCCTGGTCCTCGGTCATGCGGAATTCCGCCTTCAGGATCATCACCACGAAATCGCGCGGCGTGAAATCGTCGTTGACGAGGATCACCTTGTAGAGCCGCGGACGCTCGGTCTTGGTGCGTACCTTCGTCTTGGGCTTGGTGACGGCATCGTTCATTTGAAGGGCGCGCCTGTGTTCCTGATGCGGCAGTCACGCCACGATACAGGCTTCGAACGCTCCGGGAAACCACGGGCTGCATGCCTTGCGCGATGGGCGCACGCGGCTGCCTGACATCCGGGAAATCCAGGGGACTAACCGGAATGTGAATGGATGTGTGCGTTCCCGCTTTGCGCTCTGCGGATTGCATGTCACCATCATCAGACGCGATTGGAGGGCAGCTCATGCGCTGGTGGATCTCGATCGGGGTGGCGTGTCTGGCGGGCGCCTTGGCTGGCGGCGACGTCGCCAGCGTCGTGGCCGCGCCGAGGACCCAGCCGGCGCAGCAACTGAGCGAGAAGGAAGCCTCCGTCGACGTTGAGCTCATCCTCGCCGTCGACGTGTCCTACTCGATGGATCTGGACGAGCTGGCGATCCAGCGCGAAGGCTACGCCCAGGCGCTCAGCTCGCGCGAGTTCCTGCAGGCGCTGAAGAACGGCGTGCACGGCCGCATCGCCGTGACCTATTTCGAATGGGCGGCCTCGAGCGACCAGAAGATCATCATTCCATGGCGCCTGATCGACGGACCGGAAAGTGCCGACGCCGTCGCCGCCGAGATCATGAAGACGCCGATCCGCCGGGCGTCGCGCACCTCGATCTCGGGCGCGATCTACTTCGCCATGCCGTTGTTCGATGAGAACCCCTATCGCGGGCTGCGCCGCGTCATCGACATCTCCGGCGACGGGCCCAACAACAACGGTCCCTCGCCGGTGACGATCGCGCGCGACGAGGCCGTCAACAAGGGCATCACGATCAACGGCCTGCCGATCATGGTCAAGGAGCCGTCCTACTCGACCATGGATATCGAGAACCTCGATCTCTACTACAAGGATTGCGTCACCGGCGGCCACGGCTCGTTCGTGGTCACGATCAAGAGCCGCGAGGAGTTCAAGGAGGCCATCCGCACCAAGCTGCTGATGGAGGTCGCCGGACGGGCACCGCCGCCGCGCATCGTGCCGGTCGCCGATGACGCCGACAAGGAGCCGCGCGTGTCCTGCACGATCGGCGAGAAGATCTGGCAGGATCGCTGGGGCCGGTGACCCGGGCTGCGCCACACCGGCGCCCCTGATCCGCCATCGACCGGCGCGCAGCGCTTCACACCGCCTGTCCTGGTCGGAGGCGTGCACTGCGCACCCATCGGACGCGTGTCGGGTGCAAGGATTGGTATCCCGATCTCGTGTGGAAAAACCCCGTCCTGTTGCCGATCCGGCGAATCTGTGACCTCACAGCCACACATGATCTTAAAACCAGGGGTTGCATGGCGCCAAAATTCTCTTTGCCACTGTGCCGCCGCGATTGGGCCGCGACCATGAGCGGGTTGAGGCGGAGGCGCACAGAACATGCGTATCATCGACCGGACAGCAGGTCCCTCGTCAGTCGTCCATGGCCCGGGTGCAGGGCTCGCATCCCAACTTCTGAGGCCAGCGCTGCTGTGTGCGGCGGCGGCTTCGCTCGCCGCCTGCGCGCAATCGTCGGCGGTCCGGCAGGCGCGCTGGGCGGCGCCGACGAAGCAAGCTGCCGCCGAATTCCGGCCGCAGGTGCAGCGTGCGGAGACGGCGCCGGAGTCGGTGGTGCGCGTCCAGCAGGCCGAGCTCAGCCCGCCTCCAGCCCACGCCACCTCGTCGGGCCTCGCCAGCTACTACTCGGAAGGCCGCAAGACCGCGAGCGGCGAACGCTTCGATCCCTCCGAGCTGACGGCCGCCCATCGCAGCCTGCCGTTCGGCACCCGTTTGCAGGTCACCAACGTCAAGACCGGCCGCTCGGTGGTGGTGCGTGTCAACGACCGTGGACCGTTCGTGCAGGGCCGGGTGGTGGATGTGTCCTACTCCGCCGCCCAGGCGCTCGGCATGATCCACACCGGCGTCGCCCCGGTGAAGGTCAGCGTGGTGCGGTAGCAGTCATAGACACGGCAGCGCCGCTGCTTGACCTCTCGTGTTTCTTGAGTGGCCGGGATCTCGCAGCGGCGGCAGTGCACCTCACCCCGCTTGCGGGGAGAGGTCGGATTGCATCGAAGATGCAATCCGGGTGAGGGGGACAGGTCTATCCACGCACACACCCGGTGCGTTTGCCCCTGCTGACACTTCCCGTGCGGCTGCCTCTCACCCCAACCCTCTCCCCGTAAGAACGGGGAGAGGGTGCGCACCGTTCGTGCCGAGCAAGCTCTGCGCTCAACTAATAGGCATCCCGCATCACCGCCTCACCGCACCAGCCGCGCCACCAACTCCACATGCGGCGTGTGGCGGAACTGGTCGACGGGGACGACCGTCTCGAGCTTGTAGCCGCCGTCGATCAGCATGCGGACGTCGCGGGCGAAGGTGGTGACGTTGCAGGACACCGCGACGATCACCGGCGCCTTGCTGGCCGCGAGCTGCCTGGCCTGGGCCTGCGCGCCCTGGCGCGGCGGGTCGAACACGACGGCATCGATGTCGCGCAATTCCGGCGGCATCAGCGGGCGGCGGAACAGGTCGCGCGCCTCGGCCTTGATCGGCTTGAGGCCGGGCGTCCCGGCCGCCTTCTGCAGCGCCGCGATCGCGCCGGCATCATTGTCCATGGCGGTGACGCGCGCCCGCGTGGCGAGCCGCAGCGCGAACGGGCCGACGCCGCAGAACAGGTCGGCGACGTGCTTGGCCTTGCCGGTCCGCTCCATCACGAGCTGCGCCAGCGTCTCCTCGCCTTGCACGGTGGCCTGCAGAAACGAGCCGGGCGGCAGCGTCACCTGCGCCGTGCCCATCGTGACAACTGGCGCATTGCGCATCAGCACCAGCTCGCCGTGGCGCGTCAGCCGCGCCAGTCGGTGCTGTTCGGCGAGGCGGGACAGGGCCGCGATGCGCGGCGGCGGCAGCGGGCCGGAGCCGCGGATGTCGATGTCGAGGCCGTTGCTGGTCGCGGTCGCCTGGATGTCGAGCGGCTTGCCGGTCGGCTTCAGCGCCTCAGCCAGGGCCCATGCGGCTTCCAGCGCACCGTCCAGAGCAGGATCGAGGATCGGGCAGCGGTCGATCGGCACGATATCGTGGCTGTTCGCGGCCGAGAATCCGACCCTGAGAACGTCGTGCGTGCCCATCCGGGCGTGGAAGGTGGCGCGGCGCCGGCCGGCGCCGTGGGCATCGATCAGATCGGCCACGTCGCAGTCGACCTTGGCGGCCCGTAGCGTCTCGACGATGATGTTGCGCTTCCATTGCTGATAGGGCCCGGGCATCCAGTGCTGGATGGCGCAGCCGCCGCACACGCCGAAATGCGCGCAGAACGGCGCGATCCGCTCGGGACTCGCCGTCTCCACCGCGAGCAGCTTGCGGCGATCGGGATGGCCGGGCACGACGGCCGTCTCCACGGTCTCGCCGGCCAGCGTGTAGGGCACGTACAGCGCCTCGCCCGATGACAGCGACACGCCATCGCCGCGATGGCCGACCTGGTCGATGACGAGACGTTCAACCATGGCGGCGCGCTCCCAGGAAGAATTCGGCGTTGCCGTCGCCGCCCTTGATCGATGACGGAAAGATCGCGATTTCGCTGCAGCCGAGCGAGGCGGCGAAGGCGGCGATGTCATCGCACACGGCTTGATGGACGGCTGCATCCTTGATGATGCCGCCCTTGCCGTGCTTTCCCTGCGCCTCGAATTGCGGCTTGATCAGCGCCAGCAGGCTCATCGGCGAGGCGGCGAGCGATAGCGCGGCCGGCAGCACCGCCTTGAGCGAGATGAAGCTGCAGTCGATCACGACGATGTCGGGGCGCTGCGCCAGCCGCTTGCCGTCGTAGCTGCGGATGTCGGTCTGCTCCATCGAGATGATCTTCGGGTGATTGCGCAATGACGGGTGCAACTGGTCGCGGCCGACGTCGACCGCGAACACGAGCGCCGCGCCATTCGCCAGCAGCACCTCGGTGAAGCCGCCGGTGGAGGCGCCGACATCGAGGCAGACATGGTCCTCGACCTCGATGCCGTAATGCTCCAGCGCCGCCGCCAGCTTGACGCCGCCACGCGACACCCAGGGATGCGCCGGCTCGGCCTGCAGGACGGCGTCGGCGGGAATGCTCTCCGAGGCTTTGCCGACCTGCTTGTCGTTGGCGAACACGAGCCCCGCCTCGATCGCCGCCTGCGCCCGCGCGCGGCTCTCGAACAGGCCGCGTTCGACGAGGAGGATGTCAGCGCGTTTGCGGGCAGGGGTCATGGGCGGTTTGATGAATGGTCATGAGTTGTGGAGTGGTCATGAGTTGTGGAGGTCGCGCAACCATTCCGGTGTCGTCCCGGGCAAGCACTGGCGCGCATCGCGCGTCGGTGCGCCGACCCGGGACCCATAACCACAGGACGTAGTTTGTAGGAAGATGGCAACTACGTGTCTGCCCAACACACCGTCCTGTGGTTATGGGTCCCGGCTTTCGCAGGGACGACATGGGAGTTCGTGTCATCGATCGTGCCACCACGCGAGACTCGTAGGGTGGGCAAAGGCGCGTGCACCGGTGTTTCCGCAAGCTCGTATCGCAATTGACGCGCCGTGCCCACCATCTCGATTGCAGAGCGTGGATGGACGGTGGGCACGCTGCACCTGGCGGCGCCGCTTTGCCCACCCTACGAGACCGTGGCCAGCCGCTCCGCCGCTAGCTTCACGCACAGCTCGAACGCCGAGAGATCGTTCCAGACATTCGCCGGCCGCTCGCGCGGCAGCACCAGTGGATGGCCGCGCAGCTCGAGCGCGTGGATCATCATGAGATTGTCGGGCAGGCCGAAATCCTCGACCGTCAGGCCTTCGCCATCGACCAGGCGGCCGTCCTGCTCCGTCACCGCCGTGAAGCGCCGGGCTCGATCGGCGTAGATGGCCGGGTCGTTGCAGTAGCCGAGACACAGCTTGCCGGATCCGGCCATGTAGCCGAACTCATAGACCGTGCCGGCATCGGCGCCGGGGCCGCGGAACGGCGTGAGATTGGCGATGATGGCATCGGCGTCGTCCATCATCGCCTCGTTGCCATGGAAGATCTGGCGCGAGGCGTCGGAGGAGGCGAGGTCGATGCTGTTGTCGAGGGGGTAAAGGCCGATCAGGCCGTGGCGGTCGCAGATCGCGGCCTTCCGCCGGCCGATTTCAATGGCATCCGGCAGGAACACGTCGGGACCTGCCAGATAGATCTTCATGGCTCACCGCTGCGGGACGCAAGCCCGCCCTCAGGCGAGCTTGACCGACTCGGTCGCGTAGTCCTTGCCGAGCGCCTCGAACACCTTGCGGACGATGCCCTTGGCGTCCAGCCCGGCGCGGGCGTACATCGCCGCCGGCGTGTCGTGGTCCTGGAACTCGTCGGGCAGCACCATCGAACGCATCTTCAGGCCGCCGTCCAGCATGCCCTGGTCGGACAGATACTGCATCACGTGCGAGCCGAAGCCGCCGATCGAGCCTTCCTCGATCGTGATCAGGATGTCGTGCTCGCGGGCGAGCTTCATCACCAGCTCCTCGTCGAGCGGCTTCATGAAGCGCGCATCGGCGATCGAGGCGGAAAGGCCATGGGCGGCGAGCTCGTCGGCCGCCTTCTCGCACTCGGCCAACCGGGTGCCGAACGAGAGCAGAGCGACCTGCTTGCCCTGGCGGATCATGCGGCCCTTGCCGATCGGCAAGGGAACGCCAACCTCGGGCATTTCCACGCCGCGGCCTTCGCCGCGCGGATAGCGCACCGAGCTCGGCCGGTCGTTGATCGCGACCTGGGTCGCCACCATGTGTACCAGCTCGGCCTCGTCGGAGGCCGCCATGATCACCATGTTCGGCAGGCAGCCGAGATAGGCGTTGTCGAACGAGCCGGCATGGGTGGCGCCGTCGGCGCCGACCAGGCCGGCGCGGTCGATCGCGAAGCGCACCGGCAGGCTCTGGATGCAGACGTCGTGGACGATCTGGTCGTAGCCGCGCTGCAGGAAGGTCGAGTAGATCGCGCAGAACGGCTTGTAGCCTTCCGCCGCGAGGCCGGCGGCGAAGGTCACCGCATGCTGCTCGGCGATGCCGACGTCGAAGGTGCGCTTCGGGAACGCCTTGGCGAAGATGTCGATGCCGGTGCCCGAGGGCATCGCGGCCGTGATGCCGACGATCTTGTCGTCCTTCTCGGCTTCCTTGACCAGGCTCTGGCCGAACACGTTCTGATAGGCCGGCGCGTTCGGCTTGGCCTTGGCCTGGGTGCCGGTGGCGATGTCGAACTTGGCCACCGCGTGATATTTGTCGGCCGCCGCTTCCGCGGGCGAGTAGCCCTTGCCCTTCTGGGTCACGACGTGGACCAGGATCGGGCCGGTCTCCATGTCGCGGACGTTCTTCAGCACGGGGAGCAGATGGTCGAGGTTGTGGCCGTCGATCGGGCCGACGTAGTAGAAGCCGAGCTCCTCGAACAGCGTGCCGCCGTCCATCATGAAGCCGCGCGAATATTCCTCGACGCGGCTGGCGCGGTTGGCAATCACCTTGGGCAGATGCTGGCCGAGCTGCTTGGCGGCATCGCGCAGGGTACGGTAGGTCTTGCCCGAGTAGAGGCGGGACAGATAGGCCGACATCGCGCCGACCGGCGGCGCGATCGACATGTCGTTGTCGTTGAGGATCACGATAAGGCGGGAGTTCATCGCGCCGGCGTTGTTCATCGCCTCATAGGCCATGCCGGCGGACATCGCACCGTCGCCGATCACGGCGATCACGTTGTTCTTGCCGCCCGACAGGTCGCGCGCCACGGCCATGCCGAGGCCGGCGGAAATCGAGGTCGACGAGTGCGCAGCGCCAAACGGATCGTAGTCGCTCTCGGCGCGCTTGGTGAACCCGGACAGGCCGCCGCCGGTGCGCAAGGTGCGGATGCGGTCGCGGCGTCCGGTCAGGATCTTGTGCGGATAGGCCTGGTGGCCGACGTCCCAGATCAGGCGGTCGCGCGGGGTGTCGAATACGTAATGGATGGCCGTGGTCAGCTCGACCACGCCGAGACCCGCGCCGAAATGGCCGCCGGTCACCGAGACCGCGTCGATGGTCTCCTGGCGCAATTCGTCGGCGACCTGCCGGACCTGCTCGACCTTCAGCCGGCGCAGATCTTCCGGGGTCTTGATGGTGTCGAGAAGCGGCGTCTTACTAAATGTGGTCACGGTGACATTCCAATTTTGCAGGTCGGGTTCAAGGGCCGACATCTGAGAGGTTCATCGTAACGGGCGGCGAAACCTGAGGTCTTGAAGGTCACATCCGCGCGGATCGAAGCCGCAGTCCGAAGACTAGCCGGGTTTGGGATCGATCTATGTGATGTAAGTCACTCTTGGTGGCCTTGCCGTCCTCGTTAGTCGCCCAAGATCGCCAAGTCGTTCAGCCAAGTCAGTTTTGCTAGCTCTTGCAAGCGCTTAGATTCCTCTCTCTGGAGAGGATGGACACTTCCAAAAACCCGCAGTTGCGAGAAGCTTTACACCAAAGTGCGTCTTAAAGCCAACCCGGCGGGCGTTGGCAAGCCCGCAAACGGTACCTTTGCGCCACGTCTCAACCGCGGCGGCGTGCCGGAGGTTCCAGTGCGCTGCTCAAATCGACGGCAGCCAGCGCTCCGCAATAGACCGGGGACGCGAGCTCGGTCCAGGCTTTTTCCCGCGGCACAGAATCCGCCGATGCGGCGATTGCGCGCGCCGCGGCGCGGTGAGCCATGCGTTCGCGTAAGGGGATCGGTCCGCGGACGATCATGAAGAAGTCGCCGGCGTGCGGCCTTTCGTGGGCCGTCACGAAGCGGACGCGGAAGGCCTATGAGCGCAGCACGTTGTCATGATCGGGCCCGGACGCTTGCAGCCGTGGACCGGCGCGATCATGGGATCGGGGACGCCATGGTCGAACGGCCAGGATCCAATCGTGTCGCATGGTAAACGAAGCACGTAGCGGCGGCTCTCGATCGGTGAACGCGGGGCAGAGACTTCGCCAGGGGGCACTTGGCGGCCAAGCCCGTCGACAATGCAGCTGCTCCGATGTGCGGCCGAATTGCACGATTGAGAGGCGCTCCGACCGCGCGTGAAAGTCGCGCCGGACGGCAGCGAAATAAATCCGGACTGTTGCCCGGAGAGGCCCGCCGCTAGCCGCTATTGCACGTCGAGCGGTACGGTTCCCGCCGCATGGCCGCTGGCGTCGGTCGTGATCTTCTCGACCCGGGCCTCGGCCTGGCGCAGCAGTTCCTCGCAGCGCCGCTTCAGCGCCTCGCCGCGCTCATAGATCGTCACCGACTCCTCGAGCGGCACCTTGCCGTCCTCGAGCCGCTTCACGATCGTTTCCAGCTCCTCGATCGCGCGCTCGAACGACAGCTTCTTGACGTCGGTTACGGTGTTGTCCGCCATGCGGGTTCCCTGCAGCTCACTCAACTCCGGGGCCGTGCTTTTACACCCCGCTCGCGGCCCTGTCAGGCCCTGCCGGGGTGGATCGGCCGGAACCTGGGGATTACGCCCCGGTCAGCGCCGCGACGTGGGCCGCGACGGATTCCTTAAGCCCCTGAAGGTCATAGCCGCCCTCCAGGACCGAGACGACGCGGCCGCCGGCGGTCTTGTCAGCCAGATCCATCAGCTTGCGGGTGACCCAGCCGAAATCCTCGGCCCGCAGGTTGAGCGACGCCAGCGGATCGCGATAGTGGGCGTCGAAGCCGGCCGAGATGATCACGAGCTCCGGGCTGAACTTAGTGAGCTGCGGCAGGATCAGGTTCTCGAAGGCGGAGCGGAACTCGAGGCTGCCGTCCTCGGAGGCCAGCGGCGCGTTGACGATGGTGTCGTGCTCGCCGCGCTCGCCGCGGGCGCCGGTGCCCGGGAACAGCGGCATCTGGTGGGTCGAGCAGTACATCACGCTCTTGTCGGCCCAGAAGATGTCCTGGGTGCCGTTGCCATGGTGGACGTCGAAATCGACGATGGCGGCGCGCGCGATGCCGAAGGTGCGCTGGGCGTAGCGCGCGGCGATCGCGACATTGTCGAAGAAGCAGAAGCCCATCGGCTTGGCGATCTCGGCATGGTGCCCGGGCGGGCGCACCGCGACGAAGGCGTTGCGGTGGCGGCCGGACATCACCGACTCGGTCGCCGCGACCGCGCCGCCGACGCCGCGCATCACCGCTTCCCAGGTGCCCGGCGACATCGAGGTATCGCCGTCGAGATAGATGATCCCCGAGGTCGGGGCCATATGGCGCAGCTCGGTGACGTAGTGCTCGTTGTGGCAGAGCAGGGCGAGCTCGATGTCCGCCTCCGGGGCCTCGTCGCGATCGAGCAGGGCGAAGCGCTCCTCGGTCAGGGCCTCCTCGACCGCGCGCAGCCGGTCGGCGCGCTCGGGGTGGCCGGACGGCGTGGCGTGATCGAGGCAGGCTTCATGAGAGAGATACAGCGTCGACATCAGGGCTCTGCCACTCGCGCGTTGCGGGAGTGCCCAATCTATGCGCTGAACGCAGCCTCGGAAAGAGCCCCGCGGGCGATATGACCGGCTTTCCGCCCAGCGTGCGGGGCGTCACGAGGCCTTGTTGACGATGCGGCCGCGCGGCGGCGGGGCCAGCGGGTTGTTGGCCTTGAGATAGGTGAACAGCGCCTCGTCGTCATAGGGGCCGGTGATCGGATCGCGCCCGCTCTTGAACGCGGTGAAACCGTCGCCGCCGAGCGCGAGGTAGTTGTTGATGGTGACCCGGTAGGACGCGGCGGGATCGATGGCCCTGCCGTCGAGCATCATGCTGGCGGCATCGATCCGCGCGCCGGCGGATTGCTTGGCATCGAAGGCATAGGAGAAGCCGCTGGAGACCTGCAGGATGCGCGGCCGCGCCGGGTCGAGCCATTGCTGCTCCAGCGCGGCCTTGATCTCGGCGCCGGTCAGGGTGACCGTCATCAGCTGGTTGCGAAACGGCTGGCTCGCGAACACGTCGGCATAGGTCACCGCGCCGTCGTCGCGGCGGACGAGATCGGTGCGGATGCCGCCGGGATTGGTCATCGCGATCACCGCGGCGCCCTTGTCGGCCGCCCGCGTCGCCGCGAGCTGGGCATCGGCGACGACGTCGCCCAGCACGCTCTCGCCGGACGCATCGGGCATCCGCGACAGCGTTGCGCTGAGCACGCCGGCGGGCCGGTTGGCGTAGGGCGCGGCGAGCTTCTCATAGGCGTCGATCAGCGCGGTCTGTGCCGGATCCTTCGGCAGCGTGGTGTCGACGACGATGTTGGTGGCGGTCGCGCTGATCACGTCGCGCGTGGTGCGGTCGAGCTTGACGTCGATCGCGGTCACCAGCGTGCCGAACTTGTCGCCCGAGGTGACGAGCCGCTTGTCGATGGTGCAGACATAGGCCTGGTGGGTGTGGCCGGAGATCACGATGTCGACCGCGCTGTCGAGGTCCTTGACGATGTCGACGATCGGCCCCGACAGCCCGGGACATTCGTTCATGCCGCCGGACGGCCAGCCGCCCTCGTGGATCAGCACGACGATCGCCTGCACGCCCTTGGCCTTCAATTCCGGGATCAGCGCGTTGACGCTCTCGGCCTCGTTGCGGAAGTCGAGGCCGGCCGCGCTCGCCGGCGAGATGATGCCCGCGGTCCCCTTCAACGTCAGCCCGATGAAGGCGACCGGGATGTCCTCGAAGGTGCGGATCTCGTAGGGCGGAAACACCGTCTTGTCGGTGCCGGCGAGGAACGTCGACGCCGCGAGATAATGGAATTTGGCGCCGGTGAACGGCTGCGGCCCGCGGCAGCCGTCGGTCGGATGACAGCCGCCGTTCTGCATCCGCAGCAGCTCGGCCTTGCCCTCGTCGAACTCGTGGTTGCCGACCGCCGACAGCGCGAGCCCCATCTGCGACATCGATTCGATGGTCGGCTCGTCGTGGAACATCGCCGACAGGAACGGGCTCGCGCCGATCAGGTCGCCGGCGGCGACGAAGATCGTGTTGGGCTGGCCGTCGGCGAGCAGCTTGACGAGGCTCGCCATCTGCTCGGCGCCGCCGGCTGGAACCACGGTGGTCTTGGTCGGGTCGGCGGGATCGGCGACGCGGATCCCGGAGGAGGGCGGCTTCAGATTGCCGTGGAAGTCGTTGATGGCGAGGATGCGCAACGCCACCGGCTCGTCCTCGGCCGAGGCGGGCGGGCCGGCGATGCTTGCAACGGCGGCGCCGGTCAGCAGGCAGGCAAGCGCAAAGCGGGACAGACGGCTCATGGCAGGGTCACGTGTGGTGCAGGTCCGACGGCCGAAGCGCGATTGCCCCGCCGCGGTCGCAATGACATAAAAAGATTGCATAACGACAATACATCGGGAGGCCGGAATGAAAAGAATGATGCTGCTCGCGGCGACATTGTCGCTGGCCGCCGGCTCCGCTGCAGCGCAATCGCTGCCGGACCTGATGAAGCAGATGGTCGCGGCGTGGAATAAGCCGACCGAGCCGTTCAAGGTGATCGACAACGTCTACTACGTCGGCACCAACGGGCTGGCCTCCTACCTGATCACGACACCGCAGGGCCATATCCTGATCGATACCGTGATGCCGGAATCGACCGCGCAGATCGAGGCCAGCATCGGCAAGCTCGGCTTCAAGGTCGCCGACATCAAGTACATCCTCAACACCCACGCCCATATCGACCATACCGGCGGGCTCGCGCAGATCAAGCAGGAGACCGGGGCGCAGATGGTGGCGGGCGCCAAGGACGTGCCGCTGCTCGAAGGCGGCTTCTATCCGGGCCGCGAGGAGGAGCGCTATCTCGGCTTCCCGCCGGTCAAGGTCGACCGCGCCGTGCGCGAGGGCGACACCGTCACGCTCGGCGGCGTGACGTTGACGGCGCACGAGACGCCGGGCCATTCGCCGGGCTGCACCAGCTGGACGACCGACGTGAAGGACGGCGACGCCACCCGCAGCCTGATCTTCTTCTGCAGCGCCACCGTGGCGCTGAACCGGCTGGTCGGCCGTCCCACCTATCCGGGCATCGTCGACGACTACAAGAAGACCTTCGCCTGGGCCAAGACGGCGCATCCCGACATCCTGCTGGCGCCCCATCCGGAGATGTACGACATGGCCGGCAAGCGGGCGAAGATCGCGGAAGGCGCGGCCAACCCGTTCGTCAAGCCGGGCGAGTTCAACGCCTATCTCGACAAGCTGGAGGCGCAGTTCAACGAGGGGCTGGCCAAGCAGACGGCGGCGCTGCAGTCCGGCAAGTAGTCAGGCCGGATCGGCGGCGGCCAGCCGGTCCAGCGTGAAGCCGGAGAGATCGACCCTCGGTGTCTCGCCCCGGGCCATCGCGGCGAGCGCCTCGCCGACCGCCGGCGAATGCTTGAAGCCATGGCCGGAGCAGGCCGAGGCGTAGATCACGTCCGCATCGCCGGGATCGCGGTCGATGATAAAGCGGCCGCCCGGCGCGTTGGTATAGAGGCAGACCTCGCTGCGCAGGCAGCGCGGGCCGAGATCCGGCACGAAGGGGCGGACATAGGTCTCATAGGTCGCGGCGATTTCGTCCGGCGTGACCTCGCGCGCGACGTCGTCCGGATCGGTCTCGCCGGTCAGCACTTCGTTGGCGATCTTGACGCCATTGTCAGGCGAGCCCAGCCACGGAAAGCCGTAGATGTCGGAGGCCGCGCGGTCGCGGCCGGTGACGTCCCAGATGAAGACCGGCGCATCCGGACCGAAGCGCTCCGGATGGGACAGCACCTCGAACCAGTACAGCACCTGGCGGGTGACATTGACGCGGCGGCGCAGCGGCGCGATCAGCTCGGTGATCCACGGCCCGGTGGTGACGATCAATGTGTCCGCCGAGGCCGTCGCGCCGTCGTCCAGGGTCACGACGAGGGCGCCCGCGGCACGGCGAAACGCCGCCACGCGCCGGCCGGTCACGAGCTCCGCGCCATGGCGCGCGGCCACCGCAAGCTCGGCGCGCACGCAGTCCTCGACCATGAGATAGCCGCCCTCGCGATCGAGGAAGGCGCGGTCGTTCGCCGCGGTGGCAAACGCCGGAAAGGCGGCGCGCAACTGCTCTGACGACAGCGTCTCGCCGTCGACGCCGTGCAGCCGCGCCGCGGTTTCGATGTTGGCGAAGAACTGCGCGCTGCTGACGCCGTGGACCTCGCCGCCATCCTGGCTCGGGATGAACAGGCAGCCGCATTGTTCGAACAGCCGTGCGCCGGTCTCGCGCTCCAGCTCCCGCCACAGCACGTGCGAGCGCTGCGCCAGCGGCGTGTAGTCGACGCCTTCGCCGATCGCCGCGCGGGTGATGCGGGTCTCCCCATGGGTCGAGCCGAATTTGTGCGGCGGCTGGAAGCGGTCGATGCCGAGCACGCGCTTGCCCGCCTTGGCGAGATGCAGCAATGCGGCGCTGCCGACGGCGCCGCAGCCGATCACGATGACATCAAACTGCGCCATGCGCGCCCGCCGCGGCTCCGCTCATTTCTTCTTCTTGCGCGACAGGAACGCCTTGAACGCGCCGACCGCCTCCTCGGAGGTCATGCGCTCGGCGAACAGATAGGCCTCCTGGTCGATGCGGCGGGTCAGCTCGTCCGGCGCGGTGCGGATCAGCCTGCGCCCGATCGCGACCGCCTCGGCCGGCAGCCGGCAGATGTCGCGCGCCACCTTGTGCGCCTCGACCTCGGTATGGCCCGGCGCCACCACCGTATTGACGAAGCCCGCGATCTGCGCATCCTCCGCGGTCATGGTGCGCCCCATGACCAGCATCGCGAACGCGCGCTGATAGCCCATGGTCTGCGGCATCAGCAGGCTCGAGGCGCCCTCCGGCACCAGGCCGAGATGGATGAAGGGCGTCGAGAACGTCGCCGTGGTCGACGCCAGCACGTAGTCGCAATGGAACAGCATCGTCGTGCCGATGCCGATCGCGACGCCGTCGACCGCGGCGATGATCGGCTTGACGTTATGCGCCAGCGAATACAGGAACTTGGTCGCCGCCGACGTGCGCGCGGCGTCGCTGCCGGCATTGCCGGCATGCAGGAAATCCTCCAGATCATTGCCGGCCGTGAACACGCCGGAGCCGCCGGTGATGATGATGCATCGCACCAGCGGGTTGTTCTGCGCGGTGTCGATCGCATCGCTCATGCCGAGATACATGGCCTGGGTGATGGCGTTCTTCTTCTCCGGCCGCCGGAGCTTGATCGTCCGGGTCTCGCCCTCGTCGGTGACGATCAGATGGTCGGTCATGGGCCCCTCATGCGTGTGCGCCGGCCGCTGCGTTGCCGCCGGCCATTTGTCCAGTCCTGCATCTCACCGCAGCCTACATCATCCGCTGGTCGCGCCAAGGGCTGAAGCGGTCATTGGTCGCGAAGGGAATGCGGGCGTGACCGCAGGCGAGCGTACGCCATGAGTCTCGCCGTGGTTTACGACTGGTTTGCAACAGTATCGGCGTCCGCTATCGTCCCGCGCAGAACTGCGATGTTTTGCAAGGCAATTCGATGACCAAGCTCTTTTCAGTACTGCTGTCGCTGCCGCTGCTCTGTCAGGTCTTCCCGGGGATCGCTGAGGCTGCCGCCACCGACCGCGCGCTGCTGTCGCTGTTCTGCGCGCCCGGCGCGATCGCGGGCACCACCTGCAAGCGCGCCAGATCCTATCCCGACTCCGAGGGGCGCCGCTGTGACGTCACCCTGAAGCCGGAGCGGCAGCAGGGACGTTTCCTGGCCTCCAGCAATCCGCTGCTGCTCGTGAGCTATGGCAGCGGCTGCGAGCCGCACGCGACCGATTTCGGCGGCGCGATCGTGTTCGAGCAGGTCGGCGGCGCCTACAAATTTCGCGGCTTCCAGCCGGGCATGCAGGTGGATGAATGCGTCATCTCCACCACCAGGAACGAAGCGCAGGACGTGCTCGTCTGCCTGACCGGGCATATGGGGCAGGGGGTGGTCGAGACGGGCGTGGCGCGCGTCGGCTTCGCCAATGCCAGCGGCGGGTCCATCGAGATGTCCTATGATTTTCTGCTGCAGGCCGAGGACACGACGGGAGCCTACCTGACCAACATCGTTACCTGTTCGGAGCAGCTCAAATATTTCGATCTGTCGAAGCTCGCGGCCGGGCCGAGCCCCGGAACGGTCGTTGCGGACGTGAGCTACGCCGACCGCGAGACGATCGAGACAGCCTGTGGCAAAGGCTTTCCGAAGCCGAAGGATGCGGAAGACATGCGCGAGCCCGCGGCGGGCGAGGGCTCGGTGCCGCAGGGTTACGCCAAGACCGGCAGCGTTGTCATCGACATCGCGAGCCGCGCGGCCAGGCTGCGCTGAGGGCCGACGGCGACGCCAAGCGCACTGTCTCACGCGGCGATGCGGCCGCCGCTGAGCGTTCCCCGGGCGGTGTAGGTCTGCAGCCCCGTGCTCGGCGGCGCTGTGGAGACCGTCACCCCGGTTGTGCCGTCCGAATAGGTGGTCGTGGTGATGATCTCGCCGGCGACCGTGATCGAGACCTTGCTGATCACGATCCTGCTCGCCGTCGGGACGCCGGCCGTGCTGACCGCGGAGCGCGATCCCGTTCGCGCCAGGGCGGTCGCCGCCGGGGCTGCTGACGTCGTGGTGACGGAGCCGATGGCATTGATGGGCATGGCTCGCCTCGCTCGGATGTGAGGCCGATGCGGGCTGCGGATCCGGTGCTGACGTCCGCACCCTGCGACGGGACTGTCGTCGCCTTTGGCCTCGTGCGTGAGGTCCGCCGCGAGGCTCGCGCCGCCGGGTTAACAATGTCTCAACGCGCCTCGCGGCGTTTGGGCGCGCCGCAGGGCCCGCGGGCGTCGGGCTGCCCCGTCGTGGCGCGACCGGCCGCACGCGATCGATCCGCCTCTGCCGCCTATTTGGCGCCGTCGGACCGGGGGACGGGCGCTGCGCGCGAGGCAGCGGCCGGAGCCTGCTGCCGGACGGCCTCGCGCCGCAGGGCCTGCTCCAGCACCACCAGCCGCGTCGCCATGCGCGTCAGTTCGTCATGGACCGAGCCCTGAACGCCCTGCACGGCGTGCTGCACTTCGCGCAGTGCGTCGCGCTGGGTCTCGGCCTTGAGCACCCTGAACTCGGCCTCGATCGAGGTCAGGCGCTGGTTCACCGCCCGGATCGCCTCGGCGATCTCCTTCTGGCCGTCCTGCAGCGCGCGCACGTGATCGACCAGCCGCAGATGATCGGTCAGCTCCTCGACCGTCTTGCCGATGTTGCTGCGGCCCCACATCCTACTTCACCGACCTCAGCAGGTTCCTGATCGTCGCCAGATGATCCTCCGGCGATCCGAGTCGCGCCGAGATCGCGCTCATCAGATCCTTGCGCAGCTCCGACAGCTCGTCCTCCGGCACGATCCGCTCGGCTGGCTCATCATAGGGCATCCGCCGCGGCTCGACCTCGACGGGGCGTGGCGCGACGTCGAAATAAGGCGGCCGCTCGTAGACCGGGATGTGCGGCGCCTGACGCGATGAGGTGATGCGTGCCAGACCTGGAAATCGCGGCGGCGGCGTCCGCGCGGGACGTTCGATCTGGTCGATCAGCGCCGCCAGCGCGACATCCATGTTGCTGTCGTCAGGCTCCTCTTCGACGACGTAGGAGGGCTTCCGCACTGTCGCCCCATTCGCGGGCGATGATAGCGTAAACGACGATGCGTGGTCGCGGAGTCGCTCGATGACCCGGCGGACTCGCTCGCCGAGACCTGGCTTCTCCCTGGCCGGTGTTCGCATCAACATGTCACTCTCCAGCGGAACAGCTTAGGCGAGCAGGGAAAACCTTAGCAAGAGGCCATCGTTCAGCTGCCAACAGGATGTCGCGCAGTAGCCGGCGCCCGGCGGCGCATGCGCTGACCCCCGGCAGGTTCCTCTTGCGGATCCCTGGCACGAACGCGCGAAGCGCCGATGACGCCGGCAACCCAGGTGTGAAGTGCGTTCCGGCGTGCATATGGACCTGGCCGGCGGGGGAGCTGGTTTGACGCGGCCCCCCGACCCTTCGTGCCGTGGCCGGTCTGCCGGGCCGCGCGGCCGGCGGGAACGCGCAAGGCCATCAGTCGGAGGTAAGGAACAACCGTGATGCCCGGCCGTTCGGACCTTGCTTGCCGTCCCCGCAAACGTCCGAGGCCTTCCATGTATCACCACGTCAAGAAGCTGATGTTCACCGTCCGTGTCGACGAGCCCGATCCGCGCTTCGGCAACATGCTGCTGGAGCAGTTCGGCGGCGCCAATGGCGAACTCGCCGCCGCCATGCAGTACTCGATCCAGGGCCTCAATTGCGAGGACCCCGATCGCAAGGACCTGTTGATGGACATCGGCACCGAGGAGCTGAGCCATCTCGAGGTCGTCGGCACGCTCGCCCGCATGCATCTCAAGCCCGCCAAGTTCGACCGCGAGGCGGCCGAGGCCGATCCGCTGATCGCGATCGCCGGCGGTGGCGGCGTCAACCTGTTCAACTCGCAGGGCAGCGCCTGGACCGCGGACTATCTCAAGATCACCGGCGAGCTCGACGTCGACCTGCGCAGCAACATCGCCGCCGAAGCCCGCGCCAAGATCGTCTACGAGCGGCTGATCAATTTCACCGACGATGCCGGCACGAAGGACGCGCTGCAGTTCCTGATGACGCGCGAGATCACCCACATGAAGGCGTTCGCGCTGGCGTTGGAGAGCATGAACAAGCCGGCCTTCAGCATCGGCCGCATCGCGCCGACGCCGGGCCTGGTCGATCAGTTCTTCAACGATTCCACCGGCACCGGCGACCACGGCGAGATCGACACCCGCGGTCCCTGGAACGAGGGCGGCGACTGGGTGTTCACGGAATCGCCGGCGATCCAGGCCGAGAACGGCGCGGCCAATGCGATCGTCACCGAGAGCTCGCCGCCGGCCGACGAGGCCGGCCTCGGCGATCTCCTGATCGAGGAGCTGCGCGACATCCTCCACGCCGAGAAGCAGCTCACCAAGGCGCTGCCGAAGATGGCGGAGGCCGCGCGCTTCGATCAGCTCCGCGAACTGTTCGAGCAGCACCTGGCCGAGACCGAGGCGCAGATCGAGCGCATCAACGAATGCTTCGAGCTGCTCGGCAAGACGCCGCGGGCAAAACCCTGCAAGGGCATGATGGGCCTGGTCGAGGAAGGCCAGGAGATCATCGCGCAAGGCGAGGACAAGGAGGATGCCGCCGCCGATCTGGCGCTGATCGGCGCCGCCCAGCGCGTCGAGCATTACGAGATGTCCGGCTACACCACCGCGCGCAATCTCGCCCAGCAGCTCCGCCACAGCGCCGTCGTCGCCCTGCTGTCGAAGTCGCTGGCCGAGGAGGAGAACGCCGATCAGCTCCTCAACCAGGTCGCCCGCTCGCTGATGTCCGTCGCCAAGATGCCTGCCGCGATCGAGCAGGCGTGATTGGGAGTAGGGCGGATGAGCAAGCGTCATCCGCCGTTTTCCAGCGAAGATGGCGGGTTACGTCTTCGGCTAACCCGCCCTATTTTCTACGCAGCGGCCGACCTCCCTGGAGGCAAGGCTCGCGTCGAACATCGCAGCTATGTGCTCGTCTCCCTCCACGTCGTCATGGCCGGGCTTGTCCCGGCCATCCACGTCATACCGCGCGCTGAGAACCGCGTGGATGCCCGGGACAAGCCCGGGCATGACGGAGTAACCAACGCTGCGATCGCGTGCCGCAGCGGCTCGACTTATTCTGCGGACGTCCGCCACCGCTCCGCGCGCCGGGCATGCACCGGCGTCAGGCAGCGCCGGGCACGGTTGATCTGCGCGTCGGTGGCGCCGCGGCTGCGCGCATACATCTCGGCGACCTCGGCCGTGTACTTCTCGACGTAGTAACGGACATCTGAGCACGACATCCGCGTCTCCGCACCTGACTCGCCCGCCGCCTGAAGCTCCGATCCCATCGCCAGGATCAGCAGCCCCCCAGCCATCACGCCCCGCAACATCGACATCCCCCCTGATTGCCTTGCTTGCTAACAGCAGTGAATCGTGCCGGCGGCGCAAATTAACAATCGCCCGATCGCGAAGTCTGACGCGCAGTGTTGCTTGGCGGCGTCACCGCAGTGTCACGGCCGACTGCCGATACGCCACGGTTCCGCGCGGGAACTGTTAGTCAGGCCATCGCGGATGCACGACGGCTCACACCGTCATGCTCTGGCTTGACGTGCCGGTGCCGCCGCTCGTGCCGTTTCCGGAAGCGCCTTGTGCATTGTAGCCTTGCGCATTGTAACCCTCCGCGCCCTTGCTGCTGCTGTCCGATGCGGCTGCGGTCTTGGTCACCTCGGTCGATCCGTCGGAATAGGTGATGGTTGTCGTGGTGACGCCATCGAGCGTGATCGACACCTCGCTGACCACTGCCTTGCTCGAAGACGAGCCACCGCTGCGGGAGGAACTTTGCGATGCGCCGTCGGCCGGGCTCGTGGCCGACGACGAGGCCGTGGCGGTCGTCGACGAAGTTGCTGTGGTGGACGATGGGGCGGTGGTGGCCTGGGCCGAGACCGTGGAGAGAGGAGAACTGACGGAGCTGATCGACATGGGACTCTCGCGTGAAGAGGGACCAACCGCGCGAGCCGCGCGGCTTGCTTCTTCAACGCAACGAGAGCGCGGAGCTGGCGCGACGAGTTGCGTCTGATTGTGTCCGTGCCCCGCTGCGCTGTCGCCGAACTGGCGATTGCCAAACGCCTTGGGTGCGCTCTAATCTCACGCGCGTATGACCGTCGAGTTCTCCTCTCTCCAGAAGTCCCGCTTTGCTGACGCCGGTGCGGTGCATTTGCCGGCGTCGCTCGATGCGTCGGCGTTGCGCGGACTTGTCGCGGCCTTGTCCGGCCACGCACCAGCGCAGGCCGGCACGCGTCTGCACGGCGTGGCAGCGTTGACACCCTTTCTCGCCAATGACGGTCCGGTCGGCCGCGCCGCCGCCGCCGTTCTTGGGGACGCGACGCGCCCGGTTCGCGCCGTTTATTTCGATAAGACTGCGCAGGCCAACTGGGCGGTGCCCTGGCATCAGGACCGCACCATCGTGGTCCGTGACCGCATCGAGGTCGCAGGCTTCGGCCCCTGGACGATCAAAGGCGGCCTGCAGCACGTCGCGCCGCCTTATGAGGTGCTCGCGCGAATGGTCACCCTGCGCGTCCATCTCGACGCCGTCCCTGACGGCAACGCGCCGCTCCTGATCGCCCCCGGCTCGCACCGCCTCGGTCGCATCCCGGAAGCCGATGCGCCCGTCGTCGTCGCGCGCTGGGGCACCGCCGTATGCCGCGCCGAGCCGGGCGACATCTGGCTGTATGCGACACCGATCCTGCACGCGTCGGAGCCGTCCGTGCAGCCCGGACATCGTCGCGTGCTGCAGGTCGACTTTACGGCGGACGAGTTGCCGGGTGGGCTGATCTGGTTGGGCGTATGAGCCGTCCCGACGGAGCAGGGGCATAAGCGCAGCGTCATCCGCCGTTCGAGGAGCGGCGAGACGGCGGATTACGCTGTCGCTAACCCGCCCTACGCCGCCTGCTTCAGCAATTCGTCGATGGCCTGTTACTTGCCGAGAATCTTCTCCGCGGCCGTCACAATGCTGACCGAGGGATGCTCGGCGCAATAGGTGCCGAACTTCTTGGCGTTGGCGACGAACTCCTCGGTGTCGAACAGCGCTTCGTCCTGGTCGCCCTTGTACCAGCCGTCCAGCCAGATCAGCACCATCTTGATGGTGTCGTCGCCGCTTTCGACGAACTGCTTGCAGCTCATGGTCGAGAGATCGAGCACGACGGCGGAGGCCGGAGCAGGGGACAGCAGAACGGCCGCGGTGAACAGAGGAGCGACGAGCGATTTCATGGGGCGTCTCCAAACGGATATGATGAAAACAATGAACTATGCAGAGCGTTACCAATCCCTTCGCAGACCGAGCTGAAAGACGTGGTCCCGGTCGCGGCGAGCGGCAGTGGTAGCACTGGCCGGAGCGCGCTCAGAAGTCAAGGATGCGGCGGTTGGGTGCGGCGATCCGATGCGCCCGTCGGGCAACTCACCTCGATCCGAAGCCGTGGTGTCAATGGATTCCGAAAAACATAAATCGCTTGGCGGCTTCCCCAAATCAGCATTATGGTCCGCGCATCCCGTTGCACGGTAGGGGACGGTTCGCGGTCGTCACGGACGTTTGCAGCGGGATGCGGTGGACGCGGGCGGGCGGCGTGCTGATAGCACGGACGAACGTCAGGCTCGCGGACGGTGAAGGCGTGTGGTTCTGATACTCCGATGCTAGTATCCAGCGCGATGCGCGAGAGCGCGTCGTCGCGACATGGTGGCCAGAAAGCCCGGTGCACCAGGAAGAGCGCGCTATAGCCCGTTAAAACCATCGCGCGGGGAAGGCCGGGTCTGTCCGGCTGTACCTGTGGTGACTGCCGCCTGCTTTTTTTCTGCAGGCGGGCCACGGGCCTCAGCCGAGGTCCGGCCTTCCTCGCGCCCTCCATCTGGAGAGGGCGGGACTCAAGGGGATCACTCGGGCGCGCAGCGCGTCGCGAGAGCGCGGATGCTCATCTCATCACGAGCTCATCTGATGCGGCATTTTGTATGGCAGTGTGGATCGGGACTGTGCGCCTGGCGTCATTGCGAGCGCAGCGAAGCAATCCAGAGTCCTTGCTCGACCCTAGATCGCTTCGCTGCGCTCGCGATGACGGAATTCCGAGTAGACGGCCTGCGCAAGAAACGACCTTCATCGCCACAAAGTTTGCAATGACGTAGTGCGGGGCAGGGCGCGGCCACAACCTCAACTGTCGTCCCGGCCTTGAGCCGGGACCCATAACCCCAGGGAGGAGTGCGGGGCACGATGGAGGAGCGATTGGGCCAAGCCATGACCGCCGGTGAGTCTGGGTCCCGGCTCAAGGCCGGGACGACACCTTTTGTGTGGCGCATGTCGCGCCACCAGCACATTGTGTGGCTCGAGTCCTCACGCCACCAGCACGGCCTCCGCGGCGAGCACGGCGTCGGCGCCATCGGTGACGGTCTTTTCCAGCGACGGCGCCTGCACCGCGAACGTCTCGGCGAAGAAGCGGGCCAGCGCGACGTGGCGGGCGCCGTCGGTCTCGTTCTCGCTGCGCGCGGCCAGCGCCTCGTTGGCGAGCATGCAGCCGCCGAGCGCGGAGCCGAACAGGCGCAGGTAAGGCGTGGCGCCGGCGAGCGCGTCGTTCGGCGCGGTGCCGAGCTTGTCCAGCAGCCAGCGGCTGGAGCGGTCGAGCGCGCCCAGCGCGTCGCGCAGCTTGGCGCCGGTGGTGCCGAAGGCCGGATCGTTCGAGGCCTCGACGCGGCGGACGATCTCGGTGAGCTCGTCGAGCAGCTTGAACACCGAGGCGCCGCCATTGGCGCCGAGCTTGCGCGTCACCAGGTCGATCGCCTGGATGCCGTTGGTGCCCTCGTAGATCGCGGTGATGCGGGCGTCGCGATAGTGCTGTGCGGCGCCGGTCTCCTCGATGAAGCCCATGCCGCCATGGATCTGCACGCCGAGATAGGCGACCTCGTTGCCGATGTCGGTGGAGAAGGCCTTCGCGATCGGCGTCAGCAGCGCGCCGCGCGCGGCGGCCTCGGCACGGACGGCCGGATCCTTGGCGCGCACGGCGACATCGAGCGCGACGGCGGTGGCGTAGCAGATCGAGCGCGAGGCGGCGGTCAGCGAGCGCATCTGCATCAGCATGCGCTTGACGTCGGGATGGGCGATGATCGCATCGGAGCCGGTGCCTTTGCTGCCGACGGCGCGGCCCTGTTTGCGCTCCTGCGCATAGGCCAGCGCCTGCTGATAGGCGCGATCGGCGACGCCGACGCCCTCGAGGCCGACGCCGAGCCGCGCCTGGTTCATCATCGTGAACATGCAGCGCATGCCGGCATTCTCTTCGCCGACGAGATAGCCGATGGCGCCGCCATGGTCGCCCATCGTCATGGTGCAGGTCGGCGAGGCGTGCATGCCGAGCTTGTGCTCGATGCCGCTGGCATAGATGTCGTTGCGGGCGCCGAGCGAGCCGTCGGCGTTGACGAGGAATTTGGGGATGAGGAAGAGCGAGATGCCCTTGGTGCCGGCCGGCGCGTCCGGCAGCCGCGCGAGCACGAAATGCACGATGTTGTCGGTCATGTCGTGATCGCCATAGGTGATGAAGATCTTCGAGCCGGTGATGCGGTAGGTGCCGTCGGCGGCGCGCTCGGCGCGGGTGCGCAAGGCGCCGACATCGGAGCCGGCCTGCGGCTCGGTCAGCTGCATGGTGCCAGTCCACTCACCGGAGATCAGCTTGCCGAGATAGATGTCCTTCAGCTCGTCGCTGCCATGCGCGTCGAGCGCCTCGATGGCGGAGAGTGTCAGCAGCGGACACAGGCCGAAGGCGACGTTCGAGGCGCTCCAGATCTCGGTGCAGGCGGCGTTGATGGCGAGCGGCAGGCCCTGGCCGCCATGCGCCTCGGGGCCGGACACCGCGTTCCAGCCGGCCTCGGTCCAGCGCTTGTAGGCATCGGGCCAGCCCGGCGCGGTCGTCACCTTCTTGTCGGCGAGCTTGACGCCGTTCCTGTCGCCGATCGTGTTGAGCGGGGCGAGCACGTCGGTGGCGAACTTGCCGGCTTCCTCGAGCACGGCGGCGGTGATGTCGGGGTCGAAATCGCCGTAATGGCCGGCCTCGACCGCCGCCTTCAGCCCGGCGCCGTGGTTGAGGGCGAGCAGCATGTCGTTGAGCGGGGCGCGATAGGTCATGGCGTGTCCTCGGGGGTCGAAATTTGCCGGTTTGGCCGCCGTCATCCCATGAAACCGGCCGGGTCTCAACTTTTTCGCAAGTCGTTGCGGCAGGCCGCCGCGGCGGCTCGGGACGGGCGGGATAAGAGCTTGTCCAAATTGACGAATTGGCGGCAGCCCCGGATCACTTGGGCGCGCCGTAAAATTCCTGCCGCCCGGCGGTTGAAATGGGCGGGCGCGCTCTGTAGACCACGGACGCCGATCCGGAATCGCCGGGCGTCTCCACGCTACGCCGATCCGCCGAGCCTGATGGGGCGTAGCCAAGCGGTAAGGCAGCGGATTTTGATTCCGCCATTCGGAGGTTCGATCCCTCCCGCCCCAGCCAGGCTAGTCCCATGATGTTGTTGCATAAAATCACATGCGGCCGGCTTGCGCGCTCGCGCATTTGGAAATTCGGTACCCCCCTCATTTGGAAATTCTGTGCTGGTTTCGTTTTTCGCCCGAGCTCGCCCCCCCAAGGCAGCGCATTCAACACGCGCGTCCGCGTTACGCGGTCGCCGTCGAGATGGACGTCTTGGGCATGCTGCGGGTGATGATGGGGCGCCTGCGCGCTGAAGTTGCCGTTGGTCCGCGGCTATCAGCGGCGATCGGCCTTCCGGTTCGCTGTCGTGCCGAGGGGCGCCGCGCCAAGCTCCACAGCCTCTTCGTCTCGCACGGGGCTGATAGGGTCGAGCTGCTTCTGCGTCAGCAAATGCGCATGTCTCTTGCGGGTCGCGGCGAGGGCGCGCTGCATCGTTTCCTTGGCATAGCCGCGATAGGCCTGTGCCGTCTTGTGACCCGAGAGCGCGCGGCCCTGGCCATCAGTCAGTTCTGCTTCCTCGAGTTCGGTCATGCCGCCATGACGACAAGCATCGAGCGTGAACAGCTCCGAGACCCCATCGATCTTCTTGCGCATCTGCTGCACAAGCTTCTCCATGCCGGGGTAGGACCAAACTTTGGCGTTGCCTTTGCCTTCGCCTCGCTGGATCCGGCGCATGATCATTGGAACGCCGATCTTCGGCAAGTGACTCAGGATCTCCTCGGCTTCGGAGTAGAACCTGATGGTCTCGCCATCGACCACTTCTTCGAGTGGGTGCCAGACCAGTGCCTTGTTCTTGTGGTGCTCGATGCGCACGGCGTTGGGCCACTGCTTGCTGCGATAGTCCGGCCACGTCAGGAAGCCCGCCACGACGTTCTCAGGCCTTTGCAGCCACTCGAAGCAGATCACCGCGACGGCCGCCGGCTCGGGCCGACCTTCTTTGACGCAGCCCCAGGCGAATTTATAGACCTCCTCGCGCGTGACCGCATGCTTCCTGGTCTTCGTACGGCTTCTGAGGGTGAAGTCGTCCCAGGGATTTGGATGCTTCTTGTCGAACAGCTCGGGGTGCAGTCGACGCATGATGCGCCAGACCTTGCGGCAGAGCCCGACGACCTTCTCTCCTTGGCGAAGCCTCAGGCCGTTCGGGCCATCGATGATCTTTTCGTAGATCTTGTCGGCAGCTCTCGGTGTCACTTCGATGATCTGTCGTTCGCCGACCCGGCGGCCGCTCTTGCCGACCGTGTCGCAGATCATCTGCATGATGCGCTCATAATCGGGCCGCGACCGGGGCGATACTTTCTCGGTGTAGGCCTTCTCCGTCTTGTATTGCCTGAACAGCCAGTCGATCGTGCCATAGCGCGCGATCTTTCCCTGTTCGCTCGGCTCTCCTTTGCGCTGCGCGTTCCACTCGTCGAACAAGCCGTTGAGGGCAGAAGCGCGTCCGCCTTTTCCGTCTTCTCCGCAGGCGACCTCATATCTCGTCCCCAGCGGTTCATTGGCCATGCTGCAGCCCATCCCGCGATAATAGGTCGGAATCCGGAAGTAGAATGCGAGCGAGCCGTCGACGAGCCGACGCGTTTCCACGAAACGCGGCAACGGACGTTCCAACGTCACAAATCCTCGGCGAGGTCGGCCGGCACCAGATCCGGTGCGATCGCTCGGTCCAGATCGTCTCGCAACCACAGCTGACGTCTCCCATCCTTGACCCGTGGTCGAGGATACTCCGAACCGACTCGCTTGAGAAATGCTTCGACGGTCGGCTCGCCGCAATATCCGGCCGCAATTGCAGCGGGCATGCGGCGTGGCCAAGACCCCGCTGGAATTATGGCAGCCCGACCCATTGCCACTGTTCTCCGTCGCCGATTTGCCGGACGAGACGTCCTCTAAGCGCAATGGCAGATGACGCGAGCAACGCAATGGCGGTCGGGAGCAGTCGAAGAATTGGATACGTTAGAGTTGAAACGAAGGGTGCTAAGTCAACTGCTGGTGCGAGGCGTGAAGCAAGCTCCGCAGACGGCCGCCCCGCGGACGCTTCCTGTTGCGGTGGAGAATGGCCGAGCGTGGGCGGTGATTGCCGCGGCGAACCGGATCGCCGCCAGACGGAGAAGCTGACTACGAATCTGAGGGTCGGACGTTCGAATCGTTCCGGGCGCGCCATTCAAATCAAGCACTTAGCCAAAATCACCGTTTGAGTTTTGAAAACTAAAACGGTTTTTCAAACGGTTGAAATGTTGCTCTTCGGATCCGGGGGGCGGCAATGGCACCCGGCGAGCGTGGCTGCCAGGATGCAAATCCAAAGGCAGCGCGAACCTTTGGACGGCAGCTTCCCAAGCTGCATACGAGGGTTCAATTCCCTTCGCCCGCTCCAGTCCACTTTCTCCTGTAAAATAGGGCGGCTCCTCGACGTTCCGCGTCGCGGATTCTCGCGTTCGCGAAAATCTTGTACAAGCCCCGTACAAGAATCGTCCCGGAATCTAGCGGATGGCGCGCCGGCAGGTCCGGCGAGCGGATGATCGTCGCGGCGATGATCGCCGCCGGCATCGTCGACGCCACGCCGGCATCGGCATCATCATGCTGACGATGACGATGCCGACGATGATGATCGCGGTCCGACCTTGGCGGCTACGCGGCCCGTCTCGACGAGATGTTGAAGTAGGCGTTCGGCGAGCCGGCGTGGGTCCGCTCGGCGGAGAAGCCCAGCGCCAGCGCCGCGGCGATCAGCATGCCGTTCGCGACATAGTCTCCCGCCTCGCGCTCGGCGTCGTGCTTCAGCCCGTAGCTGCTGCGCTTGCGGTTCATCGACTTGCGTCGGCCGAACTTCGAGAAGAACACGGCGGCGCGGATGAACTCGTCGAAGCTGTGGTCGCCGAGCATCTCCGCGCGGTTCTTCAGGAAGCGCGCCTCCGCCTCTTCGGGCGTCTCGCCGCGGTCCCGCGTCACGCGGTACCCGAAGCCGCTGAGCTCAGGCGCGAGGTCCATCGCCCTCCGGAGACCGGCCTGCGCGAACGCCTGCAGCAGCGCACCGCTCGGCGCGTCGAACGAATGCTGGCGCAGGTAGTCGAGAAAGGCGCCTTCGTCCGGAGCGGTCTCCGCCGCCGCCGCCGCCAGCGCCGCGCGCATCGATGCGTTCGTCGCCCAGCCGAGGCCGCGCGCGAGCGCCTCGACGCGGTGGGACGACTTGACGTCGGGGAGCGATGCCCCGAGGGCATCCTTCATATATTCGATATCGTTGAGAGTGATGATCGACTTCATCTGCAATCCTCGGTACGGGCACGGGGGTCGCCGATTAAGCCAAGTGCCGCGGTCCGAAAGGATCGGGATGGTCGATGTGGAAGCCGTTTGACCCGGCGACAGGTCGGAGGTGGCGAGCCCGCGCAGACTATAGCGATCGCCGTGAGTCGCCGCAAGGCCGCGGTCCGTCGGCGAACCGCTCGTCGTGGACGGTCCGCCGCTAGGGCTCCTTCTGCTGCGTGGCCTGCGAGACGGCACCATCCTTCTTCGCAACGCGGACGGTGAAGGCGTTGCCGGTCGTCGGCACCGTGAATGTGACGACGTAGGCGTCGCTGTCGGTTTCCATCCTGTCGAAATGGATCATGTCGGCAGTGAGCTTCGTCTCCTTGGCGACGAAGCCGGTGGCGGTCGTGACCGCGCCTTCGGGCGTGGTCGGCGGCGCGAACAGCCGGTTGACCGCGAACGTGACCGTACCGGCCAGCGCCACCGAAAGCGCGATGATTACGACGCGCGCGTGATCGCGTACGCCCTTCGAATATTTTTCGACATCCTTCGTATTCCGAGGGACCTTCGCGCTGACGGTCAGCAGATTGGCGTAGGCCGAGAGTCCCATGACGGCGAAGGCCACGATGAAGACCAGCCCGGCGCCGGCCAGCACCAGCACCCACTTCGAGAACGTGTCGCTCGGAACGCGCGACGGGTCGGTGAAGAGCACCGCCACGCCGCCGATGCCGGCGAGCCCGAGCGTGAGCGTCTGCTTGAGGAACTCGAACCGGCCGGAGTTCGCGTCGATCGTGTCTTTGATCGGCGGGAAAGGCGGAGGCGCTGCATCGTTCATGGCCGGCTTAGACCGGCCAGCAAGTGCAGCCCGAGAGGCTTTCCCACAGCCTCATGTTCTGGAGGACGAAGACGCCGCCGATCGTGTGCTTGGACGTCTCGACCTTGTTGCGCTTGTCGGCCTTCCTCGCGAGATCGAACAGAAACTCGGGCAGGGCGTCGATGACCCGATGGACGATGGGAGCCCGGTCGACGGCCACGGCGAAATCCCCGAGGCCGAGCGTATCCACATGGACCGCCTCGAGACCCTCCTTTAGGATGTTCTTCGCCTGCTGGCTTAGCGTCCAGCCCGACTTCTTCTCGAAATCCAGGAAGATGCTGTCGAGCGGATGGGGGGCGGCGGACTCGATCATGACCATGGATCACCTCAGGGGTCGCGCATGCGCGGGAATGCAACTGGAAGGCTACCATAAGCCGGCCAGGTGGCAACCGTTCGGCGTCGCGCCAAAACGGCGATCAAGGTTCGATGAACGCCCGCCGCCCCCGGATCACACCCGGTCGGCCCTTGACCAAATCGAACCACCGATTTGAGGTGCAGTTGCGCGCTCCAGTCGATCCGCAGTTGATTGATCGGGTCGGGCCGCGGTAGCCCTGCGGGATTCATGACAGTTATTTGGTCATCGGATTCCGGCGTCCGGACGGGCGTCGACGGCGTCCATCGGGGTCACGCCGACGTCGTCGATGATCCTCGGCGCGGCGCGTTCACGCCGAGTATTGCTGCACGATCGCTTTGCCGCGCGCGGAGATTCCGTCCAGCATCGTGTCAAGCACCGGTTCTTTCAGGCCCTCGACCCTCGCCTCCTTCACGACGTCGCTCAGCGCGTCGGGAATCTTCTCGCCGAGCGCCACCAATCGCGCGATCATCTCGTCGGGATCCATTTTCATTAGTTCGGCCTGCCGTCTCCAATGCCGCGGCATGACTTCTGAGAACTTGTAATAGCCGCCGACCTTCATCGCCATGCGCAACCGCCGCCGCTCATGTTCGTCGTCGTCGTAAGGCACGAAGCTCAGGACGTCGTAGAGCGGCGCAAGAAACATTCGCCTCCCCGGAAGGTGGATGACGGAGAAGTTCTTCGCGTGCGCGTCGGTACCGAGCACCAGGAAGTTGAAAGCGATCATGTCGGCGAACGCCGCCTTGTCCGCTTCCGGATCGCTGGCGTAGCGCAGCACGTCGTTGGAGATCTGTTCGATCGAGGGGCCTCCCTCGCTCTGGTACTTGACGGCGGGATGCACGCCGAGCGCCTGGCACATGTCTTCCTGGTGGAATCGTCTGACGACGCCGTCCTTGTCGATCTCGCGGTCGTAACGGGTGACGACGATTGCGACCTCTTCGCCAAACTTTCCGACCTTCACTTCAGCCGCTGTGATCCCGACGTAGTTCGCGAGACGCAGGCACGCGTACTCGTTCTCGGTCGTGCCTCGCAGGTGAGGCATTGGCGGCTTGAGGATGTGCGTGGTCGCCCGGCGGCCGCTCGGTACGCCCCACTGCTTTCCGTCGAACAGTAAGGCCATCTTCGGCTGCGCGCCGGCGAGACTGAAATGCCCCCGGTCGCCGTCGCGACGTCCCGTCCAGGTCCTCTCCTCGCGCAGGCGCTTGAGGCGATTCGCGACCTCCGCCTCGTCGATCCACTGGACCTCTCCGGGCGAATTCGCGTTGGCGGCCATCCACTCGTCGGTGACGATCTGGATCGCGCCCGCGCAATCCTCTCCGACCTTCGACAGCAGAGCGAACGCGCTGTTCGGCGACACGCCGTAGATCTGTCCCCATTTTTGCAGGGTCTGCTCGTTGTCCGGAAGCAGATTCCAGAGATAGTTGGCCACCTTCGCGCCGGAGTGCTTCTTGGCGGCGAGAGGCAGGGACATCGAAAGCGGAATCTGGACCTTGTCGGCTGCGAGCCAACGATCGGCGTACTCGATGGCGAGGACGCCGGTATCCATCTGCTCGAGACGGCCGATCGGGACGCCGCCCATAAGGACGTTCATAAATTTGCTCATCGCCGCCGTCCCTTGAGGAAGCTCGGCTCGTCAAGCGCGAGATCACCAGTGTCCAAGTCGCCGTTCCGGACCGATCCCGACAGACTGTCGGTGTTCAGGTCGATCCCCAGCGTGGCGAAGGCCTTTAGCACCGTTCCGAGGCTCGGGTTCTCCAGGCGGCCGGTCTCGAACTGCGAGATCCACTCCTGGGTGGTCCCCAGCTTCTTGGCGAGTTGCTTCTGGGTCAGCTTCCGTCGATGGCGGGCTTCCCGGACAGCCAATCCTAAGTCGCTGATTGTCTTCAAAATCATACCGATCGTCCCATATGAGGTTTAAGACATATAGGACGGGTATGATTTTTACGCAATCTCCGCGCGATATTAGTTTTACATAATAAAGTACAGATATGAGTTAAAACACATAAAGGTACGATCGGCGGCTCGGCTTTGCCGCGCCGTCGAAGCTCGTCGTCGCGACGCGGATCGCCGGCGAACGACTTTCCGTCATGCCACCAGCGAGAATCCATGCTTCGGCTTCGCCGCCCAACGCTGGATGTCCTTCTCGCCGACCTTGACCTCAGTGGCCTTGGCCAAGCGCAGCCACCGATCGTCGGTGCGGTAGAAATCCGGTCGTTCGTCCTTGTCGAGGATGAGGTTCGACTGGTCGGCGAAGAGGACGAGCGCGGTGGCGGCATGGAGCCGCGAACTGTTGTAGCGGATGCCGTCGATCTTCCGCTTTCCGATCTTGACCGCGGTCCGGACGTATTCGGTCACGATCTGGGTCGGGACGTACTCTACGTGAACCCGGTCGTCGCGTGCGATCGGGCGCGAGATGTCCCTGCTGATGCTGTGGAGGAATCCGAGTTGCGGTCGCGGGTCGCCCATGGTGTCGGGAAGTTCGGCGAACACGCTGGGCACCTCAGGCAGGCGCGTGAGATCGAGGATCAGCAGCTCGCGATCGTTGACGAACTTGCCCACCGCATATGTGCCGGGCGCATCGGCCGTTTCGGCGAGCGCGGTGTCGCGGTCCTCGGCGGCATAGGTCATGACGACGCCCGGAGGGCTCATCCGATTGGTCTTGATCGCATGATCGACCGGCGGCGGCCCGAGCGTACCGGCCGTGACGTAGTGCTTTCCCTTGTCCTGCCAACGTGCGCGGTAGAGCGCCGTGCTCGCCGACAGCGGCACGAATGCGCCCGCGCGTTCGGCGAAGGAGAAGATGGCGCGCAGGATCTCGGCGGGAGAGTAAAGTTCGTCGTTGTTAGGCCACTGCTTCTTCTTCTTTTCTTCGTGCAGGAAGAAGTAGCGGCGCTGGTGCTTCACCATCTCGCAGAAGCGCTCCCAACTGAACTTGAGCTGCTGCGTCGGCGACAGCGCGTAGGGTTCGGCTTCGCTCCACAGATCATTGTCGAGGCCATTGGAGATCGCGTTGTGAAGCCGGCTGTCGACGTCCTGCGGGAAGTCGAGCCCCAACTCGTCGAAGATCTCATAGGTGCACCAGGTCTGCCCCTGCCAGCCACCCTCGGCGGATTCGTAGGGCAGGCCCGAGTTCGCTGGATCGTCGTAATAGCGGTAGATGGTCGCCTTAATGTGGTCGATCACCTCATCGAGCGGCGCGGCGATCGGCTCGTCGCCGGTCGCGTCGCAGAAGTCGCATTCTGTGCGCTCGGCGTGGTTCGAGCAGAAATCCTTCATGCCCTGATCGCCGAAACATTCTCCGCAGACGAATTCGTCGTTACTCCGGTAGCGCGGCAAGAAAGCCTCCCGTCATGTCACCGCCGTGGCCGAAGTGCTCGACGGAGCATGTATGTAGTAATTCGCGCGCACGGATCAACTCGAATCCGCTGGCGCGTCATGTCGTGAGCTCGGTGCGCTCCCTTCTGCCCGCCTCGGAAGACCGGATATCGCCCGCCATCGCCGCCGAGCCGGTAACTCGCGTCAGGATGAACTGAAGAACTCGACGATTTCGCGAGCGGCCAGTTCCGGCTTGCGCGAGGAGCATTCCCAGACGACGAGCACCCGGTAGCCAAGTTCTTCCAGCCGTCTTAGGTGTTCGAGATCGCGAGCCTTCGTCCTGTCCAGCTTCGGCCGCCAGTATCCGCGGTTCGATTTGGGATCGGACGCCAGCGCGCAGCCTTCATGAGAGTGCCAGAAGCACCCGTGAACGAAGATCGCAAACTTGCGGGTCTTGTTCGCGAAATCGGGCTTGCCCGGAAGGTCGCGGACGTTCAGCCGGTATCTGATCCCGGCGAGAGACAAGAGTTGCCTGACGACGCGCTCCGGAGCCGTGTCGGTCGACCGAATCCGGGACATGGATTGGCTCCGGGTCAGGGCCGCACGTTTGTACCGAGGAAGAAGCTTGCGGAGTTTGGCCATCTAAATGATCGGTGCCCTAGGCTGCGAGGAGATTCAAGGCCCGGCCAGGCTAATGCCGATCGCCGGGACGCGATCCGACGGCACCAGGAGCGTCGGCCAGTCGGCGATGAGGCGCCCGTCGCGCCGTATGCCCGCTCCAACGATTCTGCAGCCGGAGCCGACGCTGCTCGCGGGCAAGGCTCCGTGGATGGAGCGGCGGGTCACTACGCTCACGGTGGTCATCCCCGGCACCGTCGAAACGGCGCCTGCCAGAGTGACGGTCTGCAGATCTCCATCGTTGCCGAGTTGCACCGAATTCACTTGGCCGCTGACGGCAACGGGCGTTTCCAGCGCGGCGCCGTTCGGACTTCGCCGCGCGAGCCACTCCCAGAATGCCGGACATACAAGCTGGAAGCGGCATGACGCGCAGGAATTTTCCGATGGACTCGCGAAGTCCGCGGCACGCGCCACGGACGATAGCGCGCCGTTCCACGCGTCGAGATCCGCGATCGCGGCATCGGCTTCCGCGTCGCATTCGGCCCAGCTTGGGTTCAGGCAAGGACTTTCCGAGAGGCGTGTCGACTTGAACGGGTAATACGGCCAAGACCTGTGTGCCGCGCGGCTTGAGCTCGGCTCGGAGACTTCGGGTCAAAGCGAGAGCCGCTGATTTCGACGCCGAATAGGTTCCTTCTTGCGGAATCGTAACGAGTGCCACGAAGCTCAGAATGTTGACGAGCGCTCCGCCCTTCAGGGCCGGCGTTTCCTTGAAGGCTTGGGCGATCGCCAGGGGGCCGAAATAGTTGACCTCCATTTCCTGTCGAGCCCGTGCCAAATCGTCTGCAGAGAGCGGGCCGCGTCCGCCTAGAAAGCCTGCATTGTTGACCAGCAGGGTGACGTCGGCCGCTGCCGTAGCCGCGTTCGCAATCTGATCGGACCTGGTGACGTCAAGTGGAAGGGCAACGAGGCGCGAGTGGTCGGCGAACGAAGTTGCGAAAGAACTGGGATCGCGCATGCCGACGTAGACCTTTGCCGCTCCCCTATGTATCAGTTCGTCCACCAGCGCTCGGCCGATGCCGCCATTTGCTCCGGTGACCAACGCGATCGATCCCTGCACTTTCATTCCGAACCTCCAGTCCATCCTTCAGAAGCGAATCCACGACTTTAGTCTTCGCGTGACTGCAGTAACCCAGCCGTCGCGAAATCGGTTATTCAATTCCGAATAGGGATGTGTCTGTAAGTTCGACGGGGTGCGCGCGTGGGGGTCCCTTGTATGTCCGTCGGCTGACCCCATCGGCACTGGCGGTTGTCCGGCTAGGTCATGCTACCCGGAATGAAGCAGCGGACGATAGGGTGCCCGTCCAGATAATAGGGCCAGACCATGGTCTTGCCGAAAAGGTTGGGCTGTTTGAGGACCGCGTCGTCTGGAACATCGACCCATTCTCTAGCGATATAGACGCTGAAATGCTTGCCGTCCTTGCTCGTCCTCCACTCCACGTCCTTTATCACGATCCCGTCCGCGTCCGAGCAGCACGGCCCTCTTGCGGACTCAAGGCTCTCAAACCAATCGTGGAGCGGCGAATGGCGATAGCGACCATCCGGGTCGCGTGCCGATGCGGGTCCGATACCGAGCGAGAGCGCCAGGAAAAGCAAGAGGAGCGCCAAGCGGCCTATCGCGTGCGTAGAGAGCATTGCGAAAAGCTCCTCTCATTCCGATGCCTGTCCAGATCGAGCAGGCTGCGCATGTCCGCGGTCGTAAGCGGGAGGGCGTTCGCTCCGATCATGGTCGCTCACGTCCGGAGGAGTGCATGATCTCGAGAATGAAGCAAGTTCAACGATGAATAGCACAAGCACAACTTTGTTGTGGCCCATCGTTAGTCGATCGCCTGACGTTGTAGATGGTCATCTGGCTCTTCGGACGGTGCGCCCGGAAGCGGTGGCCAGATCGGGCCGTGGCGAGGCCGGTTGATACGCCGCACACCGTAGTCCCGCGCCGGCCGCGGCAGTTGATGTCTATCGATCCAACGATATGAAAGTCAGTTCAATAAAGGAATTAAAGATTCTTAGGTCGACATCAGCGGAGCCGTAGCTGCCGACGCCGCTCGGTAGCATCAGAGCGGACTTCGATGCCGCGCTGATGCTCCGACAGACGAAACGGAATCGCTTGACGAGTTTGAAAAAAGAACTGTAGTCTTGCATCGACAGCGAAGGAGCAGTGGCCGCGGGCGGTTCGATTGAGGGCTTCCGCGCTCGATCGGCTTCGCGTTGCCACCGTGCCCGCTCGAACAGGGGCGGCGAATGCAAATCACAATGACGTACCCAAAGAGGTGCGCGTCAGGGAGGTGGTGAATGTCGGTCACGTGGAGAGGGCTTGCGGTCCTGTCGTTGCTTATGAGCACCCCCGCAATCGCCGACGAGCCCGGAGTATCCGCAACCGAGATCAAGATCGGCGGGGTGTTCCCGTTTAGCGGACCAGCGTCGTCGATTGGCCTCGTCGGCAAGGGTCTGATGGCTTATGTTCAGTCGGTCAATGATCGCGGCGGGATCAATGGTCGTAAGATCAACTATATCGCCTATGACGACGCCTACAGCCCTCCGAAGGCGGTGGAGCAAGTCCGCAAGCTCGTCGAGAGCGATGAGGTGGCGTTCATGTTCGGCCAGCTCGGAACGCCCGGACTTTCCGCGACGGCGAAATATCTCAGGACGAAAGGCGTGCCCAGCATCGCGATCGTCAGCGGTTCGTCGAAGTTCACTGACGTCACCAGCTACCCGCTGACGACGACGGGCCTCGTCAGCTACGAAACCGAGGGGAAGATTTATGCCAAGTATCTGACCAAGGCGCTGCCGAACGCCAAATATGCCATCCTGTATCAGAACGATGATCTCGGCAAAGACTACGTCAACGCCTTCAAGTCCTTTCTCGGCAAGGACTACGATCGACGGGTGTTCAGCGCCTCTTACGAGGTTTCCGAGCCGACCGTGGACTCGCAGATCACGACGCTGAAGAGCTCGGGCGCTGAAGCCCTGATGATCGCCGGAACGCCGAAGTTCGCTGCGCAGGCGATCCGGCAGGCTTCCGTGATCGGCTGGAAGGCGACCGTGATCGTCAATTTTCCGTCCGGCTCGGTCGGCGGCACGCTCGCGCCGGCCGGTCTCGACAAGTCGGTGGGCGTGATTGTTGGAACCATCAACAAGGATGTTGTGGATCCACGCTGGAAGGATGATCCGGCCATACAGGCCTACCGTGCCTTCGTCGACAAGTATTTGCCCGGCGTCGATGTCACCAACGGAAGCTATTTGACAGGCTACCAGCAAGGCATTCTGCTGGAGCAGATCCTGAGACAATGCGGAGATGATCTGTCCCGCAAGAACGTTCTTGCGCAGGCCAAGAACCTCAGGGATTTCGTTGTCCCGACTGCATTGCCGGGAATCAAGGTGAATACCAGCGAAGCTGAGAACATGATTTGGACCCAGATGCGGCTGCAACGATGGAGTGGCTCGACCTGGGAAGCGTTTGGCGAGGTGCTGGACGCGAAGTCCGAGTGAAATCAGGCCGCCGGGGTGCCACAACGTGGCACCAGTGCCGGCGGCGGGGAGGGGGGCGGTAGACCGTCGCAGGTCATAACCTGAACGCCACCCGCATGCCGCGGCCATCAGCAATTCGGGAGATCATTCGATGTCGACGACGGCCCTGACGTTCGCGCCTCGTGAGGTATCCATCGAGCGCAGGATGGACGGCACTCTGATCTTGGGATCGCCACTTGAATGGACGCCCTGCGATTGGCGTGTCACCGATTTTCTTCCGCGCTGGGCGAGCGCCGAGCCCGATCGTGTTTTTCTCGCCCAGCGAGATGCCGAGGGAGGCTGGGACGAGATCAGCTATGGCGATGCGTGGTCGCAGGTGCAAGCCGTTGGCCAGAGCCTGATCGACATGGGGGCCAAGCCTGCGGACAGACTTGCCGTTCTGACCGGAAACTCGATTGAGAACGCGGTGATCTCATTTGCGGCCATGTCGATCGGGGTCGTTCTGGCCCCGATATCGCCGAACTATACGCTGATGCCTGGGGGACTCGCGCGTCTCAAGGACATCGCGGAAGTGCTGCGCCCGCGCTTCGTTTTCGTGCAAAGTGGACGCGACTTTTCCGCAGGGCGGGCGATCCCCGAATTGGCCGCCGCAACCTGGATCAGCGTAGATGGGGCGCCCGATACGGTTCCTTTTCGGTCCCTGACGGCGCGAACCAGCGGCGATGGCTTCCAGCAGGCGTCGGGAGAGGTGTCCTGCGATGACGTTGCGAAAATTCTGTTCACGTCCGGTTCGACCGGTTTTCCCAAAGGCGTGCTGAACACCCATCGGATGATGGCGAGCTCGTTGCAAATGGGAAGCATGCTGGTATCGCCACCGGTTGCGCCGGTCCAGGTGGAGTGGCTGCCCTGGCATCATACGATGGGCAGCAATGTCATTCTCCACAGCATCCTCAAGAATGGCGGGACGCTCTATATCGACGATGGGCGGCCGATGCCGCAGCTGTTTCACAAGACGATTGCCAATCTCAGGGAGATTTCGCCGACGGCCATGTTCAACGTGCCCGCCGGTTACAACATGCTCTGCGACGCGGTCGAAAGGGACCCCGATCTCGGCGCCAGCATCTTCAGGCGAATGGACCGCTTGAGCTATGCGGGAGCTGCAATCTCTCACGGCACCCTCGATCGATTGTATCGGCTGACGTCCTCGATCACGGGGCGGCGGATTCCCGTGATGTCGGGCTACGGCACCACCGAAACCGCTCCGACGATCAGCACGACGCATTGGGCGACGGATCAACCGGGCGAGATCGGTCTTCCCGCGCCAGGACTTCAGTTGAAGTTGATTCCCGTGTCAGACACCTACGAGGTCAGGGTGAAGGGACCCAACGTGACCTCAGGTTATCTCGGCAAGCCGGACTTGACGAGGATGGCCTTTGACGAGGAGGGCTTCTATCGAATCGGCGACACCGTCTCGTTTCTCGATCCGCAGAGGCCCGAGCGTGGGCTGCGCTTCACCGGCAGGATCTCCGAGAATTTCAAGCTCGCGAACGGCACATGGGTTGCGATCGGCAATCTGCGCGCGGCAATTCTCGCCGCCACCGGCGGCGTCTTGCTGGACATTGTTATTGCAGGCGAAAACCGCGAGTCATGCGCTCTGCTCTGCTGGTTGAACCTGACCGAGGCGGCCAGGATTTCGTCAGCGCCCGCTTCCGATCTTGTCTGCGACCCGCTCGTCATTCGGTTTCTGACGGATCGTCTTCGCAACTACAATAAAAACGTCGGAAGCAGTGAACGAATTTGCTCCTTCTCATTGCTGAAGGACCCGCCGTCAATGGCAGCAGGAGAGATTACCGACAAGGCTTATGTCAACCAGCGCGCCGTGCTGAAGGTTCGCTCCGACCAAGTCGAGCGCCTCTATGCGAGCGAGCCGGACCTGGATGTCGTGCGCTTGTGACCGCAGTCTCGATCTCGCCCGTCTGCTGCAGAGGTCTTGCGCTCGCCAGGCGGTTACCGAAGCGACTTGATTGCAGGTTGGGGGAGAGCCCGCAAGCGTCCAGCTCAGGCGGCGCGCGTGCGCGCCTTGGTCTTGCGTGCTGCCGGCGTCTTGCGGGCCTCAGGCATCTTGCTGATCTCCGTCTCCGACGGCGCGCCGCGAGCGCCCGGCCCCGGGTGGGTATGAACCTCCTTGGCCGACAGGGGCTCACCGCATTCGGAGCAAACCATCACAGGATCGAAGTCCTTTCCGCATTTGCGGTGCTGGTGCAGCAAGGGGCGGCCGCGCTCGTCGACCATATGAACGTCGCCCCAATGCACGATTGCCATCATGATGGGGTAGAGATCGAGGCCCTTCTGGGTCAGGATGTATTCGTGGCGCTTCGGCGAGTCCTGGTACGGAATGCGACGCAGGATACCTTGTCGGACCAGCTTTTTCAGGCGCTCGGCGAGCAACGCGCGCGTAATCCCAAGTGCCGACTGAAATCCCTCGAAACGGCGCGTCCGCAGGAAGCACTCGCGCAGGATCAGAAGGGTCCAGCGATCGCCGATCACGCCGATGGTTCGCGCCATTGAGCACGGCTCGTCCTCAAGTTCTTTCCATTTCATTCACGCACTCCAAATCCGCTCGCCTAGTGTGCCGTCAAGTGTCGAATTCGAATCGTCCGATTAGCCGGCACCGCAGCGCTGCATTCTAGATAGGTATCAATTTTCAAACAATCCCCCTGCAAATTGGCTAATCCCGCCTGATATCGTCGAAATTGACAGTTCAATTTCAGAACTTTAGTGTCGAGCTGGCCAAGGCTGGCGGCGGGGTGGCCCGAGTCCGCCATGCGATCCCCCGGAGAATCCGCGATGACCCTGAAGGTTGAATTTCAGTTCGATTTCGGCAGCCCCAACGCTTATCTGGCGGAGGTGGCCATTCCGGGCATCGAGCAGCGTACCGGTGTGAAATTTACCTACGTGCCTGTTCTGCTCGGCGGCATCTATAAGGCAACCGGCAATATGTCGCCGTTCGACTCGCTTCGAGGAATCAAGAACAAGCCGGAATATCAGGCGCTCGAGACCCGGCGGTTCATTCGCCGTCACAACATTACGAAATTTCAGCCGAACCCGTTCTTTCCGGTCAATACCCTGATGCTGATGCGCGGGGCGGTCGCCGCCGAGTTCGAAGGTGTGTTCGAACCCTACTTCCGCGCCGCTTATCATCACATGTGGGAAGAGCCGAAAAAGATGGACGATCCCGAGATTTTCCGTAGCGCATTTGCGGCGTCGGGCATTGATGTCGGTCGGCTGATGGTGCGGGCGCAACAGGATGACGTCAAGAAGAGGCTGATTGATTCAACCAACGATGCCGTCAATCGGGGGGCATTCGGTTCTCCGACATTCTTCGTCGGGCAGGAAATGTTCTTCGGCAAGGACCAGCTCCGTGATGTCGAGGACTCGATCATGGAGCAGATCGGGCAGGCTGCTTCCAAAAAGTCCTGACGAAGACAGGCGGCCTATGACAGAGACTCCTGCCATCGGACCAGAAGCGGCAGCGGATTTCGGAAGAATGGTGCTGCCCGCGGTCGTGCGGGCGGGTTTTCTGACCGATCCTAAGATCCAGGGTCCAATGTGATGAGTTCGAATTTTAAATGTAAGGCCATGACCGTCTGACTCATCGATGCACGCGGTATTCAACCGCATCGCTGTTGCGCGAGAGGCGACTTTTCGATTGACGAGTTCTAAAAAAGAACTATTAATCGATGCCGGGATGTACCGCATAATCCGATGGTGCATCCAAGGTTGGCGGCGGCCATTCAAGTTGGGTGGCCATCGCCATAAGTCCGAGAACCGCCAGCGAATTCCGGATTGCCCGGCTGTCTCAGCGACCGGCGGGGTGGCTGCATAAGATCTAACGGGAGGGGAGATCAGTCTTGCAAAAGAGAAACGCAACAGTTGCGGTGATCGGTGCCGGCGACTACATCGGCGGCGAGATCGCGAAGAAGTTTGCCTCTGAGGGCTTCACGGTCTTTGCGGGACGTCGGAACGGTGCCAAGCTGGAGCCGCTCGTCAAGGAGATCGAGGCGGCCGGAGGCGAGATTCAAGCCCGATCGCTCGATGCCCGAAAGGAGGACGAAATCACGTCCTTCCTCGGCGAGGCCGACAAGCGCGCCCCGCTCGAAGTCTGCATCTTCAACATCGGCGCCAACGTCAACTTTCCGATCCTGGATACGACCGAGCGCGTCTTCCGCAAGGTGTGGGAGATGGCCTGCTGTTCCGGGTTTCTCGCCGGACGCGAAGCTGCGCGCCTGATGCTTCCACGCGGCAAGGGCAACATCTTCTTCACCGGTGCGACGGCGAGCCTCCGCGGCGGTGTGGGCTATGCCGCCTTTGCCAGTGCCAAGTTCGGTCTGCGGGCCGTTGCTCAGGCGACGGCGCGGGAATTGGGGCCGAAGAACATTCACGTCGCGCATCTCATCATCGATTCCGGCGTCGACACGGAGTGGGTGCGCCAGCGGCGCCTTGAAGCTCTTGGCCCGAATGCGCTGGACAATCCTGATCTCCTGATGCCGCCATCGTCGGTCGCGGAGTCCTACTGGCAGCTCTACCAGCAGCCGCGCAGCGCCTGGACCTTCGAGCTCGAGATCCGCCCCTTTGGCGAGAAGTGGTAGCGGGACGGGCGCCATGGAGCTCAATCTTTCGCGCGAGGAAGCCGCGTTTCGGGATGAGGTGCGCACTTTCATTGCGGAGAACTATCCGCAGGAGATGCGCGTTCTCAATCCCGAGACCGATCTGACGAAGGAGCAGTCGCTGCTATGGCATCGGAGTCTCCACAAGAAGGGCTGGATCGCGCCGCTTTGGCCTCAGGAGCATGGCGGTCCGGGCTGGTCGATTACCCAGCGGTTCATCTTCGAGCAGGAGACCTCCCGCGCCGGGACACTGCCGCCGCTCGCCTTCAGCGTCACCATGGTGGGGCCTGTGATCTACACGTTCGGCAACGAGGCGCAGAAGAAGCGATTTCTGCCTCGGATTCTGTCCGGTGAGGATTGGTGGTGCCAGGGCTATTCGGAGCCAGGCTCTGGCTCGGATCTTGCGACAGTCAGGACGAAGGCCGTTCGTGACGGCGATCATTACATCGTCAACGGTCACAAAACGTGGACGACGCTGGCTCAGCATGCCGATTGGATCTTTTGTCTCGTCCGCACCGATCCGAAGGCGAAGCCGCAGTCCGGTATCTCCTTTCTCTTGATTGACATGAAATCGCCCGGCGTCACCGTGCGTCCGATCATCACGATCGATGGCAGTCACGAGGTCAACGACGTCTTCCTTGAGGACGTCCGCGTGCCGGTCGAGAACCTCGTCGGTGAGGAAAACAGGGGCTGGACCTACGCCAAGTTCCTGCTCGGTAACGAGCGCACCAGCATGGCCGGAATCGGCCGTTCGACGCGCTATATCCATAAGCTGAAGCAGATCGTGAAGGCTGAGATCCCGGCGGACGATCCGGCACATCTCGAATTCCTGCGGGACATCGCGCGCATCGAGCTCGACGTGTTGGCGCTGGAGGCGACCGAGCTGCGCATCGTGGCTCAGATGGCGCGCGGTATCGATCCCGGGCCGGCGGCCTCGCTGTTCAAGATCCGCGGCACCGAGATCTTCCAGGCCATCACCGAGCTCACCCATCGCGCGATCGGCAATTACGGCCTGGCCATTCGGGAGCATCCTGTCAGCGCCAATCGCTTCATGCCAGGATCCGATCACGGGCACACCGCGTCGGAGAAATACCTGAACTCGCGCAAGCTCAGCATCTACGGCGGGTCCAACGAGATCCAGCGCAATATCATCGCCAAGGCCGTGCTCGGCCTGTAGCGCGGCGGATGGGGAGGATTGGATGGACATTCAGTTCACGGAGGAGCAGGAACTGCTCCGATCCAGCGTGCAGCGGCTGCTGCGCGATCAGTATGACTTCGAGGCACGAAGCAAGATCCTCGCGAGCGAGGACGGCTTCAGCCGCAAGCGATGGGCTGCCTTTGCGGAGCTCGGTCTTCTCGCCGCCCCGTTTTCCGAGAGGGTCGGCGGTCTCGGTGGCGGTGCGTTGTCGACCATGATCATCGCGCACGAGTTCGGCCGTCACCTTGTGGTCGAGCCCTTCATCGAAACAGTCGTGCTGGCGGGAGGGCTGATCGAACACAATGGAACACCGGAACTCCAGCAGGAGTTCATCCCTGGCATCATCGACGGCAGCAAGCTCTGGGCGTTGGCCTGGACCGAGACGGCATCACGTTTCGAGCTGGCGAAGGTCACGACGACGGCACGACACGAGGGAGGCGACTACCTTCTGACCGGCACGAAGACCATGGTGATCGCCGGGCCGTGGGCGGACCATCTGATCGTTTCGGCGCGAACCTCCGGCAACGACGGCGACCGTTACGGCGTGAGCCTATTCGTGGTGGACCGTCACGCTAGCGGCATCGATCTCCAGAGCTTCAAGACGATAGATGGTCGCCGGGCGGCCGAGATCACCCTCCGCGACGTCGCCGGCCGATTGCTTGGACGGGAAGGCGAAGGCGTTGCCGCGCTCGAAGCCTGTCGCGACCGCGCCATCGGCGCGCTCTGCGCGGAAGCCGTCGGCGCCGTTGGCGAGCTGAACTCGGCGACGCTGGAATATTTGAAGACTCGCAAGCAGTTCGGCACCACGATCGGCTCCTTTCAGGTGCTCCAGCATCGGATGGTCGACATGTTCATCGGGCATCAGGAGGCTCTCTCCCTGATGCAGCATCTCAATCTCAGCCTCGACTCCGGCGACTCCGGCCTGTCACGACTCGCCTCTGGCGCCAAGTCGAAGATCGGCTATGTGGGCCGCTTTGTCGCAGACCAGGCGGTGCAGCTTCATGGCGGCATGGGAATGACGGACGAGCTCAATGTCGGTCACTATTTCAAGCGCATCTCGTCGATCAACATCCAGTTCGGCGATCCGGCCTTCCACGTGTTGCGCTACGCGCAGCTCGATGCGGCCGCGTAACGTGAAGAGGTCAGCATGACAACCGAAGCAGTGATCGTCTCCACCGCAAGGACGGCGGTCGGCAAGGCCTATCGCGGCGCGCTCAACAACACGGATGGCCCGACCTTGGCCGGGCACGTGATGGCCGAGGCGGTGAGGCGCGCGGGCATCGCCGTCGGCGAAGTGGAAGACGTGGTCATGGGCTGCGCCATGCAGCAAGGCACCATGGTGATGAACGTCGCGCGCAAGGGCGCTATCCGCGCCGGACTGCCGGTGACGGTCGCCGGCACCACCATCGATCGGCAATGCGCGTCCGGCCTTCAGGCCATCGCCGTGGCCGCGCGCTCGGTCATGCTCGACGGGGTCGAAGTCGCGATCGGCGGCGGCATCGAGTCCATCAGCCTGGTGCAGAACGAGCATATGAACAGGTTTCATGCCGTCGATGACGAGCTGATGGCAATGAAGCCGGACATGTATATGTCCATGCTCGACACCGCCGAAGTGGTCGCAGAACGCTACAAGATCGGACGTGACAAGCAGGACGAATACAGTCTCGAGTGTCAGCGGCGCGTCGGCGCCGCTCTTCAGGCGGGACGGTTCGACGACGAGATCGTGCCGTTCACGACCAAAATGGCGGTCGTCGACAAGGAGACCAAGGAGCTCACTTATCAGCAGGTGACGCTCACGAAGGACGAGGGCCCCCGTCCGGAAACAACGGCTGAGGGTCTCGCCAAGATCAGGCCTGTATTCGAGGGCAAGACCATCACTGCCGGCAATGCCAGTCAGCTTTCCGATGGTGCGTCTGCCTGCGTGATCATGAGTGACAAGATTGCTGCAAGGAAGGGGCTGAAGCCGCTCGGCGTCTTCCGTGGCTTCGTTGCCGTTGGCGTCGAGCCCGACGAAATGGGCGTTGGCCCTGTAGCCGCGATCCCGCGCCTGCTCAAGCGGCATGGCCTCAAGATCGACGACATCGACCTGTGGGAGCTGAACGAAGCCTACGCCGTGCAGGTCATCTACTGCCGCGATAGGCTCGGCATCGACCCCGAGAAGCTCAATGTCAACGGCGGCTCGATCGCGATCGGACATCCCTACGGCATGACCGGAGCACGACTGACCGGCCACATCCTGGTCGAAGGGCGGCGACGCAAGGCCAAATACGGCGTGGTGACCATGTGCATCGGTGGCGGCATGGGCGCGGCCGGTCTGTTTGAAATCGTCCATTGAACCGGAATCGCGGGAGATCATCGTGAAGACAGCGATCACTGAACTGTTCGGCATCGAGCATCCGATCATCCAGGGCGGCATGCACTATGTCGGCTTCGCCGAACTCGCGGCCGCGGTGTCGAATGCCGGCGGGCTCGGCGTCATCACCGGCCTCACGCAGCGGACGCCGGAGCTCCTTGCCAAGGAGATCGCGCGTTGCCGCGACATGACCGACAAGCCGTTCGGCGTGAACCTCACGTTCCTTCCGACCTTTAGCGCGCCGCCTTATCCGGAATATATCGCCGCCATCAGGGAGGGAGGCGTCCGGATCGTCGAGACGGCCGGGCGTAGCCCGGAACAGTACATGCCGGCCCTCAAGGCTGGTGGCATCAAGGTCATCCACAAATGCACCTCGGTCCGGCATTCGTTGAAAGCCGAGCAGATCGGCTGTGATGCTGTGAGCGTGGACGGATTTGAGTGCGGCGGTCATCCGGGAGAGGACGATATGCCGAACATGATCCTGTTGCCGCGCGCGGCCGAGGAGCTAAAGATCCCGTTCGTCGCCTCCGGTGGCATGGCCGACGCCCGCAGCCTGGTTGCCGCGCTTGCCATGGGCGCGGCGGGCATCAACATGGGCACGCGCTTCATTGCCACCAAGGAGGCGCCGGTCCACCAGAACGTCAAGAACGCGCTCGTCGCGGCCTCGGAGCTCGACACCCGGTTGGTGATGCGGGCGCTCCGGAACACCGAGCGGGTCCTGAACAACAAGGGCGTCGAACACCTGCTCGAGATCGAGCGCGAGAAGGGCAACAGCCTGAAGATCGAGGACATCCATGATCAGGTGGCGGGCGTCTATCCGAAAGTGATGGTCGATGGCGATATGGACGCGGGCGCATGGAGCTGCGGCATGGTTGTCGGGCTCATCCGCGATATTCCCAGCGTGAAGGAGTTGATCGACCGCATCATGACGGATGCCGAGCGGATCATCAGGGGCAGGCTCACAGGGTTTCTCGACGCAGACCGCGACGCTGCCGTCAAGGTTGCGTGAGGTGTGTCCGGCGATCTGCGCTCGACCGTGGTTTCGCCCTACGCGTCTGGCGGGACCTCCCGGTCGATGATATGATGATCATCAGTCCTATTCTGGATCATCGATGCCATGCGCTATTTGAAGGATCGTAAGCAGCAGACCCGTAGACGCATTGTCGAAAATGCGTCTTACGGTCTTCGCCGCAGCGGTATCGACGGCATGAGCGTGGCTGGCCTGATGAAGCTCGCAGATCTGACGCATGGCGGTTTCTACTGCTACTTCAAGTCGCGTGACGCGCTGGTGCTTGAAGCGCTCGTGTTAGCCATGGATCGAACGGCCGCCGATTGGCGGGATCGCACGAAGGGCTTGCCTGCCGAAAAAGGGTTTGAGGTGATCGTGGAGTCTTATCTTGGTGCCAATCATCGCGACGATCCGGCGCGCGGTTGTGCGCTTCCGGCTCTGGCCACGGATATCGGGCGCTCTGGCGTGAGGGCGCGACGGGCCCTCACAGGCGGGCTTCAGAAGATGATCGACGTCCTCACCCAGTTAATCCCGGCGCGGTCGTCGTCAGATGCAAGGCTGGATGCAGCAGGCGCGATCGCGACCATGGTTGGCTCGATCGTGCTTGCGCGTGCGGTCGCCGACAAGCATCTGTCGGACGCCTTTCTGGACGCCGGTCGTCGAACTTTGCAGCGGTAGGGCAGGAGCAACGGCATCGGCAGTGTCGTCGCGGTCCGCAGAAGCGGCCTTCGCCAGCGAATTCACGTCATCGCCAGCGTCGAAAAATGACGCTCGCGTTCACGCCGCCGAAGCCGAAGCCGTTGGAGATCGCATGCTCGATGGGCATGTGCCTCGCCTCACGGCCGACGATATCGACGCCCTCGGCTGCGGCGTCGGCATGCTCGAGATTGAGCGTCGGAGGGGCCACCTGGTCCCGCAACGCAAGAATGGTAAAGATCGCCTCGGCCCCGCCGGCCGCGCCGAGAAGGTGACCCGTGGCCGACTTGGTCGCGCTCACGGCGATCTTTCCATCGCGGCCGAACACAGTCTTGATCGCTTCGAGCTCGGAAATGTCGCCAACCGGCGTCGAGGTCGAATGTGCGTTGAGATGCTGGACATCGCCCGCACTGAGGCCGGCCTGTCGCAATGCGCCCTGCATGGCACGCCGCGCCCCATCGCCGTCTTCAGGGCCCGACGTGATGTGGTAGGCGTCGGCCGTCGTACCGTATCCGACGATTTCGGCCAGCGGTTTCGCTCCGCGCCGGAGCGCATGCTCCAGTTCCTCGATGACGAGAATGCCGGCGCCTTCGCCCATGACGAAGCCGTCGCGACCGCGATCAAACGGACGAGATGACCGGGCCGGCGTTTCGTTGAAACCGGTTGAAAGCGCCCGAGCTGCGGCAAAGCCGCCAAGACTCACGAGATCGATACACGCCTCCGCGCCGCCGCAGACTGCAATGTCGGCGTCTCCGCTTCGAATGAGTCGCGCTGCATCGCCGATCGCCTGCACGCTCGCGGCACATGCTGTCACCGGCGTGCCGATCGGGCCCTTCAAGCCGTAGCGTATGGAGACATGGCCGGCCGCGAGGTTTGCCAGGAAGGATGGCACGGTGAAAGGTGAGAGCCGCCTCACGCCGCGCTGATCCGACGTGCGAACCGCCTCGACGATGGCCGGAAAGCCTCCGATGCCGGAGGCAATCACGGTTGCCGTGCGTTCCTTGGAATGCGCGTCGGAAGGCACCCACGCCGCCTGGGCCATGGCCTCGGATGCGGCGGCGAGCGCGAACAGGATGAATCGATCCATCCTGCGCTGATCCTTCGGGGCGACGACGGAATCGGGATCGAAGCCCCCATCCGGATCGTCGGCTTGCGTCGGGACGATCCCACCGACCCGTGCCGGAAGCACGCGAGCCCATTCCGGCAGCGCGACGAGTCCCGAGCGACCGGCGAGCAGTCGCGACCACGCGAGTTCGCTGCCGCATCCGAGCGGGGAGATGAGACCCAGTCCTGTAACGACGATGCGGCACATGATTGTTGACCTGGCAGCCGTCGGGACTAGCGAGCCGAGGTCGAATATCTCGTGGCCGGTCGGCCTGACGACGTCAGCGCACGGATCAACGTCGCACGTGCGTCCTCAAAAGCTGTCCACAACGTCATGTCTTCCAAAGCGGGAAGGCAGACGAGCTCCCCCTGATCCAGGGCCGCAAGAGCGCTGTCGACCAGCTCGGGTGCGGACATGAAGAGCTCATCGGGAAACGGCGCCTCGGTGAGGCCGGATGCTTCAAAGAACTCCGTTCGAACCGGGCCGGGGAGCACGGCTTGCACCGTAACACCGGTCTTTGCGAGCTCCATCTGCAGCGAGCGGCTGAAATTCAGGACATATCCCTTGGTGCCCGAGTAGCCTGCCCCAGAGGGCGTCGGCATCAGCGCGATGATCGAGGCGATGTTGACGACCGTTCCGGAATTGCGCCGCAGGAAGCCCGGCAGCACTGCGTGTGTCAGTCGTGTCAATGCCAGGACGTTGATCTTGACGAGGTTCTCCAACGCGGACGCAGGCACCTTCGACGTCGGTCCAAGCGCGCCGAGCCCGGCATTGTTGATCAGGACCTCGATGTCATCCCGTTCGGTCAGCAGCGTCTCCAGGCGCAGCAGGTCTGCCGCATTGCCGAGATCTGCGCTCACGACTTCTACCGTTCGCGCTGTCTTGTTCCGAATCCGACCTGCAATCTCTTCGAGCCGGTCGCGCCTGCGGGCGACCAGAATGAGATGAAAGCCACGCTCAGCCAGTCGCTCGGCATAGGCGAAACCTATTCCCGACGAGGCACCGGTGACGACTGCGAAACGATCGCGATTGCTCATCCTGATATGACTCCGAAATCAGCTGCTAGACCGGATCTTCAATGGGATACGGCACCGGTCTGTTCTCCTCGACCCATCGCTTTTCATGCTCGGAATGCGGCGGGGGCGGGGGCATGCCCTGAATCTGCCAGAGATCAAACGGGGTCTCGTCGATGTGGATTTCCCATTCTCGGCCGCGGTCCTTGATGTAGGGCGCCAGTGCCGCCTCCGCGCGAGCCATCCACTTTGCCTTCACCTTCTTATCGGGCGGGAACGACCGAGCGATATGGTCGACCCAGACGCGAATGAAGTTATGCGCCTCCTCGCCGCCGATATAAAATGACTCGGGGGCGACCTCCTGAAACACGACGATGACGTAGAATTTCGGAAGTCCGCGATACAGCTCCGTGATCCGTTGCGACAGCGCGCGCTTGTCCTCGGCGCTGAAGGCGCCGATCGGATGATAGATCTTCCACAGCGGCATTGGTCCTCCTCATCGGCTTTTTGATTGCTCTATTATGATGATCATCATCATTATTGATGATCTTCATCATCGCTTCCGGATGTTGTCAATGCCTTATGATGACATGTATCCTCAAAAAGGATGCAGAAGCTGGGAGTCACCCTTGCGAATCACTGAGAGCCAAGCCGAAAAGAACCGTCAGAAGGTTGTCGTGCGCGCGTCGAAGCTGTTTCGAGAGACCGGTTTCGACGGCATTTCGGTCAGCGACCTGATGAAATCCGCCGGTTTCACGCACGGCGGGTTCTACAATCACTTCGAATCGAAGAGCGCATTGGCGAGCGAGGCTCTCGATCATGCATTTCGCCAGATGGACGGCGTGCGGCAGCAGATGCACGGTCTTGACGAGTTCGTGACCTCTTATCTCTCGGAAGAGGCAAGGAAGGCACCCGGCTCCAGTTGCCCGGCCGCTGCGCTCGCGGGCGATGTTGCCCGACAGCCGGATGGCATCAAAGCTGTCTTTGCCGAGGGCGTAGAGCGGATGATCCTGTCGATCATGGAGCAGCTGCCTGAAACTCCGGCCGCGCGCGCCAAAGCGATAGATCTGGTTTGTCGTATGGTCGGAGCGCTGGCTTTGGCGAGAGCGATGCCTTCCCCTAGCAGTCTTGGTCGCGAGTTGCTCGCAACGGCGACCGAGCGCTGCAGAAAGGATGTGACACCGTCCGTCCGCTCCCATCAGAGAGCACGCAATTCGAAAGTCTAGCCTGCACGCTCATGGCATGCGTGCAGAAGCCCTCACATTCTCAGGAAGCGTAGAATGTGATTCAGAACGGCATCGGTCTGCTCGAGATGCAGAAAATGTCCAACGCCCGGCATGATAACGCGTTCGAGCCCGTTCGTGAACATGGCGTCCATCCCTTCGCTCAAATGTGCGGATATGCAGCCGTCGTCCGCTCCGTGCAAGTAGAGCGATGGGATGGAGATTGAACGGCTGGCGAGAGTCTCGAGAGCTTGCATCGCAGGATCGGATGGCGGGGTGAACAATTGCCGATAATAGGCCAGAGCTTGAGCGAGTACACCTGGCTGGCGGAAGGTCTCGTTGAGTGCAGAACGATCGGAACTCGCTAATTCGTATCCCGGCGACCATTCCCGCCAGAGGCGGTGGAGAAAGGCAAAATCATTGAGTTCAATGGCCGTCTCTGCCAGGCGCGTCTGAAAGAAGAACATGTACCAGCTTCGTCGCTGTTGATCGCCGTCAGCGAAGAACGCAGTCGCCAACCCCTTTCCGTAAGGTACCGCCAGTCCGACCAGCTTTGCGATGCGAGACCCATCGAGGCTCGCAGCGGCGTAGGCTGCCCGTGCTCCCAGATCGTGCCCGACGAGCACGGCTTGCTGTGCTCCCAGCGACTCGATGAGCGCCAGTACATCCTGACCAGTCGCCGCGGCGCGGTACGAGCCGTCGGGAGCGGCACCGCCGACCCAGTACCCCCTAAGCGCGGGTGCGACCGCCCAGTAGCCCGCTCGCGCGAGACGGACGAGAAGGGGACACCAGCTCCGTGCGTGATCAGGAAAGCCGTGCAGGCAGAGCACGAGCGGACCGTTTCCAGCTTCCAGAATCGGAAAGTCAAGCCCGTTGGCTTGAATCCTCCGGCTACGAATCTGGCTTGCGGCCAGCGGGCTCTCTGTTATGTGCGCTGAGCCGACGGTGACGGCTCGGTCGGCCGGCGGCGGAGGCGTAACTATTGCCATTCAAGTTGCCTTATGAGCTGACGAACGCCGGCTGAAAGCTCTGTACTGGGCGAGGCAGGTCCTGTGCGCTCCTGCCTCGCCCGTGCTCCAGCTACGCAGCGGCTCGCAGCAGTCCAACGATATCGGCTGCGTCTTTGAAGGGGCGCGGATTGGCCTGAACGAAGCGATGATTGATGGCGATCCTGCTGATCTGGTCGAACTTGTCTTCGCCGATGCCGACCTCGGCAAGTCTGCTTGGGAGTCCAAGCCGGCCGATGAAATTCGCAAAAGCATCCGCGGCTTCGCTGCCCGGAGCGCCCAAGGCGGCCGCCAAGCGTGTCTGTGCCTCTTCGGTGAACGGCTTGTTGTAGCGCAACAGGCTCGGCATGATGACAGGTGTGCAATAGTAATGGGGAACGCCGAAGGTCCCGCCAAGGACATGGCCGATACCGTGGCTTGCGCCCATGGGAATGCGCGCCTGCAGGCCGAAGGCTGCGAGCCATGAGCCATACTGCGACAGCCGACGCGGTTCGAGAGCGTCTGGCTCTTCCAAGGTTCGAAGCATTCCCTCACGCAGCGAGCGGATACCGGCCAGGACGACCTCGTCGGCCAAGGGCGTTCCGGCCGGCGAGCACAAGGCCTCGATCCCGTGATCCATGGAACGTGTTCCCGATCCCATCCAGAGCTTCATCGGGGTATGAAGCGTGAGGGCGGGGTCGAGAATGATTGATACGGGCATCATCAGCGGATGAAAGAAGATCTGCTTCAGCTTCTGGCGCTCGTCGGTGACGAGCGCTCCGGCATTGTATTCGCCGCCATTCAATGTCGATGGGACCGCGATCTGCCGCACTGTCGGCGCGCGGAAGGGAGATGAGCTCACGCCTGGACCCATCGGGAAGGGATCGAAGCCAGCCTCATCGCGGATGTCGTGCTCCATCGCCATGATCACGATCTTGGCGAGGTCGATCGCGGAGCCGCCGCCGACCGCCACGACGAGATCGGCTCGAGCCTCCTTCGCCTGCAGGGCGACCTCCGCAGCCTGCTTCCGCGTCGTATGCTGTGAGATTCCGTCGAAAGTCGCGGCGTGCCTGTCGCCTAAAGTATGCCGGATCTTTTCGATCTCGTCGGTCTGCGAGTTCAAGGTTCGACTGACGATCAGGAAGACGCGCTTCGCATCTAGCCTGATCGCTTCGTCGCCGATGGCCTCAGACGCAGCTTTGCCGTAAATGACACGGTCGATCGCTGGAAAGTTGTGTATCCCAGACTTGCGCATGTCTCGTTCTCCCATTTGAGCGTCGGTTCATGCCGATGCACTTCATTATATGTCGTTCATAATTCCATCTGCTTGAGCGACTTCGGAGCACCTGTCGGCCGAGGCAGAATGAGAGCAGATCTATCGCGGCAGATTGCTGCCGCGATCGACGAAGTTCAGTGATGCAGTCGGCGAATACGGTCCTGGACCGACCCAGTCGTCTCCGGTTCAGGCATGGTTCCTAGCCCTTCGATCGCGCGCTCGAGCCTTGAGACGCGATCTTCGAGCCGGATCAGGTAGTCACCGTGCGGGTCGTCCATGTTGAGGGCCGCGGCCCAGTCGTTCATTCTCTGCCAAAAGCGCTTGAACATCGCAGAGCACTCCTGCGGACGCCGTTACGTTTGCTCGGCTGCCAGTATCGCGCGAGCCAGCCCGGATGGGTTTTCCACGGCCGAGAAATGGCCGGTTTTTTCGAGCGTCACCATCTGCGAGGCAGATGTCAGCGCACGCGTGCGTTCGCGTTCGTCCGGCCGGGACCAATCGCTGTCACCGTAGATCAGGGTCACGGGGCATGAGATGTGCCGATAGTGATCGCGAGCCTTGCTCCAGGATCGCCAGCCCGCGAGCACCTTGCGGGCCGTCCGCTTGTACCCGGAGCGCTTGGCGACGTCATCGAATTCGGCGAGAAGATCGTCGGGCAGCTTGCGGGGATCGTGATATCCACCGCCCATGATCTTGCCCAGGACGATCTTGTTCTCCATCGATGCGTTGAACGCGCCGAGAACCGGGATCTGCAAGCTTCCGATGATGAAGTTCGCAAACCAATTGCCGCGTCGAATGCCGTCGCCGTAGCGGGTCTCGTAATCATAGGTGTTGATCGCAACGACCCGCTTTACCCGGTGCGGAAGCGACGCCGCCACCGTGAGGGCCAGCGTTCCGCCGATCGATTCGCCCACGAGGGTCAGGTCAGAGAGGTCCAGCTCCTCGATGAGGCCGATCACGGCTCGCCTGAAGTAGGGTTCGTCAAAGCTCGCGCTCTGATCGATCGGGGAGTGGCCGTGGCCCGGGAGATCGATTGCGTAGACTGTGTGCGATCGGGCGAGAAAAGGCACGAGATCGCCGAAATATTCCAGCTGTGTTCGGATCGTATGGAGGAGGAGCAGTGGAGGCCCGCTGCCGGTTCTTCGGAAGCGCATGCTGAGCTTGTCGGATATCTTGAGCAGGCTTGCTTTGGGTTCGGTCATGCTGAGCATCGATCTCTCCGTGGTTCGAGCGGACACGTTTTCAAGCGGCGGTAGCGTCGCGCACCTGCTGCGCCGCCGCTTCCAAAAGGTCCTGAGCGAGGTTGGGGTTGTTCACGATCCGCGCGAGCGTCACAGCGCCGACCATCGTCGCGAGAATGGCCATGGCATTGTTGCGGGAAGCGTTGCCGCCCGTCCCAGCGAGGAACTGACAAAGTCTCTCGATATGGGCTTCGATCCCGGCTTCGAACTGCGCCTTCACGGCGGGGCCCTGTCGGGCGGCATCTGAACCGAGTGCCACGATCGGGCAACCGTCCATCTTCTCGTCCCGGTGTTCTCTGCTGAGATAAAAGGACAGCACTGCGGCTAGCGGATCATCGGGATTTCGCTCCGCTGCATTTGCCCATCGGTCAGATGCGTGCTCCAGCGCGCGCTTGGATGCTTCGACAGCCAAGTCGTCCTTCGAGTCGAACTGCTTGTAGAAGGCGCCTTGGGTCAGCCCGGCGCCCTTCATGAGATCTTTGAGCCCGATGCCATCGAAGCCGCGCTCTCGGAAGAGACGACTTGCCGTGTTGATCACGGTCTGGCGGTTCTCGGCTGCCTGAGTGCGACTCACTCGCATTACTGGTCTCCAGTTGGATTTCGATTGACATCTATATTTGAATTGGCGTTCGAGTGCAATCTAATTATTGCTCAGCGGAATGCCGGCCGGCGAAGCTGCGGGCGTTTGGAGGAGATTAGCGCTTTCTTGATCACGTTCCTGTTAGAGCCGCAGTATAGATTGTGATTGAAATCTAAATGGCATATAGATGTCGTCCGAAATCTAAACTCGCATGGGAGACCGTCGTGATGAGAGGTATTGCAGTGCTGGCCGGCATTTTAGTCCCTGCAGGGGTGGCGACTTTCGTGGCGCTCGCAATTCCCGCGCATGAAGCCTCAGCGATCAGCGATCCAAGGCAGGAGCCGCCGATGGTTCGCTTAGTGACGGCTGCACGTGTCAGTGGCTCCGAACGTGGCTTCACCGGAACCGTGGGCGCGAGGGTCGAGAGCAATCTGGGTTTTCGCGTCGCCGGGAAGATCGTCGAGCGGCTCGTGAATGTCGGCGAGCAGGTGAGGTCTGGGCAGCCTCTCATGCGGATCGACGAAACTGACCTCCGTCTGGCGGTTGCAGCGAAGCGCAACGCCGTCGCCGCGGCGCGCGCCGTCGTCGTTCAGACGGACGCAGATGAGCGGCGCTACGCCAATCTGGTGAACGACGGATGGACGTCGAAGCAGCGCTATGAGCAGGCGAAGGCTGCATCGGACACCGCCAAAGCGCAGCTTGCCGCGGCAGAGGCGGATGCTGGGGTCGCCGAAAACCAGGCGACGTATTCCGTCCTTGTTGCGGATGCGGACGGAACGGTCACCCAAACGCTTGCCGAGCCTGGACAGGTGGTCTCGGCTGGCCAAGCCGTCGTTCGGCTCGCTCAGTCTGGTCCGCGCGAGGCTGTGGTGACTCTGCCTGAAACAATCCGGCCGACGATCGGTTCGCTTGCCGACGCAAGTCTGTATGGCAGCGACGGGCGCCGCTACACCGCACATCTTCGACAGTTATCGGATTCCGCCGATCCCCAGACGCGCACCTACGAAGCACGCTATGTGCTCGATGGCGAGGCCGCAGGGGCTCCGCTTGGCGCGACAGTCACCATTCGGCTCGCGAGCCAGGCGGGCCAGCCGGAAGTGCAGGTGCCGCTCGGAGCCGTGCTCGATGACGGCAAATCGACGGGCGTTTGGGTCTTCGACAGTGCGACCTCTACGGTCCGCTTGCAGCCCGTCAAGCTCGTGCGTGTGACCAGCGAAGCAGCCATTGTCTCTGGATCGAACCCCGGCGACCAGATTGTGTCCCTCGGCGCTCACCTTCTTCACGAGGGCGCACGCGTCAAGATCGCGTTGGGGAGCAACCGATGAGCTTCAATCTCTCGGCGATCGCTGTTCGCGAGCGTGCCGTCACGCTGTTCTTCATCCTCCTGCTAGCGGCTGCGGGCGTCTACGCCTTTCTGATGCTGGGACGGGCGGAGGATCCTTCATTCACCATCAAGAACCTCACGGTCACGGCGGCGTGGCCGGGTGCGACCGCGCGCGAGATGCAGGATCTCGTCGCCGAACCGCTCGAGAAGCGGCTTCAGGAGCTGAACTGGTACGACCGGGTTGATACGACGACCCGCCCCGGCTATGCGTATATGACGCTGTCGCTCAAGGACAGCACGCCTCCATCAGCCGTTCAGGGCGAATTTTATCAGGCTCGCAAGAAGCTCGGGGACGAAGCCCGCAACCTGCCGCCCGGCGTACTCGGACCTTTCGTCAACGACGAATATGCAGACGTGAGTTTCGCGCTCTATGCCCTCAAGGCCAAGGGCATGCCGATGCGCGAACTGGCACGGCAAGCCGAGGTCATTCGCCAGGATCTCTTGCGTGTCGCGGGCGTCAAGAAGATCAACATTCTTGGTGAGCGCCCCGAACAAATCTTCGTCGAGTTCTCCTACGCCAAGCTCGCGACGCTCGGCGTGTCGGCGCGAGATATCGTTTCTGCCCTGCAGCGGCAGAACACGGTGACGCCCGCGGGCTCGATCGATACCAAGGGGCCGCAGGTCTTCATCCGGATCGACGGCGCCTATGACAGCGTCCAGGCGATCGCCAATACGCCGATCGTTGCCGCAGGGCGGACCTTGAAATTGTCGGACGTTGCCGAGATCCGTCGCGGCTATGAAGACCCACCGACATTCATCATCCGGCATGAGGGCGAGCCGACCATCATCCTCGCTGCTGTCATGCAGGAGGGCTGGGATGGTCTCGCGCTTGGGCGCGCGCTGAAGGATCGGTCCGCGGCGATCGCCCAGACCCTCCCGCTCGGGATGACGCTCGACAAGGTCACCGACCAGGCCGTCAACATCAGCTCGGCAGTCGACGAGTTCATGATGAAGTTCGCGATGGCGCTCGGAGTGGTGTTGCTCGTGAGCCTCCTCAGCCTCGGTTGGCGCGTCGGCATTGTCGTTGCGGCAGCCGTCCCGCTGACCCTCGCCGTCGTCTTTCTCATCATGCTGGAAACTGGCCGGTTCTTCGACCGCATCACGCTGGGCGCTTTGATTCTTGCGCTTGGTCTTCTGGTGGACGACGCCATCATCGCGATCGAGGTGATGGTCGTGAAAATGGAAGAGGGCATGGACCGCATCAAGGCGGCTGCCTATGCATGGAGCCATACGGCGGCGCCGATGCTGTCTGGAACGCTCGTGACGATTGCCGGATTTCTTCCTGTCGGCTTCGCACCGTCCACCGCGGGCGAGTATGCCGGCAACATCTTCTGGGTGGTCGGCTTCGCCCTGATTGTTTCCTGGATCGTCGCGGTCGTCTTCACGCCCTATCTCGGCGTGATGATGCTGCCCGACATCAAGCCGGTCGCAGGCGGCCATCATGCGATCTACGACACGCCGAATTATCGTCGCCTGCGTCGGCTGATCTCTTTTGCGGTCCGCCACAAATTCATGACCTGCTCCATCGTGGGCGTTTCCTTCTTGCTTGCGGGGGCGGGAATGGGGGCTGTCAAGCAGCAGTTCTTTCCGACATCCGACCGCCCCGAGGTATTGGTGGAGGTACGCCTGCCGGAAGGCACCAGCATCGAAACGACCACCGGAGCCGTCCAGAAGCTCGAATCCTGGCTGCGAGAGCAGTCGGAGGCTCACATCGTCACGAGCTATATCGGCCAGGGCGCTCCGAGATTCTTTCTGGCGCTGTCCCCCGAACTGCCTGATCCAGCGTTTGCAAAGATCGTCGTTCTGACCAAGAACGCCGAGACCCGCGAGATCCTGAAAAAGCGGCTTCGGGATGCGGTCGCCCATGGGCTCGTCCCGGAGGCTTATGTGCGCGTCACGCAGTTCGTCTTCGGCCCCCCCTCCGTCTTCCCGGTGGAATTCCGGATCATGGGCCCCGATCCTGCGCAGCTCTACGCCATTTCAGACAAGGCCCTAGACATCATGCGTGGCGTCTCGGACGCGCGCGAGGTCAACCGCGACTGGGGAAACCGCACACCCGTGCTTCGTTTCGTCCCGGACCAGGATCGTCTGAACCTCATTGGCCTTTCGCCGACCGAGGTGGGCCAGCAGCTCCAGTTCCTGCTCACCGGCATTGCGGTCACGCAGGTCCGCGAGGACATCCGCAATGTGCCGATCATGGCACGCAGTGCTGGCGGCGAACGCCTCGATCCTGCACGTCTGGCGGATTTCTCGCTCACGAGCCGTGACGGACGCTCCATTCCGCTCGACCAGATCGGTCATGCGGAAGTCCGCCTTGAGGAGCCGATCCTGAAACGTCGCGATCGCACGCCGGTCATCACCGTCCGCTCGGACCTCAACGAGGCAACGCAGCCGCCAGAGGTGTCCAAGCAGGTCGTGAAGGCCCTCGAGCCCCTGATCGCGTCGCTTCCGGCCGGTTACCGGATCGAAATGGGCGGATCGATCGAGGAGGCCACCAAGGCAAACGACGCCTTGGCCAAGATCTTCCCGGCCATGATAGCGGCCACGCTCATTATCATCATGCTGCAGGTGCGGTCCTTCTCGATGATGGCCATGGTCATGCTGACCGCGCCCCTGGGCCTCGTCGGCGTCGTACCGGCATTGCTCGCCTTCAACCAGCCATTCGGCTTCAACGCGATCCTCGGTCTGATCGGACTGGCGGGCATCCTGATGCGCAACACGCTGATCTTGACAGAGCAGATCAAGGAGAACCTTGCCGCCGGCCTGGACGACTATCACGCTGTCATCGAGGCCACAGTGCAACGCACGAGGCCGGTGATTTTGACTGCTTTGGCTGCCGTGCTGGCTTTCATTCCTCTTACACATTCCGTGTTCTGGGGATCGATGGCCTATACGCTGATCGGCGGCACCGCCGTCGGAACAGTCATGATCCTGCTGTTCCTTCCGGCGCTCTATGCCGCGTGGTTTCGGATCAAGCCGACGGCAGATAATCAGCATGAGGAACCGAACGATAAGCCGGAACTGCGCCCCGCGCTAGCAGCCGAGTAGGCAGCTGTTGCTCCAATGGATCGTTCGATCCGAACAGGGAAAGAATCCGACGACGTACGTGCGCGGATTCTGGCAACGGCAGAGGGCCTCTTTCGCCGCGTCGGTCACCACCGAACCTCAGTGGCGGACATCGCCGCTGAGCTCGGCATGAGCCCGGCGAACATCTACCGCTTCTTCCCGTCCCGGGTTGCGATCGAGGAATCCATCTGCGGACATCTGCTGAACGAAATCATCGAAGTTGCCTCTTCAATCGCTCGCACGGACATGCGGGCGGCGGAGAAGCTCGCACAACTGCTGACCACAGTTCACCATCACACCACAACGATGCTGATCGAGGCAAAGCCGATGCACGATCTCATCGTCATTGCCATTCAGGAGAATTGGCCGGTCGTTCAGACGCACGTCCGGCAAATTCTGGTGATCTTGGAGGCGATCATACGCGAAGGTGTTGAAGCAGGCGAATTCGATGTCCAAGACGCGACGCAAGCTGCGCAACAAGTCAGGTTTGCGTTTATGTTCTTCTTCTATCCAGCTGTTGTAGAACTCCATGCCGGGCGAGAGACGGACATCCAAGCGAGCATGATAGCCCAGATTTCGTTTATTTTGAAAGCGTTGGGCGACGCAGGCGAAGTGATGCGCGGCGGCTACGGACAGGTGTGATTGACAAGGGCCCGCGGCGGAACATCGCTGCGGGCCCTTCTAGTTGGGCGTGGGGATCGTCCATGTTTCTAGCCGAGCATGCAACTGGAGCTGAAGACCCCACAGGACTGTGCTCAAACGCGAGGAAGGTACGATGCTTCACGAAGCGGAGCGACGGACTTGAAATCCTTAGCGCCTTTGCCGAGGCGACGATCGCTGGGGGCTTCCGCCGCTGTTCGAGCTTGCTCGTACCGATACGATGGCTGCGAGCTCTATGGCCAGATGGCAGGATGAAGAACCTCGCGTCGCGGGCGATGTGACCAGCCACAACTCCATTGCGCCCGCTGCCCCAATCGCAAGCTTAGCGTCGTGCGGAGCGCCTCTGCTTGATCGTCCAGCAGGTGCGTTTTGGCGACCTGGGGTCAACGAGACCGTGACGATCGCCGACATTTGCGTGTGCCCGGATTGTGCCCCGGCAAAATGGGGCACATCGTTAGGGAAATGGTCGGCTAGTTATTGAAATTCTTGACTTAATGGTGGGCGCACAAGGGATCGAACCTTGGACCTCTCCCGTGTGAAGGGAAGCGGGAATCCATGGCAGCCAAGCGGCCCAAGGGTGCGGAGGTGGGTGCCGGCCGCCACCTCATGTGGCGGCAGGCGAGTGTCGCTACCCGTGATTGGGCCTCCCTGATCTTTTGTCGGAGAGTTTACGTTGAAGGCGCGTGCATGTGTGACCTCGGTAAAAACTGCGGCGGCTTGCGGCGCACGGTTAGCGCGCGAGATCGGCAAAGCCGCCCTCCGGTAAGACAACAGCGCCCCATTGTGGTTGGTTTAGCCGACTGCCTTGAGCTAAATCCAATTTGGAAATGCCAGCTAAGCTATTGATAATCTTGGTAGCCAATACGGCCATTTTTTCCAAACGCGCATTGGGATCATTGAATAATCAGCCTGATTTTGATTCCGCCATTCGGAGGTTCGATCCCTCCCGCCCCAGCCAGATTTCTGCTGCCCGGTCAGTATCTTACATTTTCACGATTTTGTTGTTCTGAAACTCGCCAGAGACCGCATTCTGAAACTCCGTTTGCGTTGTGTTCGCCAAGACGTGAGCTCGTCGTTTGCGTGTGGCCGCAAGGATGCGCGGAGCTGTGCGCTCGGCATAGCCGGCGTAACTTTCCTTTGTGCAGTGTGCCGACAGGGCGCGCCCCTGTCCCTCCGTAAGTTCGGCTTCCTCAAGCTCGGTCATCCCGCCGTGTCGGCAGGCGTCGAGACTGTCAGCAAACCCTACTCGTTCTCCGGCATGCAGAAGCTCGTTCAACGGATGCGGAAGGAAATTTGGTCTGCCCGTCACGTTCACACCCGACGGCGAATTCGGCCGGGTATAGTCGGTGAACTACGCGCCATGCCTTGCGGCATAGACCGACGAGTTTTTCGCCGCGCCGAAAGAGGACACTTTCGCCCGCGCTATTCGCGGCGCGCGGGGTGATACTCTTGATCGGCAGCGATCCGATGCGCTCACCTTTTTTGTTTCGCAGATCGCAGACGGCTTGCATGCTGTGCTCATAGCTTGGCCACGACCGCTTCGAGACCTTCTCAAGATACGCCTTCGTCTGCTTATATTCGCGGAAAAGCCAGTCAAGCGACCCGACGCGCGCTATAGAAGCTTTCGCGTAGATCACACCCAATCTCGCTCGAAGAGCGCCATTTTCCGCTCGCCGTGACAATTGGTGATTGTAAGATCGTCACCGGAGAACCGGACACTCATTGATCTGTGTCAAGAAACGAAGCCTATCGAGAGGACAAGGTTGTGGCCTCTACCGAGGAGCCGCTTTATCGATGGCACAGGTAAGAAGTGACACCCACGACATCCGGATCCCGCCGATTGGTCTTGCAGGAGTGTTGCATGTCCCGGGAGATGCCTATGCAATTGTCGCCTTCGTACATGGGAGTGGTTCAAGTCGGTTGAGTCCGCGAAACCGGGCGGTCGCAGACGCATTGAACACCCGGGGTATGGCGACGCTTCTATTCGATCTTCTCACCGACGATGAAGAGGATGATCGGGCCAACGTCTTCGATATCTCGCTGCTAGCGGACCGGCTCGCTGGCGTTGTCAGCTGGCTGGATGCACAGCCGTCTCTCGCAAGACTTCCCCTGGGCCTGTTTGGGGCCAGCACTGGAGCTGCGGCTGCACTCGTTGCGGCCGCGAAATTTCCCCGCCGCGTGAGGGCTGTCGTATCGCGGGGCGGCCGTCCGGACCTTGCTGGTGACTTCCTTGATGAAGTTCGGGCCCCCACCCTCCTTGTTGTGGGAGGAGCGGATGTCGGCGTGATCGAACTCAACGAGGAGGCGTTGGCACGGCTGCAGGGTTTGAAGGCCTTGGAAATCATTCCGGGTGCCAGCCACCTGTTTCCCGAGCCGGGAGCGCTGGAGGCGGTTATTGAGCATGCTGCTCGCTGGTTCGAACATTATCTCGGGGCTGGCTCGGAGAAGTCGGCGCCCGGTATCGGGACCGAAAACGAGCGCAAGGGATCGTAGCGCCGTTCGAGAGCCGATTGGAGACGAGATGGATCGTTTTCGTCTCCGGCCACATGCGACCTGCCTCAGCCGAACGTGAACAGCCAGTCCGTGACGGCACGACGATCACGACGCTGGGCGCAAGCCTGACAAGCTTCTGCGATTCGCTGCCAAGTAACAACGATGCAGGCACGCGACGTGTCATGACCAGCCCTGCGCAGAAAGGCAGTTTGAAGCAATGCTGGATATCGCCGATCCGCTCCAGCCTCGCAACCTCCGTGGCTGGATTGACGTTTCTCTCAAGCCGCCTGCCTGGTCGTCAGACCTTTGATTTACCTCATGGCACCCGTCTGTCCATGGGGCTGGATATGACAAGCATCTCCGAGCGGAGTCATGTCGGATGAATCCTATGGACAGCGGAACCATCACAGTCCAGCAAGGAGGCGCGTCTGTCCGCCCCGAAGCGAAGGGCCGTCACTATCAGAGGATCATTGAGCAAGCGGAAGGCCTGCAGCCCCTCCGCACGGCCGTCGTCCATCCAGTTGATGCCCTGTCTCTCAGCGGTGCCATCGAAGCAGCGCGAGCGGGCTTGATTCTGCCCGTGATGGTCGGGCCCGAGGCGAAGATACGGGCGGCGGCCGAGCAGGCCAAGCTCGATTTGACCCCTTACGAACTCGTTCCGGCTGAGCACAGCCATGCGGCCGCTGTACAGGCGGCCGCCCTCGCCCGCGACCGCAGGGTGGAAGCGCTGATGAAGGGCAGCCTGCATACAGATGAATTCATGATGCCGATCCTGGCTGAGGAGAAGCTGCGGACCGAGCGCAGGATGAGCCACATATTTGTCATCGACACCCCGCTCTATCCGCGGCCGCTTTTCGTGACCGACGCAGCCATCAACATCTATCCAAATCTCTCCGACAAAAGGGATATTGTGCAAAACGCAGTTGACCTTGCGCATGCGCTTGGCAATCCGTCGCCTCACGTCGCAATTCTCTCGGCAATCGAAACTGTTACCGAGAAGATTCGCTCCACGATCGATGCGGCGGCACTCTGCAAGATGGCGGATCGCGGTCAGATCACTGGAGCCGTCATCGACGGGCCACTCGCCTTCGATAATGCCGTTTCCAGGGAGGCGGCGACGAGCAAAGGCATCGTCTCTCCGGTTGCCGGACGGGCCGATATCTTTGTTGTGCCCGACATCGAGGCGGGTAACATGCTGGCAAAGCAACTCGAATATCTCGCCGGCGCGGACGTTGCGGGCGTTGTGATCGGTGCTCGCGTTCCCATCATTCTGACGAGCCGGGCCGACAAATCACTGGCGAGACTCGGATCTTGTGCAATCGCGTTGCTGTGGGCACGCTATCGCGTGCCGACTGCCTAGCAGAAACAGGACTTCTCGTCCTTAGTCTGGTTGCCCAGCACCAATGTCCGCTTTTCTCGCGGTTGGAGCAGCTCGAACGCTGGTAGCATGGTCTGTGAAGAATTTGCGACAGAGCCCAGCATCGCTCCGACCGGGGGGCGCGCGCCGCCGCCCGTTGCATCCTGATTCAAGGGGCCGGCGATTGAAGTTGCCGGGCAAGGCTCAGAACTCGCAATTCCCGCGGGCGCAACCAACTTACTCCTTGGCCGATTCCAGTTTGGCTCTGAGATAGGCGATCATTCCGGAGAGAGTAACGAGTTTGGGATAGTCGATCTCCGGAATATCGATGCCCGTCCGGTGATGCAGGGCGGTCACGAGGTTCAGGAAGTCTATCGAGTCAATATCGACGGTCTCGCGCAAATCAGCTGCTGGATCAATGTTTGCCAGATCGACTTCTGGCGCGATGTTGTTAAGCTCCTGCTTGACGATTTCGCTGAGCTCACCCTGCGTGATTTTGCGAATCTCGATCTCGGTCATAGCTTTTCAGGCTCCTGCAAAAGTCTGCCGATCTCGGCCAGAAACAAGGCGCCGGCGTGTCCATCGGTCACGCGATGATCACCTGCCAGCGTCATGGTCACCACGGAACGGGGGCCGATCACGCCATCGATGATCCAGGGACGCGTAACGACCTTACCAAAGCCAACGATCGCGACCTGGGGTGGATAGATGATGGCATAGAGAGCTTCGACTCCGCGCTCGCCTAGGCTGGATACTGTGATCGTCGGATCTGACAGTTCCGAACTGCGAATCCGCCCCGAGCGCGTTCGTTGCACCAGGTCGCGTAAGCTGCTCATCAAGTCGTGGAGCGGCAGTCGGTCCGCGTCATGCAGAGCCGGCGCCGCCAAGCCGCCGCCGCGGATCGCAATGGCAACCCCGACATGCACCGCCTTTGACGGCTCGAATTTGTTGTCGCGGTAGAAGCCGTTGAAGGCTGGAAAGCGACGAATCGCCAGCGCGACCGCCTTCAGCGCAAGCGCGCCGATCAAAAGGCGGCTGTCGGGCGGAAGCGCCACGTTTTGGTCGGCCAGCCAGTGTTCGCATGGCGTGACGTCGATCTGATGTTCAAGATAATAGTGTGGGATCTCCCGCTTCGACCGGGCCATTGCGGCCGCGATGGCTGTCCGCATCGCCGCGAGATCAAGCCAGCCCGCGCGCCTCTTTTCGGTTGGTGGCGGGGTTGCGCCGGACTGTCGCTCCACGTCGACGTAGACGATTGCTCCGCCCGGTCCGCTGCCGGTGATGGTGGAGAGATCGACGCCGCGTTCTGCGGCGAGCCGTCGTGCGGCAGGCGAAGCGGGAAGCCGTCCCACGACAGCAGCCGCAAGCGGTGGCGGCATTGGCGCGCCGATCGGCGTGGGCGGTGGTTGGGAGGGCACCGCAATCGGGGGATGCGCGGTTGGCAGAGGTAACGGCGGTGGCACCGGTGCTGTGACGGCGGCTCTTTCTTCACCGTCGGTACGGATCAGTGCTAGCGGCGTTCCGACTGGCACCTTGCTGTGAAGATTGACGAGGAATTTTTCGATTTCGCCGGCCAGGAAGGTTTCGATCTCGATCGCACCCTTCTGTGTCTCGACCACCGCAACAATATCGCCGCGTTTGACCCGGTCTCCCGGCTTCACCAGCCATTCCACCAGCGTGCCGGCTTCCATATCGGCGCCGAGAGAGGGCATGAGGAATTCGGCCACGGCCCGCCTCACGTCCGGCCGAGCGCCGTTTTCGCAGCGGTCACGATCTTCGCTGTCTGTGGCAGTGCCGCGTTTTCGAGGTGGTGAGGGTAGGGGATCGGCACCTCCTCGCTGCAAACCCGCCCGATCGGCGCGTCGAGCGACCAGAAGGCTTGTTCGACGATGCGCATGCCGATCTCTGCCGCCAAGCTCCCGGAACGCCAGCCTTCGTCGACGATGACGGCACGCCGGGTCTTGGCCACCGAAGTCATGATCGTGGCGTCGTCGAGCGGCCGCAGACTGCGCAGATCGATCACCTCGGCATCGATGCCATCGGTTGCGAGCGCGGTCGCAGCCTCGAGCGTCTTCCAGAGCGACCCACCATAGGTGATGAGAGAAATATCGCGGCCCTGGCGGCGCACGGCAGCCTTGTCGATATTGACGGCTCCGGCACCGGACGCGAGCTTGCCCGACATGTTGTAGAGCATGACGTTCTCGAAGATCAGCACCGGGTCGGGTTCCTGTAGGGCGGTCCACAGCATGCCGCGGGCATCTTCCAAGGTTGCCGGCGCGAGCACCTTGATGCCGGGAATATGTGCGTACCAGCCTTCAAGGCTGTGGGAATGTTGGGCTGCCAGCTGGCGGCCGGCACCGGTGGCCATGCGGATCACAAGCGGCACGCCGAACTGATTGCCCGACATGTGGCGCACCGTCGCTGCATTGTTGAGGATCTGATCGAGCGCGAGCAGGCTGAAATTGACCGTCATCAGCTCGACGATCGGCCGCATGCCAGCCATTGCTGCGCCAATGCCGGCGCCGGTAAAGCCTGACTCCGAGAGCGGCGTATCGCGAATCCGCTGCGGCCCGAATTCGGCGAGCAGTCCGTGACTCACCGCGTAGCAGCCGCCATAGCGACCGACGTCCTCACCCATCAGAAAGACGCGGTTGTCGCGGCTGAGCGCGTCCCGAAGCGCTGCACGCACCGCCTCGCGATAGGTCATCTCGATTGCATTGGTCCTGGGTGCCACCTGCTGCATGAAACCTCACATCCCGGTGGGGACCGCTCTGTCTGCATAAACAAAGCGGCTCAGTTGCTCGGTCGGCTCCCATGTCCCGGCCTCAGCAAAAACGACTGCTTCAGCGATTTCGGCATCGATCTCGGCCGTCATGCGGGACACCTCGTCCGGATGGACCATGTGATTGGCCTCGAGCCATCCCTGGAAACGCACAATCGGCTCCCGTGGACGCCACGACTCGACCTCGGCCTTATCGCGGTAGAGCTGGGGATCGAACATTGAATGCGCGCGCAGCCGATAGGTGCGGCATTCCAGAAAATAGGGCATGCGCGTTTTGCGCACCGCCTGGACCGCGCGGCGGGCCGCCGCCTCGACCGCCACCACATCCATGCCATCGACGGCTTCCGAAGTGATCCGGTAGCATGCCGCCTTGCGCTGGATGTCAGTTTCGGATTCCGAAAGGGCGAGCGCGGTTCCCATGGCGTAGAGATTGTTTTCGCACACGAACAACACCGGCAACTGCCAAAGCTCCGCCAGATTCAGGCTTTCGTGGAATTCGCCTTCGGCCACCGCGCCGTCTCCGAAGAAGCATGCCGTGACGAGATCATCGCCCTGCATATGGGAGGCGAGCGCAAGGCCGATCGCCAACGGCAGGCCGCCACCGACAATGGCATTGCCGCCATAGAAATTGGTCGCGGCGTTGAACAAGTGCATCGAGCCGCCACGTCCGCGGCTGCAGCCTTCCTGCTTGCCGTACATCTCGGCCATCACGGTTGTCATCGGCACGCCGCGCACCAGGGCCTGCCCGTGCTCGCGATATGTCGCCACGATCCGATCGCGTTTTTCCAGCGCGGTTATCACTCCGACAGCGACCGCTTCCTCGCCGTCGTAGAGATGCATGAAGCCGCGGATCTTCTCCTGAGTGTACAATTCGGCACATTTCTCCTCGAAGCGGCGGATGCGGATCATGTGCTTGAGCAGACCCAGCATGTGCTCGCGCGACAAATGCGGCTTTGTGGCTGCAACCGTCATCGTTCCTCGCTTTCGAGAGTGGAGAGGTCGCCTTCGGGCAGACCGAGTTCGCGGGCCTTGAGGAGGCGCCGCATGATCTTGCCGCTGCGAGTCTTCGGCAGGTTCTGGCGGAACGCGATGTCCTTTGGCGCGACCGCCGGTCCGAGCCGCTGCCGCGCGTGGCCGAGGAGCTCCTTTCGCAGCGCGTCGCTCGGCGCAAAGCCCGGGTTGAGCGCCACGTAGGCCTTGACCACCTCGCCGGCAGTGGGCTCCGGGATGCCAATCACGCCGGCTTCCGCAACGGCCTTGTGCTCCATCAGGGTGCTCTCCACCTCGAAAGGTCCGATCAGATGGCCGGAGCTCTTGATGACGTCGTCGGCGCGGCCGACGAACCAGTAATAGCCATCGCTGTCGCGCATCGCGAGGTCACCGGTGAGATACCAGCCGCCTGCAAAGCACTTCTTGTAGCGCGCCTCCTCGTTCAGGTAGCCCCGCATCATCGACGGCCAGCCCGGATGCAAGGCCAATTCGCCCATGGCCATCGGCTTGGCAATCTCGCGCAGCCCGCCGCCTTCCAATCGTTCGACGATGCCGGCCTCGATGCCGGGTAGTGGTCGGCCCATCGACCCCGGCTTCACGTCCATCGACAGAAAATTCGTGATCATGATGCCGCCGGTCTCGGTCTGCCACCAATTATCGTGGAACGGCTTGCCGAAAGCCTCCATGCCCCACATCACGGCTTCCGGATTGAGCGGCTCGCCGACGCTGGCGAGCAGGCGCAGCGTCGACAGGTCGAACTTCTTGGCAAATTCGGCGCCGGCCTTCATCAACATGCGGATTGCGGTCGGCGCGGTGTACCAGACCGTGATTTTCTGATCCTGCAGAATGCGGTACCAGCGCTCGGTGTCGAACTCGGCCTGGTCGATGACCATGGTCACGCCATTGGTCAGTGGCGAAATGATTCCGTAAGAAGTCCCGGTGACCCATCCCGGGTCTGCGGTGCACCAGAAAATATCGTCGGGATGAAAGTCGAGCACGAGCTTGCCGGTCACATTGTGGGCGATGACCGCCTCGTGCACATGCACCGCTCCCTTGGGCGTGCCGGTCGTGCCGCTGGTGAAATGGAGCAGCGCCATATCCTCAGGGAGGGTCCGCACCGTCTCGAAGACTTCAGAGGCCTCCGCAAGCGCCGCAGCAAGGTCGATCGTATCGGGCGGCAAAGTGGCCGAGCATTCAGTCAGGAACACTCTTTCCAGGCTGGCGAGCTCCCTGCGCCAGGGCTCGATCTTGCGGCGATAGAAGGCTTCGGTGGTGATGAGCGCCTTGGCTCCGCCGATCGTCATGCGCGCCTTGATGGGCTCGGGTCCGAACGCCGAGAACAAGGGTGAAAACACGCCGCCATTCTTCAACGTGCCGAGGGCTGCGATGTAGAGTTCCGGCACCCGCCCGAGCAGCGAGAAGACCCGGTCGCCCTTCCTTATCTCGTGCCGGGCCAGGGTGTTGGCGAAGCGGTTCACCTGGGCGCCGAGCGCGGCATAGGTGAAATCGCGAGTGCTGTCGTCGCGGCCGATCCAGCGCAGCGCAAGCTTGTCGCCGCGACCGGCCTTCATATGGCGGTCGATGGCCTCATGGGCGATGTTGAGACCGCCGCCGGGAAGCCCGTCGAGCAAGGCTCGCGCATCGGCCCATGAGAAGGTCCGCCTGGCCTGATCATAATCGATCAGGTTTGCGCCGACGTAGTCTTGCGGGCGCTTGCGGATTCGTTCCCATTGCTGCTCGGTCTGAGCTTCACTCCCGCCGCGGGAGTTCGCCGCGTCCGTGGTGGTCATGATTGGCTCCGGTTCATTGCGAACGCGCCCGACGCGTCGCTGTACCAGCTAAAATTTGGTCCGAGCGCGCGGACGCTCGTTGATCTGCGTCAACAATGAGCCCCGCGGTCTGCCGGTTTGGCACCGTGTGACCTGTCCCCGAAGTTTCATCCAGCCGCAATTGGAGTCCTGTTGGGTTTGCAGTGACGACGCAGGTGCGGTGCCCGCGTTTGGAGGCGCATATGAGCTGACGGTCATTGTCGATGACACCAGGCGAGCGAGCCGGAGATCCAGTTCGAGGGCCGCGATCACGCCACCATAGTCATATCAATGGGGGCGCGTCTCGCGAGCTTCTTGCCGATGCCCGACACGCGCGCTTTGCCGCAGATTGACAATGGGTCATGTTTCTATGCGCTCAGGTTGGCAGCGCTATCTCTCATAGCGGCCGACAAGAACCGCTTCCGCGAGCGCAAATTTGCGTGCCTCGCGCTCGACATCCCGGCAGGACGCGTTTGCCTTGGCCCTGACATGGTCGGTCGAAAGCGCGAGCAGCCGAAAATGATAACGATGCGGCCCATGGCCATGTGGAGGGCAGGGCCCGCCATAACCGGTCTTGTGGAAATCGTTGACCGCTTCCTTGATGATCGCATTCGTGGCATCCTCGGCAAGCTCCGTCTTCGTGAACGGAATGTCGTAGGCCGCCCAGTGGTGCCAAGTGCCGGCGGGCGCGTCGGGATCGTCGCAGAGCAGCACGAAGCTCCGCGTTCCCGCTGGCGCACCGAACCACTGTAGAGGAGGCGAAACGTTGTCTCCGTCACAGGTAAAGTGCCGCGGAATGACCGCTCCGTCGGCAAAGGCGCTGGAAACGAGCTTCATGGCTCTCTCCTTCAGGCTGCGGGGGACATCGGCTCGGGCTTGACGAGTTCTTCCAGATCCGGCTCGCCGCAACGAGCGAGCATCCATTGTCGCACTTGGTCGCGCAGCCGAATGATGGATTGAAAATCGATGCCGCCGGGCTGGATCGGATCGCCGATCTCGATGCTGACAGCGCTGTTGCGCGGGAACCACTGATCGCTGCGCAACATTGTCCGTGTGCCGGCGATGATGCCCGGCAGAACGGGAAGATCGGCTTCTGCCGCGGTCTTGAAGGCGCCGAGATAGAAGCCGGACAACCCGGCCCTGCGGGTGAACGTTCCTTCTGGAAAGAAGACGAGAAGCCGCCGGTCGCGGGCTAGCGCACCCAGTCGCGCGGCATCCGTCAGGCTGCCCGAGACGTCGTAACGTTCGACGAAGGGAATATCGAGCCGGCGCAGGATTGGTCCTGCGACAAGCTGCTCGGCCAATTCACGCTTTGCGACGATCGCTGGCTCCCCGGGGAGTGTCGCAGCCAGAGCAAAGGCGTCCATATAGCTGGAATGGTTGAATACGAGTACCGCCCCTTGCGCAGGGATTTTCTCCAGGCCCTTGATCGCAAGCGGAACGCCCATCCCTGCGAGCGCAATGCGACCGATCTGCCTGAGCGCCGACCAGCGCGATCTCGGCGTCGGAAGGATGAGCACGGCAAGATATCCCGCAGCGAAGGCGCCGCCGAGCATGATCCACCACCATGCTGCATAGATGTCCTCGTAGAGCAGTCGGCCAAGCCGACCGGCCCGAGTCGCCGCGCTGGCAAGGGCAAGACGCAACAACTGCAAACCAAGTGTGCCCTGGTGCGTATCGATATCGCCTCTTTGGTATAGCTCCCGGGCCGCACTGCGGCGAATCTTTCCGCTCGATGTCTTCGGCACTGTGCGGGGCGGCGCCAACACGATCTCGTCGGGTGGCGTGCCTGCGACGTCCGTCACAACCTCCTGGGCGCGCGCCTGCAACTCGAGGCGGCGAGGTTGGTCGGACTCACGGGTTTCGACCAGCACGACGACGCGCTCCGTCCCCGAGACGCGATCGGGTACGCCGAACACCGCGACGCCGCCTTTGTGCACGCCCGGGATATTGGCAACTGCTTGCTCGATCTCTTGGGGATAGAGATGCCTGCCGGCTCGTATGATGATGTCCTTGACTCGTCCCGTCACGAAGATGTCGCCCCCAACCATGTAGCCGCGGTCGCCGGTGTCGAGCCAATCTCCATGGAACAGTTCGCGCGTCTTCGTCTCGTTGCGGAAATAGCCGCTTGTCGCCGATGGGCCGCGAAACTCGATCCGTCCTTCCCGCCGTTCGCCCAGCTCGCGGCCGGTCGCGTCAACCACGCGGATTTCATGGCCGGGAAGCGGCTGGCCGCACGCCGGAATCTCCAGGACCGCTGTATCGCCAGGCGGTGCCGGCTTCGCGATGCCGTGAATACTCAGTTCGTCGCGATTGATGCGATCGATGACCGGCCCGCGGCCGAGCGGCGGAAAAGCCAGGCCGACGGAGTTTTCGGCCAGGCCATAGACCGGCGCCATCGCCTTTGCGGGAAAGCCGTGACGGCCGAACCGCTCGGCAAACTGGCGCAGAGTCTGGACGCTGACCGGTTCGGCGCCGTTGGCGACCATGCGCAGCGAGCCCAGATCGAGTCCCTCGAGATCATCATCGCTGATCTTGGCAAGGCATAGCTCGAAACCGAAATTGGGCGATGCTGAAAACGTTGCGTGATACCGATGCATCGCCCACAGCCAGCTCTGCGGTCGGATCAGAAAACTCAACGGCGACATCACGTAGAGCGGTGCTGCATAATGCATGCAGCCGAGCCACGCGCCGATCAACCCCATGTCGTGATACAGCGGCAGCCAGCTGACGAAGACGTCGGCGGAACCGGCTTCCATCACCGTGCCCATCGCTCTGATGTTGGCGAGCAGCTTCGCATGGCTGAGCACCACGCCTTTCGGGTCACCGGTGCTGCCTGACGTATACTGGATCAGGGCCGTTGCACTCGCATCCTTCAAATGGGGTAGCGGCGCCGGCGCCGCGGAGGCTTCGATGTCGGCGACACTGGCGACGCTGACCAGGCTTTGCACCAGACTGCGAAGCAGGCCGGCTAATCGCCGTCCTTCCGGCATGGTGATCAGCATCCGGGTGCCGGCATTGCGCAAAATCATGGTCTGGCGCCGTAGATGGTCCTCAAGCTGCGACAGGCGCATCGGCGGGTAGATCGGGACCGGTATCGCGCCGGCGTAGAGAATGCCGAAGAAGGCGACGAAAAAATCGATGCTGGTGGGGAGCATCAATCCAATCCGGTCTCCTGCCGTGATGTCTCGCGCGATCAGACCGCGGGCCACCTGCCGGGCTTTCGCCGCAAGTTCTCCATAGCTGAGCGTCCCGAGCGTCGTCGCCTCGTCCTGCAATACTGTCAAATGCAGCCGGTCGGCGTGTCGCGTGGCGTGCCAGTCCAGCACCTCGATCAAGGTGCGCGCCTCGCTTGCGGCCGGTACGGCCGGAAGCGCCGAAACCGGGCGCCCGACTGAGACCGGGCGGTCCAGCGTCGGGCCGGCCCGTTCGAGCGCGCGGACCAGATCCTCGACGGTTTCTGCCTCGCCGACCGCCTGCGCCGGAAGGCGAACGTGGAAAGCCCGCTCGATGCGCAGGATCAATTCAGTGCGCGCGAGGCTGTCGATCCCGAGGTCTCGCTCGATGCGACTCGAAGGCTCGACCTCCATGAACCGGCCGCGCTGAGGATGAAGCTCGTGGACGAGATCCTTCACGAGCGCGATCAAGGCGCGACGACGCTCGAGAGTGCCTGGCGCAAAATCATCCATGACATCAGGTAGCTCGAATAGCTCACGCGACTATTGAGCAATGTCAATTCGGCCATGCGCAGATGCGGCACTGGCAACCGCCAGCAGTTGCCCGCCGCATCCATGTCGCAACCAGCGTCGCCACCATGACCGACGCATTGCGTCAGGTGCGTCTGTTCCTGTGCGGGGACGTCACCGGAACGCACTTGGCGGAGCTGGTGCCAAGCCTCGGCCGCTCGCGCGCTATGGTTCCTTCACAGCCGAGAGGTGTGCCTTCAGCCCTGCGGCCCCGACCGCCCCGGGGACTATGCTGTCGCCGACGACATAACCCGGCGTGCCATTGATGCCGAGCGCCGAGGCAAGGCGCGTGTTCTGCTGCAGGGCCTCGTTCACCTCGACGCTCGCCGCATCCTTCTCGATCTCGCCTGCGTTGAAGCCGAGATCTGCGGCCACCTCAAGCGCCGCGGCACGATCGACCCTTCCCTTCTTCGCCAGCAGGCGGCGATGAAACTCCAGGGATTCCCCGGCACTGGGATGATGCATCTGCAGCGCGATCGCGACCTTCGCGGCTTCGACGGAGTCCGGCCCGAGAATCGGAAGCTCTTTGAGCACGATGCGCACGTTCGGTTCGTCGGCGATCAGCGCAAGGGTGTCGCCGAGCGCCTTGCGGCAATAGCCGCAGTTGAAGTCGTAAAATTCGACCACCGTCCTGGTGCCGTCAGCGGCGCCGAGTGTCGTCTGCAACGGCGCGTTGTACAGCGCCTTGGCGTTGTCACTGATCGCCTGCTTGACGCTGGCCGCCGCAGCCGCGGGCGCGGTCTGGGCGACAGCGTTGCGCTTGGCAATCAGCGCCATCAGGGCAGTGCGCACCGCCTCCGGGTGATCAGCCAGGTATTTCTCGATTGCCGGCCCCAGGGCTTCCGGGTGCGCGGCGAGATATTGCTGGATCGCCTGGTCGATGTCCGCGCGCTGCCACTCAGCCTGGGCTGTCCTGGGTACGGCGATCGCCGCGGCAACGAGCGTGACTGCTGTGATGGCACGAATACGAATGCGCGAGAGCTTCGGCATGTCAGTTACTCCAATCATCCCTCAGTTCCTTCCACTCGTGTTCTTCACCACGACAAGCGAGCACTGCATCATCATCGGCACCACACAAAGCTCCTAGCGACCTCTCTCGAGCGGCGGTGGTGCAGTCCAGCGAGGCGCAAGCGGCGCAATGCGACCACGTGCGGCCGGCCAGCAGCGCTTGCCGAGTGGCCCGGGAACCATGCCGGGCGGGCAGGTGATCGGGCCTGTGTTCAACGGCGCGCGCTTGTCTGGAACCTTGGGTATCGAGGGACGTCGCGGTGACGGCCCGGGCACGACAGGCACAGGCGAGGGTTTTCGCGCCACGCAAACGCCCTCGTCGTCGCGAACTTTGCCCGCGGCGCAGGGCTCTTGCGGAACGGACTTCTTCTGGGCTGGCGCAACACATCGCGAGCGATCCTTCGGATTGACGGCGGCCGGACAGCACTCGCCGCTCGTCGTCAGGTTTGCGGTCGCGCAGCACTTGCCCGCCGCGGTCGGGACGTAGCCTGCGGCACAGCAAAGCGAGATCTTGGGAATCTTGAACGTTGGCTGGCACTGTGTCCCGTCGGCGCTCGGCGTCTGTCCGATCGGACAGCAAACCCCTTTCGAAGTCGCCTGGCTTTTCAGGCAGCATTTGCCCGCGATCTTCACATAGCCGGGCGAACAGCAATCCGGGCACTTTCCGTTTGGGATTTTCGGAATGGAGGGCTCGCAAACGCCATTCACGAGAGCGCTCAGGCAGCAAGCCTGAACGCCACCCGGACCGGAATAGATGTGATCGTTGTTGCAGCACTCCTGCTTGGGGCCGATCGCCGTCTGGGTGACCCCGCACATCGGTTTGGCAATGTCAGTCGATGGAATCGAGCCGCTCGAACAGGCACCGCCGGGTCCGAGGTCGGCAGGTGAACAGCACCTGCCGCCCAGGAGGATTTCAGGCGGCGCGCAGTTCGACGCGCAAGCGCCCTTGCTCCACACCTGATTGATCGGACAGACCGGGAAACCCGGGGGACCGCACACATGCGTCTGACAGGCGCGGAAACTCGGCGGTGGCAGCGGCACGCCGGCCGGGAGCGGGCCCGGGAGCAGCTCCGCCGGCTGCTCCGCGCAGATCCGCAGGATAGCAATGTCTCCCAGATGCCCCCGGGCCGACAGATCGGGCGGCGCATCGGCATAATCGATGAAATAGCTCATCCGCGGCGGCGCATCGCCACGACGGATGCGCCAAGCTGGATTTCCCTGCAGGCCGTCGATTGCGAGCATGTCCGTGTGACCAAGCTCTGCGGAGAGCTTGGGGTCGGTCGTGTAGCGCAACTGTTCTCCGGTGATCCAGACGAAGCCGCCGCAGGAGCGGGGATTGATGTTGCCGCGCTCATCGTAGCTGTAGCCGATGGCGACGCCGCCATTGTCGTTGCGGAAGGTCTCGGGGAAGCCCACCGCATATTCGTCCGGCACGGCCTGCCAGATCGGCTGTTGGGCCTCGGTGACGCCGATCATGGTATAGCGCAGCGCGCGACCGATCGATGGCGCCGACAGCGCCTCGAAATCCTGCGCGCCAGTCGGCGCCGGCCGCTCGGCAAGATACATCCGCCCTGCATCATCGAAGGTGATGCGCGAGATTTCGGTCGGGCCGGCCGCGGGTGGCACTGCGACCTCGATCCTGATGTCCGAGCCGAACGAACCATCCGGCTTGAGGCCGACCGACCAGATGCGCAGTCCGTCGGCGACAGCGTAATAGAGACGACGATCGCGTATCGCGAGACCGAACACGCGCCGTGCCGTCGCGGCATAGCCCCAGGTCTCGGGGCGGGCGCTATCAAACTGTGGGCTCGCGAGATTAATGCCGGCCCCGCCAGCAGCGGGCATCGGCGCAAGCCCGACGGCGGCCGTGCCGGCGGTGCCGTGATCGTAGACGCCGAGATCCGCGCCGTTCGGGTCGAGGCGATGGATCAGGCCGGTCTCGCGGTCGGCGACGAACAGCGACTTCGTGGCAGAATCATACGCGAGCGCGCCGAGCGCTGCGCCCGAGTTCGCCTTTCCCTCAGTGAGGACGTTCGCAAATAGCTTCACCTCGCCGGTAAGGCCGTTGATCTTCCAGATCGACCCAGGGCCTCCTCCGGGGCCCCACTGTGCCGGCATGAAGACTGCACCGGTCCTCCCGGATCTGATGTGCTGCGGCTTGCCATCCGATCCGGGTGCGACGATGGGCAGCCCATAGGCCGATGTCGCCGCGACATAGATGTTGGGGGGCGACTGGTCGTCCAGCGCAACACCGAACACCTGTCCGATCCACTTCGCGCTCACCGTGAACGGTTTCGGAGCGCCGACCACCTGTGCTTCCGGCGGCCCGCCCATGCGGCTGAGATCAACGACGCGCAGCGACGGTCCGTCTGGATTAATGAAGGAGTTCAGATCGGGGTCCTGGCCGGGCTCGATCTCGAACGGACGCAGACCGCCGGAGAAGCCGGTGACGACCGCCTGGCCCGGCGCGTAGATGCTCCGGGGGGCCTGAGCCGATGCCGTGCTGACGAGCGCGAGTGCCAAGCTCGACACGATGACGATGCGCAGCATCGCACGGGCGGCGATAGCCAACGAGGTATGACGACAATATTCCATGATGCTCTGTCGCCTCATTTCGGGGGCTCAGGTCGCGGAACGCAGGTGCCGCTCTTCGGGTCGGGGATGGTGTCCGGCGGGCAGCATTGCCCGCAGGAGGTCATCTGGGCCGGATTGCAGCAACTCCCATCGAACGCCATGCCTTGGCTCGGATCGGCGCATGGCGTGATGCAGTCGCCGATGCCGCCGATGCGAACCTGTCCGGTGGGGCACGCCGGCGGCGGACACATGCCGAACGGCGCAAAGCCCAAGTTGGCGGGCTGGTTCGTGTTGTCACACAGACATGACGAGATCCCGCTCGGCATCATGGCGCCGGGATGCGTGCCGTCCGGGCACTCGCACGCGAAGGCGTATCGATGATCGCCTGAATCAGGATTGGGGACTTCCTGCCAGTCAGCCTTCATCGGCGACGGGCAGAAGCAATACTGCACTCCTTCGCAACCTGTACCCTCAGCGGAAGGGGGCAACTGCTCGATGAGTGTTCCCTCGGCAGTCGTCGTGCATGCCAATGTCGGCTGCCACGGCTCCATGTAGCTCCCCGTGCTCTGGCAGCTCGGGATGGAGTGGCCGATCGAGCCGGGCGCAACACATGCAGGGTCATGCATTCTGGTGAGGAAATCCTTGCCTTCACACTTCTTCAGGTCGATGGCAGCGCAATTGGCGAAACGGGGCGGTGGTCGCGTGCAATCGCAAGCGCCGAGACCAATCTCTTCCTGAAGCCAGCACAGCGCGTCCTCCATGCATTGCCCGATGTCCGAGCCAAGGGAACCCGCCCCCTGCTCGGTTGAGCAGGCGCATTGCATGACCTTCGCGGGCGAACCGACGGCGGACAGCACATTGGCGAGCTCCCCGAGCAGGCCCTGTCCAATCTTCGAGCCGCCCGCCGACTGCAGTTGGGCGAGGATCTGGGTGAGGTTTCCCTGTACTTTGCTGCAGAACGAGTTGACCGCGCCTTGCCCCGCAGCGCCGGCGACCTCGGTGAGGACCCCGGTGGCTGCAGCCGCCGCAGCGCACCCAGCTCCGTCCGCGCAGGCATCCGCGCAACTCGACAGTCCGCCCACCGTCTGTTTGGCAGCATTGAATATGTCGCTTGGGTTGCAGCCTGCTCGCGCCGGCGACGCTAACAGCAGCATTGCGGCGGCGATCGCTGCGCCGTGGAACCACCAACTTCCTCGAAGTTGCATGACCATCGCCCGCCACTGACTTGGCCCGATAGAGATAACCGAACCCGCGTCCATTGAATTTGAGATGCGTCAATCGATAGACGGCCGATCGTGCCGGCCGTGGCGTCACGACGCCAATCTCATTTCACCGCCTGCTTCGGCACACAGGTGCCGCTGTTCGGGTCAGGTATCGTGCCCACCGGACAACATTGCCCGCAGGACGTCATCTGCGCGGGATTACAGCAACTGCCATCAAACGCCATGCCCTGGGTTGGATCGGAGCACGGTGTCACACACGCACCAGTCAGGCCCATACGCGTCTGTCCCGCGGGGCACGCCGGCGGCGGACACATGCCGAACGGCGCAAAACCCAGGTTCGCCGGCTTACCCGTGTTGTCGCAGAGGCACTGAGACAAGCCGCTCGGTAGGATCGGGCCTGGGTGTGTTTGATGATCCGGATTGTTGGCCTCATATGGACAATCGCAGGCGAATAGCCAGCGATGCACGTCGCTGTTCGGATTGGAGATCTCGTGCCAGGCCGGCACCATCGGCTTGGGACAAAAGCAAGATATGACCGGGTCACAGCCCGTATCCTCTTGCGTGGGAGGTAGTTGAACGGCCAGCGTTCCCTCCGCCGACTCAATCCTCTCCACCGTTGGGATATTGTCGCCGTAGCCGCACTTCTGCCACTTGTCATTGCAGTTCGCAATCGAGCTGTAGGGAACGCAGGCGGGGTCCTTCATCTGATCGAAGTGACCTTCCGTCTGGCAATGCTTGACGTCGACCGATCCGCAATAAGCCATCTGAGGCGGTGGCCGCGAGCAATTGCAGCCGATCCCCAGCCCCCCGCACAACGCATCTTGAATGCACGCGCCGATATCGGCGCCGATCGAATTCGTGCTCTGCTCCGTTTCACAGGCGCACTGCACAACCTTGGCAGCTGAGCCCACGGCTGCGAGCTCAGTTGACAAATCGCCGAGCACTTCCTTCGCGATTGCATTGCCGAATATCGTGTTCAGCGCACCGACGATATCCTTTCCCTTCACTTTGGCTTCCGCGCAGAATTGATCGACCAGCCCTTGTCCTTTTCCGGTGTCCGATCCTTCGAGGGCGACCCCCGCAAGAGCTATTTCAAGTGCGACCGCGGCAGCGCAGGATGCGTCATCCTCGCAAACAGACTTGCAGTCCGATGTTGCCTTGAGCGTTCCGCAGAACGCGTTGGCAACGTCCTCGAAGCTGCATCCTGCGCGCGCAGAGGAGCCGAGCAGCGCGACTGCCGCCATGATGGCGACACCTTGGATCCACCAGCCCGTGGGAAATGTCATCGTCGTCGTCCCAGCCCGGATACCTCCAGCTTAGGCAAAGTCCAATCTATTGAAATTGAGATGCCTCAATCGACGCGGCATGCTCGTCACGTCATCGACGACGGCGCCTTCAGCTTTCCTTGTACGCGTGGCCCCGAAGACAGCGGGGCGAAACCGCCCGTCGCAGCGGACCCGAATTCGACCCTCCAAGATCCTTCGCCTTCGCGCTGACGATGACTGCGACCCGTCCAGCTTCATCTGACGCATCTCGGAAGCTCATTGAGCAGCAGGCCTCGCGGTCGGCCGAGGATTATGTGGTCCTTGCCGAGCAGGCGAGCGGCCCCATTTCGCGGCGCAATGCACCATCCTACATCTGGGGCGCCGCCCTGGACGAACTCGCGCGCATGCAGCCGGATGCACGGATCGTCAATCTCGAAACGGCCGTGACCCACAGTAACGACGGGGCTCACAAGGGCATCAACTACCGCATGAGCCCAGAGAACGCGGACTGCCTCATCGCAGCAGGAATCGACCGCTGTGTCCTGGCCAATAACCACGTGCTCGACTGGGGCTACGCCGGCCTGGACAGCGCTGAGCTGTGACAGCGAAGAGATCGTCGAGGCCGTAAGCCGGAGAGGGATGCGTGATTATGTACGATCGGTGATCGAAGCGCGACGGCAGGTCCCATCGCGCATTGCTACGATAGCCAAGGATCCATCGAGCTATGATCTCGTTGTTGTCGGCACGCCGGTGTGGGCCTGGTCGCTTTCGTCGCCCGTCCGCGCCTTCCTGCTGGCAAGCAGGTCAAGACTTCCTGCGGTGGCGTTCTTTTGTACGCTGGGCGGGGCAGGCAGCGACAGAGCCTTCGGCCAGATGCAGGAACTCGCGGGCAAGCCTCCAGTCGGATGTCTCGCAATCACGGCACGTGAGGTCGCATCGGCTACGTACCAAGCGAAGGTCGTAATGTTTGCGGAGGCCCTGCAGCGCAGTCTGGCCGAGCAGCGTGAAAGAGCGGCGCCAACTGCGGCCTGAATGGCTGCGTGCTGATAGGCAGCCTGCGACATTTCAGCGAAGCGCGCCGAGCAGATCGCTCCGCGATACGGTTGGGCTGCGGCGAGGTGTGTCAACCGGCGTGCAAGATATTGGACGCCGGTGGGCATCGAAAGTGCGCTCGGCAAGGGTGTGAGCGCCGGCCGTCTGTCTTGGCGGGTGTCATCTTGAGACGGTGACCGTCTCGGCGAGATCCTGGGATGCTTCGGCATTGCCCGGCGCAGCATCCATGAGACGCGAGCAGTCATACCTCGGCCGCAGAAGCGGTCGAGTTCAGGATTCGACGGAGACGAACGGCCGGTCCGGCGGGCGAACGACAAGCACCGGCACGTTGCTGTGTGTCAGTACTTTGTTCGTTTCGCTTCCGAGCATGATGGCGGTGATCCCGCGCCTGCCGTGCGATGCCATGACGATCAGGTCGCATGACCTCGCTTTCGCCATGTCGACTATGGCCAGATAAGGATGATCATGTTCGACATGCACGGCCTCGCAGCCGACGCCAGCGGCCAACGCGACCTCCTTGGCCGCATCGAGGTACTTCGTGGCAAGGGCCGCGACCTGCTTCGCGTACTGCGCCGGCGTGTCCGTGACCATTGCCGGCTCAACGGCAAAGGTGTGGAAGGGGGGGGATACGGTCAATATCGTGACCTTGGCGCTAGCCGACTTGGCGAGGGCGATGCCGTACTCAACCGCAGCCTGCGACAACGTCGAGCCGTCCGTCGGGATTAGAATATGTTTATGCATGCGGCATCCTGACTGTGAAACCATTGCGGCCCGACCGATGCAGTTCTCGACCACAGCTCCGCGTGCCGCAAAGCGGAGCCGCTAAAGAAAGCGTAGGCACTTGCAGCAACCGTGATGACAGGCTGCTATTGTTTCGATCTTGCAGGCGGGGAGGTTGATTTCCATCAAGCTCCAACACCAAGGCTGGTCCTGCATCCAGCCGGAGGGGTGTCAGACCCGCTTGCCGGAGTCGGGATCGAACAGCTTCGCCTTGTCCATGTTGACCTCGAAAGAATAGAGGCTGCCGACAGGCGCCTTGTCCTCGGGGTGGACGCGCGCGATCATCTCTACACCGCCCAGATCGAACACGATCATGGTATCGGGTCCGGTCGGTTCGACCACATCGACTGGACGTTGGAACGTGCAGAGCAACCCGCTCGGCTTCTGGGTGCCCTGACGGGTGATGATTTCCGGCCGGAGTCCCAGTTTCAGATGGCGCCCGACATGAGCGCCAATCGAGGCTGACGCTCCCGGCGGAACGGCAAGTCGCACATTGCCGCGCGCGTCTTCCACTTCGAGCCAGATTCCATCACCCTGAACGACGCGTGCCGGCACCAGGTTCATCGCCGGCGAGCCCATGAAACCTGCAACGAACAGGTCCGCCGGCTGCTCATAGACGGTTTCCGGCGCGGCGAACTGACGGATCCGCCCATTGTCCATCACGGCGATGCGTGAAGCCAGCGTCATCGCCTCCACCTGATCATGAGTGACATAGATGATGGTCTGCCCGAGCCGGGCGTGCAGCTTCTTGATCTCGGTGCGCATCTCCACCCGCAGCTTGGCATCGAGATTGGACAAAGGCTCGTCGAACAGAAAAACATCGGGCTCGCGCACCAGCGCCCGTCCCATGGCGACGCGCTGGCGCTGTCCGCCGGATAGCTGGCCGGGCTTGCGCTGCAGTAGCTGCTCAATATGCAGCAGTTCGGTCACGCGCGCGAGAGCCTGCTGCTGCTGCACCTCCGGGATTCGCCGCGTCACCATCCCGAACAGGATGTTGTCGCGGACGGTCTTGGTCGGATAGAGCGAATAGGACTGAAACACCATTGCGATGTTTCGATCCTTTGGCGGTACATCATCGACGATCCGGTCGCCGATCCGGACCCGGCCTTCCGACAATGTCTCGAGCCCGGCCACAACGTTGAGCAGGGTCGACTTGCCGCAGCCCGAAGGCCCGACCAGCACGACGAATTCGCCATCGGCGATTTCGAGGTCGATGCCGTCGAGCACCGCAGTTGCGCCGAATTGCTTGTAGACCTTGTCGAGACATACAGAAGCCACGGTCAACCTTTCACGGCACCAGCGGAGAGCCCGCGCAAGAAATAGTTTCCGGCGATGATATAGACGGCCAGCGTGGGCAGAGCAGCGATGATGGCCGCCGCCATGTCGACATTGTATTCCTTGACGCCCGTCGAGGTCGCGACCAGATTGTTCAGCGCAACCGTGACCGGGTTGCTGTCGCCGGCCGTGAAGGCCACTCCAAACAGATAGTCGTTCCAGATCTGGGTGAACTGCCAGATCACGGTCACCACGATGGTCGACGGCGCGAGCGGGAGCACGACCTGGAAGAAGATCCGGAAGAAGCCCGCGCCGTCGATCTTGGCCGCATTCATGATGCCGTCCGAGACGGTGACGAAGAAGTTGCGGAAGAACAGCGTCGTGAACGGAATTCCATAGATCACGTGGACCAGCACCAGTCCGGGAATGGTGCCGGCCAGATCGAGGATGCCGAGGGTACGCGCCATCGGCACCAGAACGACCTGAAAGGGAATAAAGGCGCCGAACAGGATCAACCCGAACAACGTCTCTGAGCCGGGAAACCGCCACTTCGCCAGGGTATAGCCGTTGACGGCGCCAAGCATGGTGGAGAGGCATACCGACGGAACGACCATCAGAACCGAATTCCAGAGATAGGGCTTGAGACCGGCGCAGCGTACCCCGACACAGGCGGATTCCCAGGCTTTCGGCCACGCCTCGAAGGTGACGGCGCGTGGAAGGCTGATCAGCGATCCGGTACGGATCTCCGCGAGCGACTTCAATGATGTCGCCACCATCACCAGCAGTGGCAGCAGGTAGTAGAGAACGAACAGGCCGAGGATCGCGAACAGGACGCCGCGCAGCACCGTGGTTCGGATACCGGTCGGGCGGACGATGCCGGGCGCGCGCGAGCGGATCATTGGCGCTCCGTCCGCAGCTCGGACCATAGATATGGCACCATGATCGCCACCACGGTCGCCAGCATCATGGTTGCGCTCGCCGCCGCGGTCCCGAGCTCGCTGCGCTGGAATGCGAACGAGTACATGAAGGTCGCAGGCATATCGGTCGCATAGCCTGGCCCGCCGTTCGTCAATGCAATGACGAGGTCGAAGCTCTTGATCGCGAGATGGCTCAGCACGACAAATACTGACAGAAAGATCGGCCGCAGCATCGGCAGCACGAGCTGGATATAGAGGCGGAACGGACCGGCACCATCGACCGCCGCGGCCTTGAGAACATCGTCGTCGATCGAGCGCAGGCCCGCGAGAAATAGCGCCATGGCATAGCCGGAAGATTGCCAGATGCCGGCAATCACGACGGTGTAGATTGCCATGTCCGGATTGACCAGCCAGTCGAAGCGAAAGCTCGTGACGCCGAGCGACTGCACCATCTTTTCCAGTCCGAGACCAGGGTTGAGGATCCATTTCCAGGCGGTGCCGGTGACAATGAACGACAATGCCATCGGGTAGAGATAGATGGTGCGGATCACGCCTTCGACGCGGATGCGCTGGTCGAGCAGGATCGCCAGCATGATGCCGATAACGGTGCAGCCGCCCATGAACAGGGTGGTGAAGATGAACAGGTTGGCGATCGCCACATACCAGCGCGGCGTCGCCCACAGCCGCGCGTATTGGACGAGCCCGGCAAAGCTGTAATCGGGCAGGACGCTGGACCGGGTGAACGAGATGTAGATCGTCCAGGCAATGAACAGATACACGAACACGAACACGGCCGCGCCGGACGGACTTATGACCAGGCGCGGCAGCCAAGTGTCGACACGTCGCAGGAATCGATGGAGCGCTGCGTGGGGCATGGCGATGGTACTGCTCGACGGACATGAGGCGCTGCAGACGGCAGCGCCGTTCGTCTTATGACCTCGCGCGCCTGATCGCCTCCATCAATCGTTTGACAGCGTCCTGCGAGCTCATGTCCGAATTGAAATGGTTGGTCACGACGTCCAGGATCTCGCCGCGTACCGAACGCGACACCGCCATTTCATGCGCCATGCTTGGAACCAGGGTATTCGCCTTGGTGTCCGCAGCCAGATCGTCCATCGATTTCCGCGCGCAGGAATCGAACTTGTCGCGCGGCACGCCGAGCCGTGCGGGGATCGACCCCTTGTTGAGGCTGAACGTCTCTTGGAAACCCTCCGACATGATCAGGCTGGCAAGCACCTTCTGACCCTCCAGCTTGTCGACACCGTTCACCTTGAACATCGCGATGCTGTCCGAATTCAAGATGAAGCCCGGCAGGCCCGGCGCCGGAATGCACAAGAAATCCTGGCCAGCCACTTTTCCGGCCGCCACGAACTCGCCTTTCGCCCAATCTCCCATCAGCTGGAAGCCAGCCTGGCCGTTCATGATGGTGGCCGTGGCGAGGTTCCAGTCGCGGCCGGAGAAATCCGGGCTGACATAGGAACGCAGCTTTCGCATCTGGTCGAACACCTTGATCATCGTGCTGCTGGTGATCGCTTTTTCGTCGAGTTCGACCAGCGCTTTGCGATAGAAATCCGCGCCACCCAACCCGAGCACGACCGTCTCGAACAAGGTCGCGTCCTGCCACGGTTGGCCACCATGCGCCAGCGGCGTGATCCCCGCGGCTTTGAGCTTGTCCGCTGCGGCGTTGAACTCGTCCCAGGTTGTCGGCGGCAAGACGCCCGCTTTGGCAAGCACCGCCGGGTTGGCCCAGATCCAGTTGACCCGATGGATGTTGACGGGGGCGGCCACGTATTTGCCGTCGAACTTCATGATCGACGCAAGCACCGGCGGCAGCAGCTCGTCCCACTTTTCCGCCCGAGCGACCGCATCGATATCGGTGAGTACGCCCTGGCGCGCCCATTCCTGGATATTCGGTCCTTTGAGTTGGACCGCGCTCGGCGGATTGCCGGCAACAACGCGCGCTCGCAAGGCGGTCATGGCGGCGTCGCCACCCCCGCCAGCGACTGGAGAATCGATCCATTTGCCGCCTTGGGCTTCGAAGGCGCTCTTCAGCGTGGCGATCGCCTTGGCTTCGCCACCGGATGTCCACCAGTGCAGCACCTCGACGGTGCCGCCGGCCTGGCAGACGCTGGGGAAGGCGAGGACGCCAAGCAACATGCCTAGTGCTGCAGTATGACCGCCGAGCCGCATGGGAAGTCTCCTCATCCTTCTCGCTAAGTTTTGGTCCCGATTGACCTGAAGTTGTAAAAAGCTGACATGTCCATCGCCAAGAGCGTTGACCTGCGTCAACAATGTCGACGGTCGCTTGAGAGCTGGTAGATCGGCAGCAACTCGACAACGTCCAAGCCCTGGCTGTCGCGCTGGGTGTTGAGCCTTCCGATCTGCTGAAGCCGCCTCTCTAAAAGAGGACGTTTGGAAAGATAGCTGGCGAACCGGCACGGTCAGCAACAGCGATCCTGCAATATCGGATCACCGGCACGTTGCACCTCGGCGTTCGGGCGTCCGTCAGCGCGGAAGCATAGCGTTCAAGGCGAAACTCAGAAGAGCCGGACGATCTCGGGGCCAAGATCGTCGTCTGGTTGCGCTTCGCTTGCCGGCAGTTGGAGAGTCGTGCGCGGACGGGCAGGGGCTACGTCCCATGCTGGTGGCATTCACCTTCGGCGGGCTATCGAAGCGCCCAGAAGGAACGCGAACAGCAGAGAAGCAAGCGGGGCCCGGCGGGCGGCGTTGCTTAGGACGCTGAGCGGCATGCCTGGCTTGCGCCCGGACTCCACGGCGCTGCGCACCTGCTTCGCAGCCTGCTTTACGAGACCAGCGAAGGAGCCAAAGGCGGTCTTCTTGTCCTCGGCAGGATAGAGCCCTTCATAGATGAACGGCGGGAGCGATGGATCGTCTCTCATGGTCGTTTTCTCGTTTTGCGGGATGCGCTTGTTTGCCTGTTGGCATCAATGGCGCGGAATTAGAGATGGTTCCGCGCCTCCCCCTTGGGCGCGGTTGTGATCCTGAGGCCGTGGCTTTGGCGGGTCGTCCTAGCCCAGCCCAACCATTGGACGGTGCGGGCGCCGCTAAAATTTCCCATTTGAGATCAAGGCGCCTCAATAGAAGGAGGGGTGCATAAGCCATTGATCTCATTTCTGGCCTTTCGCCCCTGTCGTGCCCCACACGACCGGAGGCTGCGGGCAAAGGCCTGTTCTCTCTCCGTCCATCTAGCCTCCAGAGATGGGGCGCTCAAATGAACGGCCTCAGCGCGTCCACAGTCGCGACATAGCGGTCCAAGGTCGAAATATTGCGCTGAGGCGGGTCAGGACTGGTGCCGCCTCGTGATCGCGATGCGCGTCGCCTGGCCGTACAGCCCCGCCATCTGGTCAAGCTGAGCCGCTGTCGCGGCGCAGCCGTCGATCCAGCCGGGTAGGCCGTCGAACATCGGCGGCAGGGTTGCCGCGCGCAAGGCCGCATAATCCTCGGTGACGGCGCGGCCGCGTGTCGTGGCGCGGTAGCGTGTCTCCTTGCGTGAGGAACGGCCTTCGGTCTCGATCAGCCCGGCGCGGACCAGCTTGCGCGTCGCATATTGCAGATTGGGCACGTCAACGCGGTTGAGCAGTTGGCCAACCTCGGCGAGCCGCTTCGGCTCGTCGCCCATGCGTACGACATTGAGGACGGCGACATCGTCGCCGGTCAGCGGCACCTCGCAAACGGCGGCGAGGCAGGAAGCCTTCCAGCGATAATAGGACTGGGCCAGCCGCTCCAGCGCGAATTCAAAGTCGGACAGCCGTCGCTCGGTGTCATTGCGCGCAAGATGCCACGCTCCCTTCGCGTCGCCTTTGCTGCCGCTCTCGGCCTCATCGCGAGCCGCCTCTGACCGTGACCGCGCCTTGCCGCCCGCCACTCTCGCCTTCACCGCCACGGTCTTGCGCCTCGCCCCAGCGCTCGTCGTCCTCTTCAATAGCCCGTCTCCCGATGCCGCTCCGCACAATGCGTGTGCAGCGCATGCTCAATCTCTGCTGTTTACATCCAACGTTTTTACATTAAAAATTCAATGAAGAAAATACATCAGGCGCGGCGTCACCGTGGACGTCGGCCGGCAGAACCGGGGAGCACGACAGTGGCTGGTCAGTGGATCGACATCGCCGCCGCCGATGGCGGCACGTTCAAGGGCTATCTGGCGGTGCCCGCGTCAGGCTCCGGTCCCGGCATCGTGCTCCTGCAGGAGATCTTCGGCGTCAACGCCTCGATGCGCGCGGTCGCCGACTATTATGCTGAGGAAGGGTATGTGGTGCTGGCGCCGGACCTGTTCTGGCGCTTCGAGCCGGGCATCGAGCTCGGCTATGGTGAGGCGGATTTCGGTAAAGCCTTCGGCTACTACCAGCGCTTCGACGTCAATCTCGCGATCAAGGACACGGCCGACGCGCTGAAGGTGCTGCGCGCGCGTCCCGAGTGCAGGGGCAAGGTCGGCGCGCTCGGCTTCTGCCTCGGCGGCAAGCTCGCTTATCTCACCGCCGCCCGCACCGACGTCGATTGCGCCGTCTCCTATTATGGCGTTGGCATCGAGGCCGATATCGCCGAGGCCAAGAACATCAAGGGCCCGATCGTCTTCCACTTCGCCGAGCTCGACAAGTTCGCGCCCGCCGAGGCGCGCGAGGCGGTCAAGGCCGGCTTTGCCGGCCGCGACGATGCCGAGTTCTATCTCTATCCAGGCTGCGACCACGCCTTCGCCGCGCCGGAGCGCGCCAGCTTCGACAAGCCGGCGACCCTGATGGCGCATTCGCGCTCGATCGCGCTGTTCCGGAAAGTGCTCGGCCCGCACTACGATCTGTCGTCGCTGTGGGACCGTCACACCGAGCTCGAATTCGCCACCCGCTCGGCGGAGGCGACGATGGGCACGATGGTCGCCGAGCCCTACGTCAACCACATCCCGACCATGACCGGCGGCGTCGGCTACAAGGATCTCTTGAGGTTCTACGCCAACCATTTCATTCCGAAGACGCCGGCGGACACCAAGCTGGTGCCGATCTCGCGCACCATCGGCGCCGACCGCGTCGTCGACGAGATGCTGTTCTGCTTCACCCACGACATCGAGATCGACTGGATGCTGCCCGGCATCCCGCCGACCGGCAAATATGTCGAGATTCCGCTGGTTGCGATCGTCCGCTTCCGCGGCGACAAGCTCTACAACGAGCACATCTACTGGGATCAGGCCTCGGTGCTGGTGCAGATCGGCCTGCTCGATCCGGCGAAGCTCCCGGTCGCCGGCATCGAGACGGCGAAGAAGCTGGTCGACGAATCCCTGCCCTCGAACACGCTGATGAAGCGCTGGGCCGAGAGCGCGCCGAACTGATCAATTCGTCCGGCGGCGTCGGCAGGGACGTCGCTTCTCTTCGCTCATCGTCCTTCGTCCATGCGGAGTTGCATCACCATGCGTGACCATCAGATCTCTCGTCGTACGATGTTGCAGCTCGCAGGCGCAGCTGCGTTGCCACTCGCCACCGGCCTGCCGCTGCGCCCCGCCAGTGCCGCGCCGGGCACGCTGACCATCGCCTACAACGTCAACCTGCCGTCGTTCGATCCGACCGTCGGCGTCTCGGCGGTCAATCCGACCATCCAGTCGATCTACCAGGCCATCTTCGATCCCTATATCGGCCAGGCCGCCGATCTCTCGTTCAAGCCGGGCCTCTTGACGAAGTGGGGCTGGAACGAGGACCGCACCAAGGTCACGATGGAGCTGCGCTCCGACGCGACCTGGCATGACGGCTCCAAGGTGACGCCGGAGGACGTGGTGTGGTCGCTGACCCGCGCCGCCGATCCGAAGGGCGGCAACCCGATCCAGTTCGTCTGGTCGAAGATCAACAACTTCAAGATCGACGGCCAGACCATCACGGCCGACGTGGTCGAGTTCGAGCCGGTGCTGTTCAAATGGATGGCGTTCCTCACCGGCTACGTGCTGCCCAAGGCCTATTACGAGAAGGTCGGCGCGGAGGGCTTTGAGAAGGCGCCGATCGGCTCCGGCCCGTACAAGGTCGATGCCTTCGAGCGCAACGCGTTCCTGCGGCTGAAGGCGCATCCCGGCTATTGGGGGCCGAAGCCGGCGTTCGAGACCGTCGTCTTCAAGTTCGTCACCGATCCGACCAGCCGCGTCGCCGAGATCGAGTCCGGTGGCTCCGACATCACCTTCGAGATTCCCTATGAAGAGTTCGACCGCCTCAAGGCCAAGCCGAATTTGGCAGGCCTGACGCAGCCGATCTCCGACATCGGAATGATCTTCCTCACCGACATCGATCCGATGCTCGACCGCAACATCAGGCTCGCCGCCAACCACGCCATCGACAAGAAGGCGATCGTCGACAAGCTGCTGCGCGGCTATGGCGTGCCGATCGATACCTTGGAAGCTCCGGGCTACGCCGCCTTCGATCCCTCGATCAAGGTCGCCTATGATCCGGAGCTCGCCAAGAGCCTGCTCGCCCAGAGCGGCTACTCGGCCGCTAAGCCGGTCAAGTTCACCATCCAGACCACGCGCGGCTTCAAGCCGAAGGACTACGAAATGGTCCAGGCGATCGCCGGCATGTGGCGCAAGGTCGGCATCGAGGCCAACATCGAGGTCTACGAGATCGCGCAGCATTTCGAGCTGCGCGCCCGCCACGCGCTGGCGCCGGCGGCGTTCTACAATTGGGGCAACGCGATCGGCGATCCCACGACCTCGACCGGCTTTGCGATGTTCGGCCCGTCGCCACATTCAGCCTGGAAGGGCAAGGACCTGATCGAGCGCATCGGGCCCTTGTGGGGCGAGAAGGACGAGGCCAAGCGCATCGCCGGCTGGAAAGCGGTCGACAAATACATCGCCGAGGAGGGTGAGGTGATCCCGCTGCTGCAATACGTCCAGCCGATCGTGCACAAGAAGGGCCTCAAGGTGGTGCCGCAGGCCAACGGCATGATCCTGCCGCAGCTCGTGACCCAGGGCTGAGACGGAGTCGGGCGATGCGCTGGAGCGCCATTCTCAAGCGCCTCGCTCTGATCCCGCCGACCCTGCTCGGCGTCGGCGCCATCGTGTTCGTGCTGCTGCGCGTGGTGCCCGGCGATCCCATCGCGATGATGATCCCGCCCGGCGCCTCGCCGGCCGACATTGCGCGGCTGCGCGCGCTCTACGGCCTCGATCAGCCGCTGCTGTCGCAGTTCATCACCTGGCTTGGCCAAGTCGCGTCGGGCGATTTCGGCCGCTCGATCAGCCTGCGCCAGCAGGTGTTCGAATTGGTCGGCGCGCGGCTGCCGGCGACCCTTGAGCTCGCAGCGCTCTCGGTGATCATGGCGCTCGTGATGGGCGGAGCCGTGGCGCTGGTCGGCAGCCTCACGCGCGGCACCCGCGCCGAATGGCTGCTCGACACCGCCAACGGCTTCTTTCTCGCCATTCCTGATTTCCTGTGGGCCCTGATCCTGCTGCTCGGCTTCGGCGTGCTGCTGCCGCTGCTGCCGATTTCCGGCCGGCTCGATCCGCAGCTTGCCGTGGCCTTCCGCACCCACTTCTATCTGATCGAGAGCCTGCTCACCCTGCGCCTCGACGTCGCCGCCGATCTCTTGCGCCATATGTTGCTGCCGTCGCTGGCGCTCGCGCTGCCCTTCGCCGCGCTGGTCGCGCGTCTCCTCAAGGCGCAGCTCGCAGAGGCCGAGGACCAGGACTACGCCCAGATCGCCCGCACCCGCGGATTTTCGCGCACCACGATCCTGCAGCGCGAGGTGTTCCCCAACGCGCTGATCCCGACGGTCGCGCTCTCAGGCGTGCAGATCACCCTGTTGCTCGGCGGCACCGTGCTGGTCGAGCGCATCTTCTCCTACGAGGGCATCGGCAACATGGCGATCGATGCCGTCATCAACCGCGACTTCCCGCTGATCCAGGGGCTGATCCTGACCTTCGCCGTCCTGTTCATCGCTCTCAATCTCGCCGTCGACCTGCTGGTGGCGCTGCTCGATCCGAGGCTGCGCCATGGTTGACCTGGTTCTTTCTGGCCCGATCACGGCCCAGCCGTCGCGCTGGCGCAGCGCTCTCTCACGCGGCGGCGCGCGGCTGTGGATCGGCGGCGGCCTTGTGGCGCTGCTGCTGCTCATCGCGCTGTTCGCCCCGGTCATCGCGCCGCATGATCCGGCCGAGCAGGATCTGATGTCGGCGCAGCTGCCGCCGGCCTTCATGCGCGGCGGCGAGGCGGCGTTTCCGTTGGGCACCGACAGCCTCGGCCGCTGCGTGCTGTCGCGCCTGATATATTCCGCGCGTACTGCGGTCTCCGTCGCGCTGATCGCCTCGCTGCTCGCTGCGGTCATCGGCATCGCACTCGGCCTGATTGCCGGCGCCTTCGGCGGCTGGATCGATCAGCTGGTGTCGCGGCTGATCGACGTCTGGATGGCGTTCCCGCCGGTGCTGCTGTCGATCGTGCTCGCCGCCGTCATCGGCGCCGGCCTCACCTCGGTTATTGCTGCGATCGTGGTCGTCGACTGGACCCGCTTCGCCCGCATCACCAGAGCCGAAACGCAGGCGCAGCTCGCGCGCGACTACGCCGCCGCGGCCCGGGTGCTCGGCCTCACCCGCGCGCAGGCGCTGCGGCTCGAGATCCTGCCCAACCTCGTGCCGCTGATCGTCACGTTGCTGGCGGTCGAGATGGGCATAGCTATTCTGGTCGAGGTCATCCTGTCCTTCGTCGGCATCTCCGTCACCGGCGACACCGCGAGCTGGGGCGGCATGATCACCGAGGGACGGCAGATCGTCTACCAGGCGCCCTGGATCATGGCGCTGCCGATCGGCGCCGTCATCGTCAGCGTGATCGGCTTCAACCTGCTCGGCGACGGCCTGCGCGCCGCGCTCGATCCGGTGCAGCGCCGATGAGTGCCGTGCTCGACATCGACAATCTCCACGTCGCGATCGGCGCCGCCAATGTGCTGCGCGGCGTCTCCTTGCGCGTCGAGGCCGGCGAGGTCCGCGGGCTCGTCGGCGAATCCGGTGCCGGCAAGTCGATGGTCGGCCGCACCATCTTCGGCCTGCTGCCGGCGAAGGCCGCCATCACGGCCGGCCGCGTGAGCTTCGAGGGGCGCGACCTCCTGGCGACGCCGGACAAGCAGCGCCGCGACCTGCTGGGACGGCGCATCGCGCTGATCCCGCAGGATCCGATGACGTCGCTCAACCCGGTCCGGCGTATCGGCGCGCAGATATGCGCGGTGTTGCAGCTGCATCTGAAGCTGTCGAAGCGTGCCGCGCGCGATCGCGCCGCCGAGCTGCTGAGCGAGGTCGCGATCCGCGATCCCGCTGGCGTCCTCGCACTCTATCCGCACGAGCTCTCCGGCGGCATGCGCCAGCGCGTGCTGATCGCGATGGCCTTCGCCTGTGACCCGTCGCTCGTCATCGCCGACGAGCCGACCACCGCGCTCGACGTCACCGTGCAGCGCCAGGTGCTGCAACTGGTCGAGCGGATGCGCCAGCGCCACGGCGCGGCGATCCTGTTCGTCACCCACGATCTCGGCGTCGTCGCCAAGGTCTGCCGCAGCATGACCGTTCTGCATGCCGGCCGCGTGCTCGAGGATGGATTGACCTCGGACGTGCTGGTGAAGCCGCACCACGCCTATACGCGCGCGCTGCTGGCGGCAACGCCGCGCGCCGACCGTCCCGCGGATAGTTTAAAGCCGGTGCCTCCGGCGCTGATCGAAAGCTTGTGGGCCGAGGCGCACAGGCTCGATCAGCTCGCGGCGGGGAGGCCGGCATGAGCGAGATCCTGCTGCGCGCCGGCCAGCTCGGCTTCGCCTATCCGGCGCGATCGAAATCGCTGTTCGGCAAGCCGGTCATGCGCGACGTCATCAAGTCGGTCGATCTCGCCGTTTCGCGCGGCGCGGTGCTCGGCCTCGTCGGCGAATCCGGTTCGGGCAAGACCACACTGGGCCGGCTGCTGGTGCGGCTCTTGGAGCCGACGTCGGGCGGCATCCAGTTCGACGGCGTCGAGATCAGCCGTCTGTCCGAAGCCGCGCTGCGCCCCTTGCGCGCGCGCATCCAGATGATCTTCCAGGATCCGCAATCCTCGCTCAATCCGCGCCTGCCGCTCGCGGTCACCTTGACGCGCCAGCTCGAGGTCTATGGACAGTTGAAAGGCCGGCGCGATCGCCGCGACCGCGCCGCCGCGCTGCTCGATCTCGTCGGCCTGCCGACAGCCTTCGTCGACCGTTATCCGCACGAGCTCTCCGGCGGCCAGCGCCAGCGCGCCGGCATCGCACGCGCGCTGGCGCTGCAGCCTGACTTCATCGTCGCCGACGAGATCGTCTCCGGGCTCGACGTCTCGACCCAGGCGCACATCCTGATGCTGTTGAAGGAGCTGCGCGCCAGGCTCGGGCTGACCGTGGTCTTCATCAGCCATGATCTCTCAGTGATCCGCGTGCTCTGCGACGAGGTCGCCATTCTCAAGGGCGGCGAGGTGGTCGAGCACGGCCCGGTCGGCCGCATCTTCTCCCATCCGCAACACGCCTATACGCGCCAGCTCCTGGCCGCCATTCCGCTCCCCGATGTCGAGCCGGGCTGGCTCGACGACACCTCGCCCCGTGAGCAACCCCAGCAGCAGGGATCAGCCGCATGAGTGCCTCGATCAAGGACTCCGTCGTCGTCATCACCGGCGCCACCGGCGCCATCGCGAAGGCGCTCATCGCCGAGCTGCTCGCCCGCGGCGCTGCGAAGATCTATGCCGCCGCCCGCGACGTCTCCGCGCTCACGGCGTCCGACAGGGTCGTGCCGTTGAAGCTCGACGTCACCAGCGATGGGGACGCGGCAGCCGCCGCCGCACAGGCTTCCGACGCGACGCTGCTGATCAACAATGCCGGCGTCAATCACAACACTGCGTTCATGCTCGCGCCCGATCTCGCCATCGCCACGGAGGAGATCGAGATCAACTACCTCGCGCCGTTGCGGCTGACGCGCGCCTTCGCGCCGGTGCTGATCAAGAACCAGGGGGCCGTGCTCAACATCCTGACCATCCTGGCGCGGGTGAACCTGCCGCTGATGGGCTCCTATTGCGCCTCGAAGGCCGCGGCGCTGAGCCTCACGCAAGGACTGCGCGGCGAACTGACGCCGAAGGGCGTCCACGTCGCCGGCGCGCTGCCCGGTGCCGTCGACACGCGCATGACGGCCGGCCTGCCGATCCCGAAGATGACGCCGGCCGAGGCCGCCAAGGAAATTCTCGACGGCTACGAGACCGGCGAGGAGGACATCTATGTCGGCGACATGGCCAAGGGCATCGCCGCCGGCCTCGCGCAGGATCACAAGGCGGTGGAAAAGCAATTGGCGTCGGGCTAGCACGAACGCCCTGATAAAAGTCGCACCCGGAGCAGCGACGCGAGAAGGTCGACGCGGCAGAGCGCGCGAGGCCTGGAACCGAGATTTCTGCCGCGACGAGGCGTCAGTTCTTCCGATCCCGAAAACTATAGGTGACAGGCCCCAGCGCGGGCCCAGGAGACTGAGACGACTGGCATTGGCTTCCCGAGGCACCGGTTTCCTTTGAAGCCTGCCAGGCGTACGTAAAGGCCAGGGAGCGGCCCGAGAGCGTGGCCGAAGTGCGACAGTCTGCCGTTACTCGCTTCTCCGAAGACGGCCGGCCCCTAGGCAGGTTGCAGGAACTGGGTGACGTCCGCCATTTGTTGGGGAACGCGCCTTTTGCCAAGCTCGAAAAGGTCATCGTAGCGCAGCGCGGAAGGAACGCTGCCCTATGGGAGCAGATCGAACCAAGGCGTCGTGAACGAGGGCGGCTGCTTGAGGCCCGGTATAGACCAGGCGTTGCCCGCCTAAGGTCAGATTGATTGAAGCCCCTGGCTCACCCGCCGAGCTTGTCACCCCTAAATGGAGGTGCGGCATGCCCCGGAAGTCAAATACGCCTGGTGAGGCCCGTAACGAGTTCGTGCAGCTCGCGCTTGTCCCGAACGCCAACATTCAGAGCCTTTGTCGGCGGGGATCACCGTTCAATGAGAATACGCGCAGCGGGCGATAACACGCGCCTTTGCCCACGGGACATGAGCGCAGCGCTCGCATCTGAGTTTCAGAGGGAGGATAGTTCCCCAAGCAGTTTCACAGTCAGATCGTCACCAAGTGTGGTTATCAGCGCTGGCCATCGCCCATCAACGGCTTCATGGGCTCCCCATCTGGACTATAGGACGACACGCCGTCTCCGACGGAAAAGGACATCAGGTCGTGTCCGATAACTAATGGACCCTGGTACGTCGCGCGGGTGCGCCGAAGCAGCGCCTCCTCGGGCACATCCTGCACCGGCTTCACCGTCGCGAATACGACATGCGAATAGACCGCCAGCTTCGGCTTTGCGAGCGAGAAGATCCGCCCGGCTTCCTCTGGTGAAGTGTGATGGGCTTCGATAGCACGATAAGAGGGATAATCCTTCACGAGATCAGGTTCGATGATTGCGACCTCGTGAACCAGCAGATCGGCGCCTTTCGCGGCGTTCACGATTCGCTCGTCATATTTGGTGTCACCCGATAGAACGACTTTCTTGCCGCCGTACTCGATCAGGTAGCCGAAGGCTGGCTTGATCTTCTCACCGTGGTTGACCTCAATCGCCGTGACCTTCACGCCGCCCTTCTCATAGACGAGTCCGGGCTGAATGTCGTGCGCATTAAATGCCACGCCTTCCGGCGGCAGATGTTCGTCATCCTCGCGAATGCGAATATCCTCCGAGAACGCCTTGGTCAGGTTTTGCGTCATTGCGACGGTTCCGGCCGGCCCGAAGATCACCATCGGTGATTTTCGTGAGGCCCAGGGCGTTCCGATCCAGCCGCTGAGCCACATATCAGGCAAGCCGACAATATGGTCGGAGTGGAGATGCGTGATGAAATGAGCGGTGATGGCGCCGAGCGGAATTCGCTTCTGGAAGAGGCGAATGGTCGAGCCCCGCCCCATATCAAACAGCAATTTCTCGGGTCCGGCCTCGACGAGTGTTGACGCACTGAAGCTTCCGATCCGTGGGGTCGGTGTGCCGGTTCCGAGCAAAGTCACCTTCATCTCATCTGCCGCGGATGGATGTCCCCACAGCAGAACACAGGCCGCAATTGTAGAGGCAACTAGTCTCACTATGCCAGTTTCGATTGCTTGCATCTGAACACCGAACATTTTCGAGGTTGCTGATAGCAGGGGGGCCTGTGGCCGTCGCCACCTTTATCAGCTTGGTCCATTTAGGGACGCGGCTCGATCGTTGATGTGTGTCTTTCGGCTCAGCGTCAATGGTCGACGAACGTTTGACGAAATCAAATGTGTTCTGCGATGCACAATGCTGCTGTTGGAGATTGTCAAACGACGGTATGTTTCGAAAACGTCACCTCATCCGCCATCCTCCACCCTCAGCCGGAACGTCATGAGCAATTTGAAGGATCCGTCAAACATTGACGAGTATCTCGCGTTTCGTATCTATAATCTTGGAAAGCTCGCCGCGCGGGGCGCGGGCATCATGCTACGGCGGGAGTTGGGGATCGGTCGGCGCGACTGGCGCATTCTTGCTTACGTCGCGCAACGTCCTGGCATGAGCCTGAGCGAACTCGCCGAAGTCGCCGACATCGAGCTGGAGCCTGCAAGTCGAGGGGTTGGTAGGCTCGTGGGCAGCGGAATCATTGCGAAGACAAGGCTCCCCAAAAATAAGCGACGTTTGGCACTTTCGCTGACGGACACTGGACAGGCCCTGTACGAGCAGGCGCAACGGATAACCAAGGCGTACAATAGAGATTTGGCAGCGTGTCTGAGCGATGAAGACGCACATATGTTGGACATGCTGCTGAGGAGACTCTCGGAACGAGCTACGGAGCTCACTGATCTGCAGGCAGCCGCGGGCGGCGAAGAAGATATCGTCGAATAGGGTATTCGATGCCGTCATGCCCCCCGGCTGCTGCCATTAGTCGAACCGACGCCAGCTGGAAGCGAGTTCAGCGCATGCGGACAATGCAGGGGGCGCGCCCGAAAACGTCATGAGCTCGAGGAAATTGCGGCGATCGCATCGATGATCATCGTCAATCCGCCGGTATAGTCGTTGGGTTTGTCCGAAAGAGGTTTCAGCAGCATTGGCCGCAGCACGCTTGAGCGAGCAACTGGAACGACGTCGCCAAACTCGCAGGCCCAAGTCACTCCAAATGGCACCGGCTATTTGCCTGCGAGCCCGGCGGCCTGAATGATCGGCGCCCACCTCTCGCAGTCTTCCATTTGAATCGCGCCAAGCTGCGGCGGCCGTTGGCGATGTTGCATCTTTGGCCATCGATCGCTCCACTTCACCTAAGAGCCCTTCTATGCCGAACGCCGCAGTCCGCCGGGCGATCGCTGCCGAATAGGTCATCTTTCTGTGCTTCGGCAGCGCATGCCGCCTTACTACGAATTCATCTCACCGACAGGATGAATTAATTCGTCGGACAGGACGTAGTAATCTGACCAGCGTTACTCCTTCGTGCAACGCCGTGAGGCGCAACATCTCGAAGGAGACAATCCATGTCGGACAGCAATCAGCAACCTCGCCGCAGGATCATGCCCGCGCGGCGCCTGACTCTGCTCGGATCGGCTGCCGTGATCGGTTCGGCGATCGCGCTGTCGGGACCGCTCGGCTATGGCCGCCTGATCGATCAGGCATGGGCGGCGGCGCCTTCCCAGGGCGAGCAGGGCCCCACTGGCTTCGCCGATCTGGTCGCCAAGGTGAGGCCCGCGGTGATCTCCGTCCGCGTCAGTGTCGACGAAGGTGACGAGACCGACATGCTTGGGCCGAACGGGGAGCCGTTCATGCAGGGTACGCCGTTCGAGAAGTTCTTCCGCCAATACGGATTCGCCGACGGCCCGCAAGGCAAGATGCGTCGCCACCAGTTGATTACGGGAGTTGGCTCCGGATTCTTCATTTCGGCCGACGGCTACGCGGTGACCAACAACCATGTCGTGGACCACGCGAAGTCGGTGCAGGTCACCACCGACGACGGCAAGACCTACACCGCCAAAGTCATTGGGACCGACCCGAAGACCGACGTCGCGCTGATCAAGGTCGAAGGCAAGTCGGACTTCACCTATGTCAACCTGGACAGCAAAACGCCGCGCGTCGGTGACTGGGTCGTGGCGGTCGGCAATCCCTATGGCCTCGGGGGCACCGTCACGGCGGGCATCGTCTCGGCGGAAGGCCGCGAGCTCAGCTCAAGCCCCTATGACAACTACATCCAGATCGACGCGCCGATCAACAAGGGCAATTCGGGCGGTCCCACCTTCGATACCAACGGCAATGTTATCGGCGTCAACACCGCGATCTATTCGCCCACAGGCGGCTCGGTCGGAATCGGCTTCGATATACCTGCGCCGACGGTCAAGATGATCGTTGCCCAGCTTAAGGACAAGGGCGTGGTGACCCGGGGCTGGCTCGGCGTGCAGGTCCAGCCGGTGACCGCAGGCATCGCAGAAGGCCTCGGCATGAAGAACGCCGCGGGCGCGCTGGTCGACGAAGCAAAGCCGGATACGCCGGCGGCGAAAGCCGGGATTGAACCTGGCGACGTCATTACGGCCGTCAACGGTGAAGCCATCAAGGACTCGCGCGCCCTGGCGGGCCGGATTTCGGCGATGGCCCCCGGAAGCTCTGCAAAGCTCGACATCCTTCGCAAGGGTGAGTCCCGGACCATCGCTGTGACGCTTGCGAACATGCCGAACCAGCAGGAGAAGCAGGCCAGTTCCGACGATCACGACAACGGCTCGGCTCGCGGCGTGCCACATCTCGGTCTGTCGGTCGCGCCCGCAGAGGACGTGGCGGGCGCCGGAAACAAGGGTGTTGTGGTCACCGCCGTGGATCCCGACGGCCCGGCGGCGGAGCACGGTATGCAGTCCGGTGATGTGATTCTCGATGTCGGCGGCAGGACCGTCGGCACCGTCGCCGAACTGCGCAGCGCGTTGTCGGAGGCAAGGTCCGCCGGCAAGCGCGACGTGCTGATGCGGGTCAAGTCCGCCGCCAATACCCATTTTGTTGCGGTCCCGATCGGCTGACGCGCCGATACGGAGCCTGCTGCCGGTGCTCTCCCCATCGCCGGCAGCAGGCCACGCGTTGTGTGCGGGATGAACGACGGACATGCGGCGAGCCCCGTGCCGACCCGACGTCTCGGCGAGGGGCGACTCCGCAAAATCGTTGCGGCGGACGGCGCGTCCTGTGGCCACATCTGACGCATCCGGTACTGAAACGGTAACCGGATGTCGCGAAGTGCGTTTCACGTCAGGGGGCGACCAACGGTGGGGAGTCAGCACTCATGGGTATGGTCAACAAGGAAACACCAACCGAGCGCCTTCCGGCCCGCGCGAAGACGGATCGACTGCATCCGCACGTTACCGGATCCCGGCCGGACTTCCGGCCTGGCTGGACGTCTCGGTCTGTAGGGCGCAGTCGGAGGACAGCGAGATGATGTCGCGGGTGCCGTCGACTGGCTGCAAGTCGGTGGCGAGATGGTGCCGTTTCGCGATCGAGGGACAGCAGCCGGGATACCGGCCGGCAGGATCAAGATCCAGCGCGGGCCTTGGATATGACGGTCGCTCGGACAAGCGCGCAGAGAGACTGACGCTAAAGCTACCGAGCCGGTGCCAGATCCGCCAAACCAGTCTCTGCAAGGTCGAGATCGCAGGGTCAAGATCGAGTGCGTCGTGATCGAACCCCTCGGTTTCACAACAAAACGACAGGAGGACGCCATGATCGAGCAGCTCACGAACTTTCCAGACCAGGTCCTCGGGTTCCGCTGCAGCGGCCGGGTGACGAAGGAGGACTATGACAAGGTGCTGGCGCCCGCCGTGCTCGCCGGACTTCAAGCCAACCGGACTCTTCGATTATACTACGAGACCGGCAAGGATTTCACGCTCGATGCCGGCGCAATGTGGGAAGACTTCAAGATCGGCATCGAGCATCTGATGCGCTGGGACAGGATCGCGGTCGTGACCGACATCGAATGGATCCGGACGGCGGTACGTCTCTTCGCGTTCATGATGCCGGCAACGACCAGGGTGTTTTCGCTGTCCGAGGCGGCCGAGGCCCACGCCTGGATCGCCGCATGACCAGAGGAGCAGGGTGAGGGGACGCCGCTGCGCGCACCTATCTCACCGCGATGTTCGGCCAGCACGCGACCTACCGACGCGTGGACATGTTCCTCAAGGCCGGCCCGATCGTTCTCGACTTTCTCGAGCGGAAGACGGGCGTCCTGTTCGCGGCGCATCCGGTCCACCTCGCTGGACCATTGAGGCATGTCCTCGGTCTTCTCACCCGCTATGCGATGGACCGGATCGGCGACACACGGAACACGCCTGGTCATGGGAAACGCACTCGTCGCACGACTTCTCGACAGCATCCATCGCCTTGCCATCGACCTGCGCTTCGACGCCCGCACCGACTTAGAACGATCAGTTCACCTCCATGCGGAAAGATATCCGCAGGAAATGTGCGTTCCCAACCCGAGACCGATCTGACAAAGGAATAATCGCTGGGCTGGATCGCGCCGCTTTGGCCCAAGGAGTCTGGCGGCCCGGGCTGATCGATCTTGTTGTGGCTTCGTCGAGCACGACCACGCGGACCGAACCTCATCGCGGACGGGCGATACCTGCTCGTGATCACCGGCGGGGCCGGTCGGGCCACGGCGTGCCGGCCCGTCCGGTTCTTCGGGCGCCGGCCGGGGCCATTTTCCGAAAGTCCAGACGCGGCGCCGCGAGGGCCCTGGCCCAGCGGGAGTGATGGTTCACAAATCGCAGCAAACTGAAGGACATGCAGATGCCTCACGCCGCACCGTTCGGCTGGCACGATTGCTGCTTACTGAGCCGCCAAACGAGCGCCAGCTCCAGAACAACAGATGCGAGGGGACGTCCGGATGCCAGCCTACAGCTCATTCCTCACCTGAGACCCGGTGACGGGCGATCCCGACTGCGCAGCTTAGCGGGTCCGCCTCGCGCGGCCCGCGTCCAGACGCGCGACGTTGCCCCGGCACGCAATGGAGCCGGCGCGGAAGCGGGTCCTAGGCAGGCCAGAGAGATAGACCGAGTAAGATCAGGGAGAGAAGATACGATGTCTGCAACCATCACAGCGGCCGCGGCGCCGCAGAAGCCGTTCTACCGGATCCTCTATGTGCAGGTCCTGTTCGCGATCGTGCTCGGTGTCGTCGTCGGCTGGCTCTGGCCCGAGCTCGGCAGGAACGAATGGATCAAGGCGCTCGGCGACGGCTTCGTCAAGCTGATCAAGATGGTGATCGCGCCGGTCATCTTCTGCACCGTCGTGTCGGGCATCGCGCATGTCTCCGAGGTGAAGAAGGTCGGGCGCGTCGCCGTCAAGGCACTGATCTATTTCGAGATCGTCTCGACCTTCGCGCTTGCGCTCGGGCTCATCGTCGGCAATTTCATCCAGCCTGGGGCGGGGTTCCAGGGCCAGAGCAACGCCGGCGCCGCCGCCGTCGCCAACTACGCCAAGCAGGCGAGCGAGATGAAGTCGGTCGACTTCGTGCTTCACATCATCCCGGACACGGTGGTCGGAGCGTTCGCGCAGGGCGAGATCCTGCAGGTGCTGCTGTTCTCGATCCTGTTCGGCATCTCGCTGATGGCGCTCGGCGAGCGCGGCCACACGATGCGCGCCTTCGTCGACGACGCCGCGCACGCGATCTTCGGCGTCATCGCTCTCGTGGTGAAGGCCGCTCCGATCGGCGCCTTCGGCGCCATGGCCTTCACCATCGGCCGCTATGGGCCGCAGGCGCTCGGCAACCTCGCCGGCCTGATCGCGACCTTCTATCTCACGGCGATCGCTTTCGTCGTGATCGTGCTCGGCATCATCGCCCGCATCGCCGGGTTCTCGATCTTCAAGTTCCTCAAATACATCAAGGACGAGCTGCTGATCGTGCTCGGCACCTCGTCGTCCGAGAGCGCGCTGCCGCAGATGATGGAGAAGCTGGAGCGGCTCGGCTGCTCCAAGCCGGTCGTCGGCCTGGTGGTTCCGACCGGCTACTCGTTCAATCTCGACGGCACCAACATCTACATGACGCTGGCGACGCTGTTCATTGCGCAGGCGATGAACGTTCACCTCTCCTTCGGCGAGCAGATCACGATCCTGCTGGTCGCGATGCTGACCTCGAAGGGTGCCTCGGGCATCACCGGCGCAGGCTTCATCACCCTGGCCGGAACACTTGCGGCCGTGCGGCCGGAGCTCGTTCCCGGCATGGCAATCGTGCTCGGCATCGACAAGTTCATGAGCGAATGCCGCGCACTGACCAACCTGTGCGGCAACGGCGTCGCCTGCGTGATCGTGGCGTGGTGGGAAGGCGAGCTGGATCGCGACAAGCTGCGCATCGCGCTCGATCGCGATATCGATCCGGCCGATGTCGAGGTCGCCGTCACGACGGGATAGGCCTGCGGTCGCGGGTGGCGCTGCTGTCGCATTCCAGCGTCAGTGGCGCCGTCGTGCCAAAATGTGGCATGCCCGCTTCGTCATCGTCAGGGCCCGGCGCATCAGTCGGTCAAGCCCAATCGCGATGCCGCCAACATCTCGGATAATCTGCTAGGGTGGCAGCGGGCAGGGGCTCACCGTGGAGGCATCCTGCCTGGCGCCGCAAGGCCGCGCATTCCGACGTGATGACGCAACCGGAGTGACATCGCAGTCCCTCCGTCGCGGCGCGGTCACCCTTGGGGAGGTTGGATGATGGCCGTCGCGCAGTCTGGTGTTCCTCGCATCGTGATCGTCGGCGGCGGTGCCGGCGGCCTGGAGCTCGCGACCCGGCTCGGAGACGGATACGGCCGCAAGGGGAAGCTCGACGTCACCCTGGTCGAGCGCAACCGCACCCATGTCTGGAAGCCGAAGCTGCACGAGATCGCCGCGGGCAGCATGGACCTCTCGGCGCATGAGGTTGACTATCTCGCCCAGGCCTATTGGCACGGCTTCCACTACCGCATCGGCGACATGATCGGCCTCGACCGCGACAAGCGCGAGGTGCTGGTGGCGCCCTATCTCGATGCGGAGGGGCGCGAGGTCACGCCGCGGCGGACCATCCCCTATGACGTGCTCGTCATGGCCATCGGCAGCCAGAACAATGATTTCGGCACGCCCGGTGTCGTCGACCACGCGATCAAGCTGGAATCGCAGCACGACGCCCGGCGTTTCCACGAGCGCATGGTCAACGCCTGCATCCGCGCCCACTCGCAGTCGTCGCCGATCGCCCCGCACCAGCTCAAGGTGGCGATCATCGGCGCCGGCGCGACCGGCGTCGAGCTGGCCGCCGAGCTGCATCGGACGACCCGCGAGGTGGTGGCCTATGGCCTCGACCAGGTCGATGCCGAGAAGGACATCCGGATCACGCTGATCGAAGCCGCGGGCCGGGTGTTGCCGGCCTTGCCCGAGCGGGTGTCGCGCGAGACCGAGAAGCTGCTCGCAAGGCTCGGCGTCGAGGTGCTGGTCGGCGCCAAGGTCGCCGAGGTCGGGCCCGACAAAGTGAGCCTCGCCGACGGCCGTGTCATCCCGGCCGAGCTGATCGTCTGGGCCGCGGGCGTCAAGGCGCCCGACTTCCTGAAGGACATCGCGGGGCTGGAGACCAACCGCATCAACCAGCTCGTGGTCAGGCAGACGCTGCAGACCACGCGCGACGAGCGCGTCTTCGCGATCGGCGACTGCTCGGCCTGCTCCTGGGGCGAGCGCGGCAACGTGCCGCCGCGGGCGCAGGCCGCGCATCAGCAGGCCTCGCACCTCTACAAGCAGATCCCGCGCTTCGTCAGGGGCGAGCCGCTGGCGGACTACCGCTATCACGATTTCGGCTCGCTGGTGTCGCTCGGCGAGTTCAGCACGGTCGGCTCGATGATGGGCGCGCTGGTCGGCGGCAATCTGGTGTTCGAAGGCCTGTTCGCGCGGATGATGTATCTGTCGCTCTACAAGATGCACGAATACGCGCTGCACGGCTTCGCCAAGGTGACCCTGGACACGCTGGCGCGGCTGATCACCCGCCGCACCGAGCCGCACGTCAAGCTGCACTGACGAGGGTGCCCAGGGCGCCGGCGTGGCCGATTTTGTTGTCGCCTATGGCCCGGCAAGGCCTTAGACTTGCAGCACAATTGCGGATACGGCAGGCGCGGCCCGGTGCATGGGCCTGGGAGCGATGGGCCTGGAAAAGGGAATGACGGACCTTCCATTCCGGATCGGCCTCGAGCGACATCCCGACGTCACTGCGGTGGTCCGCAGGCGCGCGGGATTGGTCGTTCGCGGAGTGATGGCGGCTGCGCTGGTCGGCGTCGCGGCCTGGTTCGGCTATGCCATTGCCTTTTCCCGCGGGCTCGATCAGCGGCACGCCACGGCCCAGCAGCGGCTGGCGGTCGAGGCCGCGCAGCTCGACGGCTACCTCTCGCGCTTCGAATATCTGCCGTCGCTGCTGGAGACCTCGCCCGATGTCTTCCGGCTGCTCGGCACGCCGGACGATCGCGCGCTGCAGCAGAGCGTCAGCCTGCATCTGAAGTCGATCAATCTGCTGGCCGGCGCCGACAACCTCTATGTCCTCACCGTCGCCGGTGATGCGATCGCCGCCGCCGATTTCGACCAGCCGGGCACGCCGGTCGGCAGCAACCTGTCCTACCGGCCTTATATGCGCCAGGCGCTGGCGACCGGCCGCGGCGCGTTCTTCGGCATCGGCATCACCAGCGCGCGCGCCGGCTATTACCTGTCCTATGCCGTCAAGCAACAGGGACGGACGATCGGCGTCGCCGTCGTCAAGGTCAATCTCGATGCCTTCGAGCGCGAATGGCGCAACCGCGGTGCCGACATGCTTCTGGTCGACGCCCGCGGCGTCACCATTCTCGCCTCGCGCGACGAATGGCGCTTCCGCCCGCTGACGCCGCTCTCGGTGGATGCGCTCGAGGAAATCGCGACGTCGAAGCCCTATGGCAGTTCCAGCCTCGCGCCGCTCGGCTGGACCTTCATGGAGAGGACCGATCGCGGCGGTCAGGTCGCGACCGAGCGTGGCGCGGTCTACAGCGTCGACGAGCGTCCGCTCAACGGGCGGCAATGGCAGCTGCTGCTGCTCGACGACGAGGCGCCGATCCGGCGGACGGCCTTGATCATCGGCACGCTCTCGGGTCTCGCCAGCATCGTGGCGCTGCTGGCGTTCGGCCTGCTGGCGCAGCGACGCCGCGAGATCCGGCAGCGGCTGGCGAGCCAGGCCGCGCTGCAGGCCGCCAATGACAGGCTGGAAATGCGGGTGCAGGAGCGCACCGCCGAATTGCGCGCCGCGCAGGACGAACTCGTCCATGCCGGCAAGCTCGCCGTGCTCGGCCAGATGTCGGCGGGCATGGTGCACGAGATCAACCAGCCGCTCGCGGCGCTGCAGACCGCCTCCGACAATGCCGTGCAATTCGTCGATCGCGGCATGATCGGCGAGGCCCGCGGCAATCTCATCCGCATCGGCGAGCTGGTTCGCCGTCTCGCGCGCCTGACCGGCCAGTTTCGCGTGTTCGCCTACAAATCGAACGCGCCGCTCGATGCCGTCGCGGTCGAGCAGGCGCTGTCCGAGACATTCAAGATCCTCGGCGCGCGGGTGAAGGACGGCCATGTCGACGTGACCATCGATCTCGCGCCCGAGCTTCATGTCAGGGCCGAACAGATCCGGCTCGAGCAACTGCTCTGCAACATCATCGCCAACGCGCTCGATGCCGTCGAGGGCGCCGCGCGGAAGTCCATCCACATCCACGCCGTGCGTGAGGAGGGGCAGTGCCGGATCGCCATCGCCAACAGCGGCCCGGTGATCGCCGCCGATGTCCTGCCGCACCTGTTCGAGCCCTTCGTCACGACCAAGCCGGCCGGCAAGGGCCTCGGGCTTGGGCTCGTCATCGCCAACCACATCGCACGGTCATTCGGCGGCGAGCTGCGGGCGCGGAATCTCGAGCCGGCCGGCGCCGAGTTCATCGTGCTGCTGCCGCTGGCCGATTGAAGAGGTCCCCGCATGACTCCTGAGCAACCGGTCGGCGTGATCTATGTCGAGGACGACGAGGATGTCCGCATCGGCGCCGTCCAGGCGCTGCAGCTCGCCGGCCTCCCGGTGACGCCGTTCGCCTCCGCCGAAGCCGCCGGCGGAATCGTCCGCGCCGACATGCCGTTCGTGGTGGTGTCCGACGTGCGGCTGCGGGGCAAGAGCGGCACCGAGTGGCTGTCCGAGCTGCACCGGCTCGATCCCGACCTGCCGGTCATCCTGGTCACCGGCCACGGCGACATCTCGATGGCCGTGGACGCGATGCGCAACGGCGCCTACGACTTCATCGAGAAGCCCTGTTCGTCGGAGCAGCTCGTCTCGGTGGTGCGCCGCGCCCTCGACAAGCGTCGCCTGACGCTCGAAGTCCGCACCTTGCGCTCGGCGCTCGCCGACCGCCAGGGCATCGAGGCGAGCCTGCTCGGGCGCTCGCCGCAGATCCAGGAGGTGCGCCGCCTCGTCGCCAATCTGGCCTCGACCAATGTCGACGTGACGATCTATGGCGAGACCGGCACCGGCAAGGACGTCGTCGCCCGTTGCCTGCACGCCCACAGCGCCCGGCGCGGCGGCAACTATGTCGCGGTGAATTGCGGCGGCCTGCCGGAATCGCTGGTCGAGAGCGAATTGTTCGGCCACGAGGCCGGCGCCTTCACCGGCGCGACCAAGCAGCGGATCGGCAAGATCGAATACGCCCATGGCGGCACGCTGTTCCTCGACGAGATCGAGAGCATGCCGCTCAGCGTGCAGGTGAAGCTGTTGCGGGCGTTGCAGGACCGCTCGGTCGAGCGCGTCGGCTCCAACAAGCCCGTGGCGGTGGATTGCCGCGTGGTGGCGGCCAGCAAGGCCAATCTGTTCGAGCTCAGCGAGCAGAAGCTGTTCCGCGCCGACCTGTATTATCGCCTCGGCGTGGCCTTCATCGAGCTGCCCCCGTTGCGCGAGCGCCGCGAGGACATCCCGATCCTGTTCGAGCATTTCACGCTCGAGGCAGCCAAGCGGTTCGAGCGCGATGCGCCGATCGTGAACGAGCAGACCATGTCGCTGCTGCTCGGCTATTCATGGCCGGGCAATGTGCGCGAGCTGCGCAACGTCGCCGACCGCTTCGTGCTCGGCGTGCTCGACCGCAAGGTCCTCGACCGCTCGGGCGCCGCAGCCTCCGAGCTGTCGCTGCCACGGCAGTTGGAGAACATCGAGCGCTCGATCATCGAGGATGCGTTGCGCCGCAAGCTCGGCGACGTGCCGGCGACCGCGGCGCTGCTGAGCATTCCGAAGCAGACGCTCTACGACAAGATCAAGCGGCTCGCCGTAAAGGTCGACGGCATCCGCGAGGGCGCGCCGCTGCGGCCGCAGTCCTGACCGCGGCCTCATCGCCACCGTCGACGCCCGACCACCACTGCGCTCACCTGGGGCACGAAGGCCTCCGTTCCATGCCGGCGATCAGGAACGAATGCCGGAGGACGCTTGTTGAAAGATCATGACAGGCAGAGACACGCGCGACCTGCGCTCCGGCGCCTACGACCCCGTCAGCAAGGACGGTCTGCCGCAGCCGCAACAGGTCAAGGATGAAACGACGCCCCGCCAGCAGGAGCAGTGGGGCGCCGACGTGCGGGCCGAGCCCTTGCCCGGCACCGAGCCGGTGCTTCCCGAAGGGCTCAGGCGCGAGCGGCGTGATCCGCTCAATCGCAACACTGGTCGCCGCGACACCGCCTAGGGCGCGGCGACCCAGCGTCTACTTCGCCGCGATCACCATGATCTCGACGGTGTATTGCGGCGCCGCAAGTCCGGCCTCGACCGTGGCGCGAGCCGGGGTGTTGCCGGCCGAGACCCAGCCATCCCACACGGCGTTCATTTCGCCGAACGTCTTGATGTCGGTGAGGTAGATCGTAGCCGACAACAGCTTCGACTTGTCGGTGCCGGCCTTGGCGAGGTGGCCGTCGATGATCGAGAGAATCTCCTCGGTCTGCTTGGTCACGCTTTCACCGGCCGTCTTTTGCGCGACGACTCCGGCGAGATAGACGGTATTGCCGTGAACGACGACCTGGCTCATGCGCGGGCCAATTTCGAAACGCTGGATCGACATCGAAGAACTCCTCAAAAGGTCAATTCGGGGCCTCTCCCTAGCGCGTGCGGCGCGGCAACGCCAGTCGGCTGAGGCAGGGCAGGGGTGGCAATCGAGCCTCTTTCCCGCCCCCTTTTACAACGTCGTGGCTGGCAATGTGCCCTCCATCGTCCTTCGAGACGCCCGCCTTTGCGGGCTCCTCAGGACGAGGCCGGAATTCGCGGCGCGGTCCATCTATCCTGCAGCACGATGCATCTCCTCATGGTGAGGAGCGCCGCTAGCGGCGCGTCTCGAACCATGAGGCCTCGACACGACCTTGCGTTGCCGGCATATCCGCAGCACACGGCCAGCGACGTTTCCGCATGACGCCGCTTCACCGCGCTGCAAAGCGGGGTTGCCCATGGGGCAGGCAAGCATGGGGCGTTTTCCGCGCTTGCACGGATATTTGAGACATGAAACATTCTCCGCGAGGTTCCTTTTTTGATGAGGCGGAGGGGCGTGATGCGGAAACGGTTGATGCTGGCGGCACTCGCGGCGATGACTTTGGTGACGAGCGCGGGGCCGACATTCGCACAGCAGACGATCCGCGTCGGCTGGACCATCCCGGCGGAAGAATCCAAATACTGGATGATGAAGCGGCCCGCCGAATTTCCGGATATCGGCAAGACCTACAACATCGAGTGGACCCAGTTCCAGGGAACGGCACCGATGACGCAGGCGCTCGCCGCCGGCGCGCTCGACTGCGCCACGCAGGCGCCGCTGTCACTCGCCAACGGCGTGGTCGGCGGCGGCCTCAAGGCCTACATCGTCGCCCAGCACGTCTATGAGAAGCCGGGCGGCTTCTCGGTCTACTGGGCGGTCAAGGACGATTCGCCGATCAAGACCATCGCCGATCTCAAGGGCAAGACGGTCGGCATCTCCGTGATCGGTGGCGGCACGCAGGGGCCGTTCAACATGCTCTTGAAGAAGGCCGGGCTCGATCCCGCCAAGGACATCAAGCTGGTCGAGGTCGGTTTCGCGGTGTCGGAGGATGCGCTGCGCCAGGGCCGTGTCGACGCCGTCAACATGAATCAGCCGTTTGCAGCGCGCGCCGAGGCCAAGGGCGGCACCCGTAAGCTGTTCTCGCTGTCCGAGGCGATGCCGAACATCGTCCACATCCTCGAGGCCTGCCGCGCCGATTTCGTCGACAAGAACCCTGAGCTGGTGAAGGCCTATGTCCGCGACATCACCGCCGGCATGAAGAAGGCGCTCGCCAACCGCGACGAGACCTTGAAGGTGGTGTCGGAGGTCATGAAGGCGCCGGTCGCCGTGATCGATACCTATCTGCTGAAAGACAACGATTTCGGCCGCGACCCGGTCGCCGCGCCGAACTTCCCGGCGATCCAGAAGATGCTCGACATCTACGCCGAGACCGGCATGCTGCCGAAGCTCGACGTCGCCCAGTTCAAGCATCCGACGATCGTCGCGCCGATCCAGTAGGCGGCTGGCGCGGAGCTCGTGTCGATGAGGAAGCTGCGCTCGCGCGTGACGGTGGAGGGGCTCGACCGCGCCCCGCACCGCGCCTTCATGCGCGCGATGGGGCTGGATGACGCCGACATCGCCAAGCCGATGATCGGTGTCGTCAGCCAGAAGGGCGAGCAGACGCCCTGCAACATGACGCACGACTTCCAGGTCGACGCGGCGAAGACGGGCATCTCGGAGGCCGGCGGCACGCCGCGCGAGTTCGCCACCGTCTCGGTCTCCGACGGCATCAGCATGAACCACGAGGGAATGAAGTTCTCTCTGTTCTCGCGCGAGCTGATCGCCGATTCGATCGAGGCCGTGGTCCACGGCCTCGCCTATGACGCGCTGATCGGCTTCGGCGGCTGCGACAAGACCTTGCCCGGCGTCATGATGGGCATGGTCCGCTGCAACGTGCCGTCGATCTTCATCTATGGCGGCAGCGCTCTGCCCGGCAAGTACCAGGGCAGGACGCTCACGGTGCTCGATTCGTATGAAGCGGTCGGCAGCTACATGACCGGCGAGATCGATGCACAGACGCTCGAGGGCATCGAGCGGTCCTGCCTGCCGACGATCGGCGCCTGCGCCGGACAATTTACCGCCAACACCATGGGCATGCTGTCGGAGGCGATGGGCCTGTCGATGCCCAACGTCTCGATGATCCCAGGCGTCTATGCCGAGCGCGCCCACGTGGCGCGGCAGGCCGGACGCCTGATCATGCAGATGCTCGCGCGTGGCGGTCCGCTGCCGCGCGATATCGTCACCCGCAAATCCCTTGAGAACGGCGCGGCGATCGTCGCGGCCACCGGCGGCTCTACCAACGCGGCGCTGCATCTGCCGGCGATCGCCAATGAGGCCGGCATCCGCTTCACGCTCGACGATGTCGGTGAGGTGTTCGCGCGCACGCCGCTGATCGGCAATCTCAGGCCGGGGGGCAAGTACACCGCCAAGGACGTCTACGACATCGGCGGCGCCGCCGTGGTGATCCGCGCGCTGATCGAGAGTGGGCACATCGACGGCTCCTGCATCACGGTGACCGGCCGTACGCTCGCCGAGGAATACGGCTCGGCCAACCTGCCGGACGGCGAGGTCGTGTTCGGCCCGGCCAGGCCGATCATGGCCGACGGTGGTGTCGCCGTGCTCAAGGGCAACCTCGCGCCCGATGGTGCCGTCATCAAGGTCGCCGGCCTCAAGAACCTGGTGTTCGAAGGGCGCGCGCGGGTGTTCGAGGACGAGGAGGCCTGCGTCGCCGCTGTCCGCGCGCGCAACTACCAGGCCGGCGAGGTGCTGATCATCCGCAACGAGGGACCGGTCGGCGGGCCCGGCATGCGCGAGATGCTCGGCGTCACCGCGTTGATCTATGGCCAGGGCATGGGCGAAAAGGTCGCGCTGATCACCGACGGCCGCTTCTCCGGCGCCACCCGCGGCCTATGCATCGGCTATGTTTCGCCGGAAGCTTTCGTCGGTGGTCCGCTCGCGCTGGTGCAGGATGGCGATCCGATCCGCATCGATGCGAAGGCGCGCACGCTCGATGTGCTGCTCGATGAGCGCGAGCTCGCCGCGCGTCGCAGCGTGTGGTCGCAGCGGCCGCCGCGGCACAGGGCGGGGGCACTGGCGAAATACGCGAAACTCGTTGGGCAGGCACCGCTCGGCGCCGTGACTCACGAGGGGCCGGCCGAATGGCCCTGGTTCGATCAGGACCGGGAATGATCCGCGCGTGGCGACGATTGGCAGGTTTCTTGCTAATCTGCGGCAGTCTGTCTTGCCTGATTTCACAGAGCGTTTGAGCGTGCTGCATCGGAAAGAGAAGCCGACATGGGCGTGACCCCGATCCGACCCGGCCAGCTTGCGGGCACGCCGCTCGGCCGCCGCGCGGCCACGCCGATCATCGAGATCGATCACGTGTCGCAGGTGTTCAAGACCTCGTCGCGCCGCGACCACACCGCGCTGTCGGACATTTCGCTGACGGTGGGCGAGGGCGCCTTCGTCTCGATCCTCGGGCCCTCCGGCTGCGGCAAGTCGACCTTGCTCTACATCGTCGGTGGCTTCGTCAGCCCGACCAGCGGCACCGCGAAGATGAAGGGCAAGCCGATCACCGGTCCCGGCCCCGATCGCGGCCCGGTGTTCCAGGAGTTCGCGCTGTTCCCCTGGAAGAGCGTGCTCGGCAACGTCATGTATGGTCCGCTGCAGCAGGGCAAGAAGCCGGCGAAGGCCGAGGCGCTCGCGCGGACGTTGCTCGCCATGGTCGGCCTCACCGGCTTCGAAAAATTCTATCCCAAGGAGCTCTCCGGCGGCATGAAGCAGCGCGTCGCGCTGGCGCGCACGCTGGCCTACGGGCCGGAGGTGCTGCTGATGGACGAGCCGTTCGGCGCACTCGACGCGCACACGCGCACGCGGCTGCAGAACGACCTGCTCGACATCTGGGAGCGCGACCGCAAGACGGTGCTGTTCGTGACCCACTCGGTCGAGGAAGCCGTGTTCCTGTCCGACAAGGTCGTGATGATGTCGCGCTCGCCCGGCCGCATCCGCGAGGTGATCGACATCGATCTGCCCCGGCCGCGCCGCCGCGAGGAGCTGCTGCTGGACCCGCGCTATCAGAAATACATCGTCGACATCGAGCGCATGTTCGACGATTCCGGTGACAACGAGCTGCCGTCATGAATGGACTGTCGAAGCCGCTCGCGCCGGTGCTGGCTTGCTGCGGTCTGCTCCTGGCCTGGCAGCTCGCCTCGCTCGGGCTGAAGAACGACAGCTTCCCGACCGCGCTGGAATCGCTGCGCGCGATCCCGCCGATCCTCACCGACAAGGAATCCCTGATCAACATCCTGGCCTCGCTGCGGCGGATGGCGATCGGCTTCGCGCTGGCGCTCGCCTTCTCGATTCCGCTCGGGTTGCTGATGGGGCGCAGCCGGTCGACCGCCGCCTTCTTCAATCCGCTGCTGATGCTGATCTACCCGGTGCCGAAGGCGGCGCTGATGCCGATCATCATGCTGTGGCTCGGCGTCGGCGACATTTCCAAGACGCTGGTGATCTTCCTCGGCGTCAGCCTTCCGGTGATCTACCACAGCTTCGAGGGCGCCAAGGCGGTCGAGGAGAAGATGCTGTGGTCGGGAGCGGCGATGGGTCTGTCGCCGGCCGAGCGTCTGCTGCGCATCGTCCTGCCTGCGGCCTTGCCGGAGATCCTGACCGGCTGCCGCACGGGCCTGGTGCTGGCGCTGATCACGATGGTCACCAGCGAGATGATCGCGCGGCAGTCCGGCGCCGGCAACATCCTGTTCAACGCGCTCGACATGGGCCAGTACGACACGGTGTTCGCGATGATCATCATCATCGGCGCCATGGGTATCTGCCTCGATGCGGCGTTCGAGGTCGTCAGGCGCTGGCTGGTTCGCTGGTCCGAGCCGCAGTTCGACATGCCCTTGAGCTTCTCATGACGCGCACCTCCAACGACATCCTGCTGGGCGCCGCGCCGATCGTGCTGGTCCTGCTGCTGTGGCAGGCGCTGGTGTCGTTCGGCTACGCGCCGCCGACCCTGCTGCCGCCGCCGGGGCAGGTGTTCCTGCGCATGGGTCAGCAGCTCTCGAGCGTCACCTTCCAGCAGGACATCGTGGCGACGCTGTTCCGGCTGTTCGCCGGCTTTGCGATCGCCGTGGTGCTCGGTGTTTCCCTGGGAATTGCCGCTGCGGTGAGCCCGCCCGTCAACGCCGCCGTCAAGCCCATCGTGCGCGTGCTGGCGCCGCTGCCGAAGGTCGCGCTCTATCCGGCCTTCCTGCTGCTGCTCGGCTTCGGCCACGAATCCAAGATCATGCTGGTGGCGGCGGATGCGCTGTTTCCGATCCTGCTGTCGACCTATTACGGCGCCACCACGGTCGAGCAGAAGCTGATCTGGTCGGCACTCGCAGCCGGGACGCCGCCGCGCGACGTGCTGTGGAAGGTGGTGCTGCCGGCCGCGATGCCGTCGATCCTGACCGGCTGCCGCATCGGCCTCGTGATCTCCTGCATCGTCGTGTTCCTCGCCGAGATGATCACCTCGACCGACGGGCTCGGCCATGTGCTGGTGACCGCCGCGCGCACCTTCCAGGCCGTCGACATGTTCGTGCCGCTGATCACGATCTCGCTCCTGGGCCTCATTCTCAACGCCCTGCTGCAGGGCCTGCGCGCTTACCTGCTGCGCGGCTTCCCCTCGGTCTGATACAGACAACGACAACAATCGGGAGAACGACCATGCTGGCGGATCGCATCGAGGCGAAATGGATCGACGCATTCTGCGAGATCTTCGAGCGCTGTGCCGTGAAGGCCGGCGATACCGCCGCCATCCTCTCGGAGACGCAGTCGCGCCCGCTCAACGTGCACATCGCCGAGCTGGCGCTGCTGCGCATGGGCGCGCGTCCGTTCCACGTCGTGGTGCCGACCCCGCGCAACCCCCACCCGGTGCCGGTGCGCTCGACCGGCGCGTCGGAGGCGATCGGCAAGCTCGGCCCCGTTGTGACGGCCTTGCAGCAAGCGGGCTTCGTCGTCGACTGCACCATCGAGGGCCTGATGCACGCGGTGGAGACGCCGGAGATCCTCAAAGCCGGCGCGCGCATTCTCGTCATCTCCAATGAGCATCCGGAAGCGCTCGAGCGCATGCGGCCTGACTCGGCGCTGGAGAAGCGCGTGCGGGCCGCCGCCAAGATGCTGCGCGGCACGAAACGCATGCGCGTGACGTCGAAGGCCGGCACCGATCTCGACGTCGTCATGGAGGGCGCCTCGACCGTCGGCGTTTGGGGCTGGACCGACCGTCCCGGCACGCTGGCGCATTGGCCGGGCGGCATCGTCGTCAGCTTTCCCAAGAGCAAATCGGTCAACGGCACCATCGTCATGGCGCCGGGCGACATCAACCTCACCTTCAAGCGCTATCTCTCATCGCCTGTCACGATGACGCTGCGCGACGACTACATCACCGACCTGGCAGGCGAGGGCGCCGACGCCGCGATGATGCGTGCCTATCTCGCCTCCTGGGGCGACCGCGAGGCCTATGCGGTGTCGCATGTCGGCTGGGGCATGAACCCCGGCGCGCGCTACGAGGCGCTGACCATGTACGACCAGCGCGACACCAACGGCACCGAGCTGCGCGCCGTCCCCGGCAACTTCCTGTTCTCCACCGGCGCCAACGAATTCGCCGGCCGCTACACGGCGGGCCATTTCGACCTGCCGATGATGGGCACCACGATCGAGCTGGACGGCGTCGCCGTGATCAAGGAGGGCGTGCTGCAGGACGTGTTCGGCTGAACTCCTGCGCATTGCGCGCGAGGGGCCCGCCACCGCGGCAGTGCATCCTCCTCCCCCTTGCGGGGAGGGGTTGGGGGGTGGAGGTGCCCAGGCGCTGAATGCCATTGTGAGCAAAACTGCTCCTTCAAATCTCCCCATCAGACCCGCATGGTCCGGCACGACGCGACCGCTTGATCGACACCGCGCTCTTCCGCGCCTCACTGCAAGCACGGCTCGTGGGACCCCCACCCCCGGCCCCTCCCCGCAAGGGGAGGGGAGCGCACCGTCATCGCGGGGCTGACCCAAATGACCATTCGCTCGCAGCTCCGTACGGAATCTCTTGCTTCTGTTAAAAATAATCGACTTGCTATTTTTTCGGAAATCGTGGTTCTCTCTCTGCATCCCGCCTCACCGCAGAGGGGCGTAGCGCGCGATCGTCACGACACGCGAGGTGGGGATGCGATGGCCGCGATCAAGCCGCAGCGTGTCTTCGGATGCGCGGACGAACGGCTTGGCGCGGACGTGAAGTCGCAGCGTCCTGACACCCCGACGCTGGTGTCACCCGCGCGATGCGCAAGCATTGTCGCGGCATGGTGGCCAACAAGCCCGGCGCACCAGGGAGACTGCGTATAAGCGTTAGACCCATCGCGCAGGGAATGCCGGCGTGTTCGGCTTTGCCTGTGGTACCTGCCGCCTGCATTTTTTTCGCAGGCGGGCCATGGGTGAGGCCTTCACCCGGCATTCCCTGCGCCCTCTGCATGTGAAGAGGGACGAACTAATCAGCAGCCTCGGACGCAAATGCGTCGCGAGACCGCGTCCGCATGTCGATCGCTGTTTGAACCGTGAATCCGCTGGATGTTGCCGAACGTGCATCTTCGACTCAAAACATCTCGGCCGGCGCGCTGCTCGATACATCGCCCTCTCCCCTTGTGGGAGAGGGCATCTCCGGCATATCAACAAACGCGGTCTGGTGAGGGGTCTCTCTCCGCAGGCAAACCTCGTCGAGGCATACCCCTCACCCAACCGAGCCAGCCGCGCTGTCCTACATGCCCTCTCCCGCAAGGGGAGAGGGCCCATTCACGAGCAGTCGCCCCGTCTATTCTCCGCATCCGTAGGGCGGGCAAAACGGCCGCCCGCAGGGCGGTTGCGTGCCCACCGTAGATCCACGCACTCGGCGCGAATGGTGGGCACGGCGCGCGCGAGATCCTCATGATCCGGCGACGGCGTGGCGCGCCTTTGCCCACCCTACGGCTCCGTCGCTGCGACGTGCTCCGCCTCAATCCACCACCGGCGGCCGGGCCAGCTTGAAGTGACGCAGCATGTCGACCAGCGCTCCCAGCCGCTGCTCGCGATAGGCGGCGACGTCCATGCCGGAGTAGTCGAGGAAGCCCGAGCCGGTGCGCAGGCCGATGCGGCCCTCCGCCATGTTGCGCTCGATCACCTCCGGCGCGCGGTAGCGATCGCTACCCAGCGCGCCTTCGAGATAGCGGCTCGCGTAATAGAGGATGTCGCCGCCGCCCCAGTCGATGAATTCGAGCAGGCCGAGCACGGCGTAGCGGAAGCCGAAGCCGTAGCGGATCGCCTTGTCGATCTCCTCGGCGCTGGCGACGCCTTCGCCGACCATGCGCGCCGCCTCGTTCATGGCGAGCGCCTGGATGCGCGGCACGATGAAGCCCGGCGTCGCCGCGCAGACCACCGGCACCTTGCCGATGTCTTCCAGCAGGGCCTTCAGCCGCGCCGTGACGTCGGGATCTGTGGCCTTGCCCGGCGAGATCTCGACCAGCGGGATCAGATAGGCCGGGTTGAGCCAATGGGCATTGAGAAAGCGCTCGGGCCGCTCGACCGCACCGGAGAGATCATCGACCAGGATGGTCGACGTCGTCGAGGCGATGATCACGTCCGGCGCGACCGCGCGCGACGCCGCAGCCAAGACCTCGCGCTTGAGGTCGACGATCTCCGGCACGCCTTCGAAGACGAGCGTGGTCTGCACCAGCACGTCGCTGCTCGCGCCGGCCGGAGCCACGCTGATCTTCGCCATCAGTCTGTCGGCATCCGCGGCCTGCAGCATCCCGAGCCGCGTCAAGGTCGCGAACGTCGCGCTGATCTCGCCGAGCGCCTCGCGCCGCAGCCTGTCGAACTCGGCCGCCGTGCGCGGCTTGATGTCGATCATGGTCACGGGATGGCCGGCATAGGCGAAAGCCACCGCGATCCCGCGCCCCATGCGACCGGCGCCGAGGCAGGCAATATGACCGCGCGTGCTCATGCCGCGAACCCGTCGCGCAGCAGCGCCTGCAAGGCGGTTCGATCGAGACCGCTAAGGCCGAGGCTGGCGAGCGTGCGTCCCGTCGCCCAAAAATCCTCGCCGCAGATTGCGCCGCCGATGGCAAGGAAAGCGCGGGCAAGCGGCACCGGCGTGCCGCTCAGCTCGGCCGCCGAGATCAGGAACGACAGGCCGAGCCGGAGATCCTCGCGCATGTAGCGGTGCTGCGTCAGCACGAGCTGCTCGCGCCAATCGCCGGAATCGGTGAGCCGATCGTGCGAGCCGCGGCCATACATCCAGATCTCGCCCTCCTTGGCGTAGTGATGCGCCAGCGGGAAATGCGGCGCGCCATAGCCGAGCGCTTCGCGCACCGCAATCCGCTCCGCATCGAGCGCATCGGTCACGCGGCGGATCGACGGTTGCGTGCCCTCCTTGTGGATGTCCCAGCGTTCGAAGTGCTCGATCGGCCCTGCATTCATCACGATCAGCGGCGGATGAATGATGCAGCCGGCATTCATCAGTGCGCCCGACAGAGCATCGCCGCACGACTCGATCACGCCAGGGAAGGCGCGGCCGATCACCGCGAGAGCGCGGTCCGCCGTCCTGAGAGGAAACACGCCGACGGGCAGCCGCTTGGCGCGGATGGTGATCGCCACTTCGAACGGGCCATGCTTGCGGGTCAGCCAGGGCAGGGTGCCGGTCTCGGCATAGCTGGCGCTGGCTTTGTTGCCGGCATCGCGTGCGGCCGCCGCGAAGATCATGGTGCCGAAGGTCGCCGGCGGCAGGAATACGACCTGGCCGTCGGTCAGATGCGGCGCCAGACGGCGCGCGATGTCGGCCTGTGCGAAGGCCGGCGCCGGGCAGAGGATCAGCTCGGCACCATGGACGGCCTCGCCGATGTCGGTCGTGACCAGCGCGAGCCTGGCCTCATGCCGGCCATTGACGTCCTTGACGACGATCGTCGAGCCCGCCGCTCGATGCTGCGCGACAGCGTCCGCATCGCGGCGCCACAGCCGGACCTCGTGACCTCCGAGCGCGAAATCGCCTGCCGCTGCAAAGGAGCCGTTGCCGCCGCCGAGCACTGCAATTTTCAAGAGCGCGTCTCCGTCTCGCTTATTTCGGGGTCATCGATCTGGCGCAGCAGATGGTGCTGCACCTTGCCGAGCGCGGTGCGCGGCAGGTCGTCGACGAAAACGATGTCCCGCGGCACCTTGAAGCGCGCGAGCTGCGACTGCAGATGCGCGCGCAGGGTCTCGGCCTCAAGCGCGCAGCCCTGGCGCTTGACCACGAAGGCGACCGGCACCTCGTCCCAGCGCGGATCGGGCCGGCCGATCACGCCGCAGTCGACGACGTCGGGATGCTCGCTGAGCACGCGCTCGATCTCGGCCGGATAGACGTTCTCGCCGCCCGAAATGATCATGTTGTTCTTGCGCTCGAGCACGAAGAAGTACCCCTCCGCATCGCGCTGGGCGATGTCGCCGGTGCGATACCAGCCGTCATGGATCGCCTGCTGCGTGGCTTTGGCGTTGCCCCAATATTCGAAGAACAGATTGGGCCCGCGCACGGCGATCTCGCCCGCTTTGCCCGCCGGAAGCTCGTCGCCGTCTTTGTCGATGATCTTGGCCTCGCAGCACAGCCCGGGCAGGCCGGTCGAGCCTGCGCGCGAGAGGTTGCCGCCGAGCCGCGTGTAGACTGCGATCGGACAGGTCTCGGTCGAGCCATAGACCTGCAGTACCGGCACACCGCGCGCCGTGATACGCGCGATCAGCGCCGGCGGCACGATGCTCGAGCCGGTGGCGACGGCCTTGAGCGACGACAGGTTCGCGGCGGCCCAGCCCGGATGCTCGGTGACGGCCTGGATCGTTGCAGGCACCAGCACGGTCAATGTCGGCCGGTCGCTGACGATCGCGGCCAGCGTCGAATCCGGGGTGAAGCGGGCGTGCAGCGTGACGGTGGCGCCGTGATGCAGCGCCGGCGTGGTCTGGATGTTGAGCCCGCCGACATGGAACAGCGGCAGCACCGTCAGCACGTGATCGTCGGAGGTCAGGCCATGCATGTGCTGGCTCATCACCCCGTTCCACAGCAGCGCCTCCTGCCGCAGCACCGCGCCCTTCGGCCGGCCCGTGGTGCCCGAGGTGTAGACGATCAGCAGCGGGCAGGAGAGATCGATGTGCGGATTGCGGTCGTCGCCGCGGCCGCGCGCTAGGAGATCGTCGATCTGCAATCCGTTAGCCGGCGTGAAATCGATGCCGACCGGCACTGTCTCCGGGTGCTGCTCCGCTAGCACCGGCAGCACCGGCGCAAACGCCTGCTCGAGCACCAGAACCTTGGCCGCGGCATCGGAAAGAATGAAGACCTGCTCGGCCACCGCAAGCCGCCAGTTCAGCGGCACCAGGATCGCGCCAAGCCGCGCGCAAGCATAGAGCAGGACCAGATAGTCCGGCCGGTTGAGACTCAGGATCGCGACGCGGTCGCCGCGCCCGACGCCGAACTCCGATTTCAGCGCCCGCGCCATCAGAGCGATGCGCGCGCTGAAATCGGCATAGCTCAGCGTCACGCCTTCGAAGTGGATCGCCGGCTTGTCCGGCGTGAACGTCGCATTGCGCTCGATCAGGTTGCAGAGGTCCACGCTCAGTCGTCCGTCTCGCCGGGCTCGTACAGTGCCTCGCGGCCGATGCGGTCGAGGCACAATTCGGCGGTCCAGGGCAGCATCAGGGAGCCGCAACGGCTGTCGCGATAGATGCGCTCCAGCGGCAGCGTCTTGAGCATCGACTGTCCGCCGCAGGTGCGGATGGCGAGCGCCGCCAGGTCATTGGCCCCCTCCATCACCGAGTATTGCGCCGCATAGGCGCGCAGCACCTGCTCCTTGGTCGGATTGGCGCGCGCCTCGGTGACCGCCTGGAACCAGATGCCCTTGATCTGCTCCAGCTTGATCTGCATCTGCGCCACCGCGATCTGCTTGGTCGGATACATCCGCCGCTTGACCGGCGGCATGCCCGGCACCTCGCCGCGCAGATATTTGACGGTGAAGTCATAGGCCGCCTGCGCCAGGCCCATATAGGTCGGCGACAGCGTCATGAACATGTGCGGCCAGCGCATGGCCGCCTGGAAGTAGACGCCGCGCGGCATCAAGGCGGCGCCTTCCGCGACGAAGACATCCTTGAACAGCAGCGTGCGTGACACCGTGCCGCGCATGCCCAGCGGATCCCAGTCGCCGACGACGGAGACGCCCTCCGTTTTCGCCGGCACCGCGAGATAGAGCGTGTTGCGGCGGGACGCCTTCTCGCCCTCGCTGACCTCGGTGCATAGCACACCATAATAATCCGCGTGTCCGGCAAGCGAGGCGAAGATCTTCTTGCCGTTGATCAGCCAGCCGCCATTGACCGGCTTGGCCTCGGTGCCGAAGGCGACGCCGCCCGCCGCGGCTGCGCCGCCTTCCGAGAACGGTTGCGAGTAGATCGCGCCGTCCTCGACGATGCGCTTGTAGTGGATCGCGCGCCGCCGCTCATGCTCGGCGCGGACGTCGTCCTCCATGTCGAGGTCGTCGGCGAGCGGTCCGGACCATAAGGTCGAGCAAACGTGCATGTTCCAGGTCAGCGCGGTCGCGCCGCAATAGCGGCCGATCTCGGCGGCGGTGAGTGCATAGGTCTGGTAGCCGGCGCCGAGGCCGCCGAGAGCCTTGGGAACGGAGATGCCGAGCAGGCCGGCGCGATGCAGGTCCTTGTAGTTCTCAGTCGGAAAGCTCGCCTCGCGATCCCAGGTCGCGGCGCGGCCCGCCAGCACGCTCTGTCCGAGTTGCCGAGCGCGAGTGATGATGTCGGCCTGCTCAGCGGTCAGCCGGTACGCGGCCGGATCGAACATCGGGGCGTCGAGCGCCTCACGGGATGCCGTCGCCGTCTTCTGGACCTGAATGGTCATTGTGCCTCCGCTGCCGTCGTTGTCGCGTGCGCCCTCAGAAAGGCGTCGAGCGCAGTGTTGAATTCGCCGGGCCGTTCGAGATTGACGAGATGGCCGGCGCCTTGGATCTCGACATAGTTCGACGCGGGAATGAAGCTCGCCATCTTCTCCATCATCGGCGCCGGTGCGTTGCGATCCTTCGATCCCGAGAGCACCAGCGTCGGCACCTTGATGTCCCTCAAGGCTTGTCGCCGGTCGAAACCGAGCAGGGCCAGCATGCTCGAGCGATAGCTTGCCTCGGGCACGCCGGCCATGCAGGAGGTCGCAATTTCAAGGCCGTGCGGATCGGGATCGTCGCCGACCAACTCCTCGACCAGGCCCGACGCCAGTGACGCCATCGTCGCTCCGCGATCCAGCGGGCCGAGGCGGGCCTCGATGAACGATTTCTGCCAGTCGCCGTCGGCCTTGCCGAAGGCCGGGCTGGTCTGAGCCAACACCACGGCCGACGCGGCCTGTGGATGCATCGTCAACCATTCCTGTACGATCATTCCGCCGATGGAATGACCAACGAGGATCGGCTGCTTGGCGCCGATCTGAATCAGGAAGTCTTGGAGCGCAGCAGCGAGCGTGGTGATGCTGACCATGTCGAGCCGGGCGGATCGGCCATAGCCCGGCATGTCCCAGGCCACCGCATGGCAGCGCTCGCCGAAATAATCGAGCTGACCACGCCAGGCGCGCGCGGCGCCACCGATGCCGTGCAGGAACACAACGCTCTGTTGCTCGGGCGTCCCCGATGCCTCGTAGCCGAAGCGGCCGTCCTTCGTGGTAACGATTTGCGACGCAGGCACGCAGACCTCCGAGATATGCCCGAGGCCGCTACGTTGCTCGCTCCAGGCCCTTGAACGCTAGTCGCGGTAAACGAGGTGTCAAGCCGCTTCCGGCGTGTTGTTGCAAAAATTTGAAGTTTAAAATAACTTCTCTGTCGAGACGAGCCAACGAAATCAGAGGAGGCGCACGCATGTCCGGACTTCCGCAAGCCGCGCATGCGATGGTGACCGGGGGCGGGCGCGGCATTGGCCGCGAAATCGCGCGCGCCTTGAAGCTTGCGGGCGCAACCGTGACGATCGTCGGTCGCAACCGCGCAACGCTCGATGAGGCCATCGCGGCCGGATGCGCAGATCATGCCGCAATCGCCGATGTTGCCGATCCGGCGGCGCTCAATGCCGCAGCCGCAAGCGCCGCCGCGCATCAGCCGATCGACATTCTGGTCGCCAATGCGGGAAGCGCAGAATCGGCGCCGTTCCTGAAATCCGACACCGCGTTGTTCCACCGCATGATGGACATCAACTTCATGGGCGTCGTACACGCCGTGCAGGCGGTGCTGCCGGCAATGAAGGGCAGGCCCTATGGCAGGATTGTCGCAGTGGCGTCTACCGCGGGCCTCAAGGGCTATCCCTATGTCAGCGCGTACACCGCGGCCAAGCATGCGGTCGTCGGCCTCACGCGATCGCTGGCGCTGGAGCTGGCCGCGACGCGCGTCACGGTCAATGCCGTGTGTCCCGGCTTTACCGATACCGATCTTGTCGCGGAAAGCGTCGACAACATCATGAAAAAGACCGGCCGCAGCCGGGAGCAAGCGATCGCCGAGCTTGCCAAGCACAATCCGCAGGGGCGTCTCATCATGCCGCAGGAGGTTGCCGACACTGTGCTGTGGCTGTGCGGCAGCGGTGCCGGTGCGATCACGGGGCAGGCGATCGCGGTTGCCGGCGGCGAAGTGTGAGCCGCAGCGCCCTGGCCTAACGAAAACAGTTGAACAGAGGGAACTTACATGTCGAGACCGGCCAACCCCGTCACCGTGCCGCTGGCGGACTACAAGCCCAGCCATTTCCTGCTTACGGTCAAGGATCGCGTCGCGACCGTGACGTTGAACCGGCCCGAGCGCAAGAATCCGCTGACGTTCGAGAGCTATCGCGAGCTGACCGATTTCTTCCGGGCCTGTGCCTTCGACGATGAGGTCAAGGCGGTGGTCGTGACCGGCGCCGGCGGCAACTTCTCGTCCGGCGGCGATGTGTTCGAGATCATCGGCCCGCTGGTGAAGATGGACACCAAGGGTCTCACCGCCTTCACCCGCATGACCGGCGACCTGGTCAAGGCGATGCGCGCCTGTCCGCAGCCGATCGTCGCCGCGGTCGAGGGCATCTGCGCCGGTGCCGGCGCCATCGTCGCGATGGCCTCCGACATTCGTCTCGCAGCGACCGGCGCCAAGGTCGCGTTCCTGTTCAACAAGGTCGGTCTTGCCGGCTGCGACATGGGCGCCTGCGCGATCCTGCCGCGCATCATCGGCCAGTCGCGTGCGTCCGAACTGCTCTACACTGGCCGCTTCATGAGCGCGGACGAGGGCGAGCGCTGGGGCTTCTTCAGCCGCACCGTCGCGCCCGCCGACGTGCTGGGGCAGGCCGTGACACTGGCAACAGAGATCGCGAACGGCCCGACCTTTGCCAACACGATGACCAAGCGCATGCTGGCGATGGAATGGGCGATGTCGGTCGAGGAGGCGATCGAGGCGGAGGCAGTTGCCCAGGCCTTGTGCATGACGACAGAGGATTTCAACCGCGCCTTCGAAGCGTTCGCCGCCAAGTCCAAACCGGTCTTCCAGGGCAATTGAGCGGCCGCGGGAACCAAAGGGACTTGCCAGGAGATATTTTAGGTCTAAAATAATTTTCATTGGCTCGGCTCTCCAGCGGAGGCGCTCATGAAGATCGCGATCATCGGCGGCGGACCTGCCGGTCTCTATGCGGCGATATTGCTCAAGAAGCAGCGGCCCAGCGCCGACATCGCGGTCTACGAGCGCAACCGTGTCGACGATACGTTCGGCTTCGGCGTGGTGTTCTCGGACGCCACGCTCGACAATTTCGAGAAGCACGATCTGCCGAGCTACCAGCGCATCACCCAGGAGTTCGCCTACTGGGATGATATCGCCGTGCACTTCCGCGGCACGGTGCATCGCGTCGGCGGCAACGGCTTCTGCGGCTGCTCGCGCCGCACGCTGCTGCGCATCCTGCAGGAGCGTGCCCACGAGCTGGGCGTCGCTCTGCACTTCGAGGTCGATCTCGAGGACGAGACGCAATTCGCTGATGCCGATCTCCTGATCCTGTCGGATGGCATCAACAGCCGCTTCCGCCAGAAGTATGTCGATCACTTCCAGCCCGAGGTCGACCTGCGCGCCAACAAGTTCGCGTGGATGGGCTCGACCAAGCCGCTCGATGCCTTCACCTTCATCTTCCAGGAGACGGAGTGGGGCCCGTTCATTGCGCACGCCTATCAGTATGAGGCGGGGCACTCGACCTGGATATTCGAGACGGATCCCGAGACCTTCGAGCGCGCCGGCCTGACCGGGCTGGACGAGCGGCAGTCCGCCGATCGCATGAAGGAGATCTTCGGCTGGTTCCTCGGCGACCATCCGCTGCTGATCAACCGCTCGATGTGGCGCAATTTCCCGATGATCCGCAACAAGCGCTGGGTCAGGGACAACATGGTGCTGCTCGGTGACGCCAAGTCGACCGCGCATTTCTCGATCGGTTCGGGCACCAAGCTTGCGATGGAGGACGCGATCGCGCTGGCCGACGCCATGCAGCGCGCGCCCAACATTCCAGCGGCGCTCGATCTTTACGAGCATGGCCGGCGCGAGGAGGTCGAGAAGACCCAGCACGCCGCCGACGTGTCGCTGGTCTGGTTCGAGCATGTCGACCGCTTCTGGGATTTCGATCCGGTTCAGTTCGCGTTCGGCGTGATGACGCGCTCGAAAGCGATCACCTACGACAATCTCACTCTGCGCGCGCCGGACTTCGTGGCCGAGGTTGACAAGGCCTTCGCGCGCCAGGTCCGCGCCAAGGGTTTTGATGTCGATGTCGAGAAGCCCTTGGCGCCGATGTTCCAGCCGCTCAAGCTGCGCGAGATGATAATCGTGAACCGCGCGGTGCTGTCGCCGATGTGCATGTACTCGGCGGAGGAAGGTGTCCCTGGCGATTTCCACTTGGTGCATTACGGCTCGCGCGCGATCGGCGGCGCGGGTCTGCTGTTCACCGAGATGACCTGCGTCAGCCGCGGTGCCCGCATCACGCCCGGCTGTGCCGGTCTGTGGAACGACGCCCAGGAGGCGGCGTGGACGCGCATCGTCGATTTCGTCCATGCGAACTCGCGGGCGAAGTTCGCGCTGCAGCTCGGCCACGCCGGCCGCAAAGGCGCGACCAAGCTGATGTGGGACGGCATCGACCGGCCGTTGGAGCAGGGCGGCTGGGACGTGGTGTCGGCGTCGCCATTGCCGTATTTCCCGGACAGCCAGGTGCCGCGCGAGCTCGACCGCCAGTCGATGGATGCGATCAAGACCGACTTCGTCGCTGCGGCCGAGCGCGGCAACCGCTGCGGATTCGACATGCTCGAACTGCACTGCGCCCACGGCTATCTGCTCGCGAGCTTCATCTCGCCGCTGACCAACAGGCGCACCGATGAGTACGGCGGCTCGCTGGAGAACCGGCTGCGCTTCCCGCTGGAAGTGTTCGCGGCGATGCGCGCGGCGTGGCCGGCGCACAAGCCGATGTCGGTGCGCATCTCCGCCACCGACTGGGCCGAGGGCGGCATCACTGGTGACGACGCGGTGCTGATCGCCCGCGCCTTCGGCGAGGCGGGCGTCGATCTCGTCGACGTCTCGACCGGGCAGACCGTGCGCGAGGCCAAGCCGATCTACGGCCGCATGTTCCAGACGCCGTTCTCGGACCAGGTCCGCAATGAGGCTGATGTCGCCACCATGTGCGTCGGTAACATCACTTCGGCCGACCAGGTCAATACCATCCTCGCCGCCGGCCGCGCCGATCTCGTCGCGCTCGGCCGTCCGCATCTGGTCGACCCCGCCTTCACGATGAAGGCCGCGGCCTGGTACGGCGCCGACATGTTCTGTCCGCCGCAATATCTGCCGGGCAAGGAGCAGATCTTCCGCAACAGCGTCCGCGACCGGCAGGATTTCGAGGAGCTGAAGATTAAGGCTAAGCCGAAAACGCGGGCCGAGCTGAAGGCCGAGGCTGCGAAGCCGCTTGCGGCGGAGTGAGCCGCTGTGCAACGCTGCCGCCCGGTATGCGAAGTACGAGTGGAGTAGGGGACGATGAAGGCGATCATCGTAGGCGGCGGTATCGGCGGATTGACCACGGCTCTGATGCTGCGGGCGCGCGGCATCGACTGTGAGCTGTTCGAGCAGGCGGATGCAATCCGCGAGCTCGGTGTCGGCATCAACACCCTGCCGCACGCGATCCGCGAGCTCGCCCAGCTCGGGCTGCTCGACCGGCTCGACGAGGTCGCCATCCGGACCTATGAGCTGTTCTACCTGACCCGGCGCGGCCAGGAGGTCTGGCACGAGACCCGCGGGCTCGATGCCGGCCATGACGTGCCGCAATTCTCGATTCACCGCGGCCGTCTGCAGAGCGTGATCCATCAGGCGGTGATGCAGCGGCTCGGGCCTGAGAAGGTCCACACCGGCTGCCGGCTCGGCGCCTTCACCCAGGATGAGGGCGGGGTCACCGCGTATTTCTTCGACCGCACCGGCGCCCATGTCCACACCGCCCGCGGCGACGTGCTGATCGGCGCCGACGGCATCCATTCCAAGGTCCGGCAGACGCTGTTCCCGAACGAGGGCGCGCCGTGCTGGAACGGCCTGATGCTGTGGCGCGGCGCCACCGACTGGCCGGTGTTCCTGACCGGGCGTTCGATGATCATCGCCGGCGGCCTCAACGCCAAGGCGGTGATCTACCCGATCGCCGAGGGCTCCAGCCCCGCGACCCGGCTCACCAACTGGGCGGTGCTGGTGCGCATCGGCGATGCCAACACCGCGCCGCCGCGGCGCGAGGACTGGTCGCGGCTCGGCAAGGCCGACGAGCTGATGCCGCATGTCAACGGCTTCTCCATTCCCCAGGTCGACTTCGCCGCGATGGTGCGGGCGACGCCGGAGTTCTGGGAATATCCCTGCTGCGACCGCGATCCCTTGCCTTACTGGTCGAGTGGCCGCGTCACGCTGCTGGGCGACGCCGCGCATCCGATGTACCCGGTCGGCTCCAACGGCGCCTCGCAGGCCATTCTCGATGCCCGAGCGCTCGCCGATGCCTTGGCCCGCTCCGAGCATCCGCGCCAGGCGCTGATGACCTATGAGCAGAAGCGGCTGCCGATGACGGCCGAGATCGTCGCGTCCAACCGTCGCGGCGGCCCCGAGGGCGTCATCGATGCCGTCGAGCAGCTCGCGCCGCAGGGGTTCAGCGACATCAACACCATCCTCAACTACGAAGCCCGCGAAGGCATCGTGCGCGGCTATGCCAGCCGGGCTGGATTTGCCGCGCGGATGGTGACGCGACAGGCGTCGTAAGTCAGCGTCGAGCACCGTTTTCCGGGCTGCCCCTCACCCCAGCCCTCTCCCCGTAAGAACGGGGAGAGGGAGCCGCCTGCATTCTGCGGTATAGTTCGAACCCAAGCACCAGCCCGGCTCACGCCCCCGGAGGCGGGGGCAGGAAGTGGATGTTGTGCTCGGCGGCGAGCTTCACGACGTCGTCGGGGTTCTGCTCGCGCATGTTGTGGATCGCCCAGAACAGCTCGTAGAGCCGCCGCGTCGGCGACACCCAGAACAAGGTCTTCGCCGTCTGCTGCGACTTGTTGAAGATGCCGTGCGGCTTGCCCATTGGCAGCCGCACCGTGTCGCCGGCGGTGGCGTATTCCTCGGCGCCGTCGAGGAAGAAGTCGAGCCGGCCCTCGAGGATGTAGAGATACTCGTCCTGGTCGGGATGGATGTGCGGCGGCACGAAGGTGCCGACCGGGAACGTCGCATGCCAGGAGAAGCTGTGCTCGGTGCGGCTCTTCGGCACGTAGACCTGGCCGAGGATGTTCCAGGAGATGCCCTGGATGCCCTCATTGGCCCGGGTGATGCCGGCGATTTCCGGATGGCTCATGTTGGTCTCCCTCTCTGTCGTTACTTGGTCGCGCAGTCCTTGGCGTAGCGGTCGGCGTAGTTCTCGAACACCTTCTGCACGATTTCGGTCTGGAACTTGCCGTCGGGCCGCTTGGCGACCTTGGTCAGATAGAAGTCCTGGATCGGGTAGCCATTGGTGTTGAACTTGAAGTTGCCGCGCAGCGAGGCGAAATCGGCCTTCTTCAGCGCCGCGGCCACCGCATCCTTGTTGCTGAGGTCGCCATTGACCGCCTTCACGGCGCTGTCGATCAAAAGCGCGGCGTCATAGGCCTGCATGGCGTAGGTGCCGGGCACGCTGTTGTAGGCGGCCTCGTAGCCGGCGACGAACTTCTTGCTTTGCGGATTGTCGAAATTGGGCGCCCAGTTGGCGCCGCCGAACATTCCGACCGCGGCGTCCTGCTGCGCAGGCAGCGTGGATTCGTCGACCGTGAAGGCCGAGAGCACCGGAATGGTGTCGGCAAGGCCGGCCTGCTTGAACTGCTTGACGAGGTTCACGCCCATGCCACCCGGCATGAAAGTGAACACGGCGTCCGGCTTCTGCGAGGAGATCTTGGACAGTTCAGGCTGGAAATCGAGCGTGTTGAGGGGGACGTAGGACTCCTCGACGATCTCGCCCTTGTAGTCGAGCTTGAAGCCGGCGACGGAATCGCGCCCGGCCTGGTAGTTCGGAACCAGCAGATACATCTTCTTGTAGCCGCGGTCCTGCGCGACCTTGCCGAGAACGGCATGCACCTGGTCGTTCTGGTACGAGGTCACGTAGAAGTAGGGGCTGCACTCCTTGCCGGCGTAGCTGGACGGACCGGCATTCGGGCTGATCAGGAAGGTCTTGTTCTCGGTGACCGGCCGGTGGATCGCCTGCAGCATGTTGGAGAAGATCGGACCGACGACGAAGTCGACCTTGTCACGCTCGAGCAGGCCCTTGACCTTGGTGATCGCGGCGTCCGGCTTGAGCTCGTCGTCGGCGACGACCACCTCGACGTCCTTGCCGCCCATCTTGCCGCCGAGGTCCTTGATGGCAAGGTTGAAGCCGTCTCGGACCTGGCCGCCGAGCGCGGCGGCGGGGCCGGAGAGGGTGACGATGACGCCGATCTTGATCTTGTCGGCGGCCAGCGTCGGCTGGGCGAGCAGGCTCGCAGCAATGCCAAGACCGACGCCGAGACCGGCCAGCTTCGAACTCATTTTCATGACAACTCCCCCGGGATGCGGAATTTCAGGTTTATGTTTTTTGCACCTGACCAAACGATGGGCCAGACCGCAGCTTGGTCACAAGCCTAGTCTGATGACGCCCTCAGCTGCAAGCGAGCTGCTTGCGGAAAGGGCAGTTTCGGCACGCATGCAAGCGCCGCGCCAATTGCTTGAAGGTTAAAGGAATTGCCGCCTCATCGTCCTGCGCAAAATGACGGTACATTTTTCCTTGCTCCCGGGAGGTCCTGAAGGTCAAACTCACGAGCCTCGCCCGACGAGGCTGAACGTGCCCAAGTGATTCCGTCATGACGCTTGATTCCGAGACCAAGGCCGTCGAGCTGCCCGAGGACCATGCCGAGGAGCTGCGGCTGTGGCTGCGCCTGCTCACCTGCACGACGCTGATCGAAGGCGAGATCCGCAGCCGGCTGCGCGAGCGTTTCGACGTGACCCTGCCGCGTTTCGACCTGATGGCGCAGCTCGACAAGGCGCCTGATGGCATGACCCTGTCCGACGTCTCCAAGCGCATGATGGTCTCGAACGGCAACGTCACCGGACTGGTCGAGCGCCTCGTCGAATCCGGCCATCTGGATCGCCGCACCTCCGATACCGACCGCCGCGTCCAGGTGATCCGGCTGACCAAGCTCGGCCGCGCCGAATTCCGCAAGATGGCGGCCGAGCACGAGACCTGGATCGCGGATATCTTCGGCGATCTCACGGAGAAGGACGTGCGCGAGTTGATGCGGCTGCTCGCCAAGACCAAGGGGTCGGCGCAGAAGGCCGTGCAGCGCCGGCAGGATTGAAGCGGGCCTGACAGGACGTCGCACGCCACGCTGCCACGCGCGGCAAACGCTCAAACAATTTGCGGGCAGTGCACAATCTTCGGCTATCTTCGGCTCTTGCGTCCAGATGTTTTAAGTCTAAAATGTTTAGGACTGAAACGTGCCGGGCGTTCTTCCCTTCAGACAGGAGCGTGTGATGGCCACTGCCGCCAAGGTTCAGCAGCCGGAGAGCGCCAGTGCGCATGCGCACAGCGCTCACGTCGACACCTTCGCCCAGGACAATCTGCCGCCACGCGAGCTGTGGCCTGACTTCGTCTTCAGCCGGCCCGAATTCCAATATCCGCCGCGGCTGAACTGCGTGACGCATTTCGTCGATCGCTGGGTGAATGAGGGGCGGGGCGATGCGCCGTGCATCATCAGCGCTGACATCGGCTACACCTATCGTGAGCTGCAGGCCCTGGTGAACAGGATCGCCAACGTCCTGGTCGGCAAGCTCGGCCTCGTGCCCGGCGGCCGCGTGCTGCTCCGCTCCGCCAACAATCCGATGATGGTTGCCACCTATCTGGCCGTCATCAAGGCCGGCGGCATCGTGGTCGCCACCATGCCGCTGCTGCGTGCCAAAGAGCTGTCCTATCCGATCCAGAAGGCGCAGATCGCGCTGGCCTTGTGCGACGGCAAGCTCGCCGACGAGATGGAAAAGACCCGCCCGATCGCGCCGGCGCTGAAGCAGGTGGTCTATTGGGGCAACGGCCAGCCCAGCGCGCTGGAAGCGCTGATCGCCGATGCCAGCCCGGAGTTCACCGCAGTCGACACCGCCTCCGACGATCTCTGCTTGATCGCCTTCACTTCCGGTACGACCGGCGATCCCAAGGGCACCATGCATTTTCACCGCGACATGCTCGCAGTGTGCGACGGCTACGCCCGCAACGTGCTGCGCGCCAGCCAGAGCGACCGCTTCATCGGCACCGCACCGCTCGCCTTCACCTTCGGCTTCGGCGGCGTGCTGTTTCCGATGCATATCGGGGCATCCTATGTCGTGCTGGAAAAGACCTCGCCGGACGATCTGCTCGCGGCCATCGAGCGCACCAAGGCCACGATCTGCTTCACGGCGCCGACCGCCTATCGGGCGATGCTGAGCAAGCTCGAGGGGCGCGACATCTCCTCGCTGCGCAAATGCGTTTCCGCCGGTGAGACCCTGCCGAAGCCGACCTTCGACGCCTGGCTGAAGGCGACCGGGCTGAAGCTGATGGACGGCATCGGTTCGACCGAGATGCTGCACATCTTCATCAGCGCCATCGAGGACGAGATCCGCCCCGGCGCCACCGGCAAGCCGGTGCCGGGCTACGAGGCCAAGATCGTCGACGACGAGGGCCGCGACGTGCCGCCGGGCACGATGGGGCGGCTCGCAGTGCGCGGTCCCACCGGCTGCCGCTATCTCGCCGACGAGCGTCAGCGCAAATATGTTCAGAACGGTTGGAACGTCACCGGCGACACCTATGTGATGGATGAGGACGGCTACTTCTGGTACCAGTCGCGCTCCGACGACATGATCGTATCCTCGGGTTACAACATCGCCGGCACTGACGTGGAAGCGGCGCTGCTGACGCATCCGGCGGTTGCCGAGTGCGGCGTTGTCGGTGCTCCCGACGACGCGCGCGGCATGGTCGTGAAGGCCTATGTCGTGCTGGCGCCGGGAGCCGAAGGCACGCCGGCGCTGGTGGCCGAACTGCAGGAGCATGTCAAACGCGAGATCGCACCGTACAAATATCCGCGTGCGATCGAGTTCGTGACACAGTTGCCCAAGACCGAGACCGGCAAGCTGAAGCGCTTTGCCCTGCGGCAGCTGGCGCAAGGCGTGGCCGCGCCGCCGTCCGGCGCTGACAATCGATAAGGAGGCACAGTCGTGAGCACGACCAAGGCGCCCACGCTGGCCGTGGTGAAGCAGGATGAGGCCGAGGGCATGCGCGTGCTGCAGCCGAGCGGCTGGCCGATGCCAAAGGGCTATGCCAACGGCATCAGCGCCGAGGGGCGCATCGTCGTCACCGGCGGCGTGATCGGCTGGGACGCGAGCGAGACGCTCGCCGACGGCTTCGTCGCGCAGGTGCGGCAGGCGCTGGAAAACATCTCCGCAATCCTGGCCGAGGGCCATGCGCGTCCGGAGCACCTGGTGCGCCTGACCTGGTATGTCGTCGACATGGATGAGTATCTCGGCCATCTGAAGGAGCTTGGGAAGATCTATCGCGAGATCTTTGGCAGTCATTATCCCGCGATGGCCCTGGTGCAGGTCGTCAGGCTGGTCGAGAAGGCCGCGCGGGTGGAGATCGAGGCGACTGCGGTGGTGCCGCGCTGAGGGCGGGTGCTGCCGGCAGGGGCCCGTCTTTGATCGGTCGAATCTGGAATATGACATCGCGCTCTCGCGGCTGGTCGGCCCGAGCTTTGCTGGTCGATCACCCCCGGCGAAAATCGAGGGCGCAGGGAAGGCCGGGTGTCCACCACACCCGCGGCCCCCGTGCGATCAAAAATGCACGGGGCAGGAACCAGAGGTGGGCCGAACATGCCGGCCTTCCCTGCGCGATGTTTGACGGCTTATACGTGGTCTCCCTGGTGCGCCGGGCTTGTTGGCCACCTCCGCGCGAGGCGAAGCCTCGTCGCGTTCGCGACAACGCGCGTAGCGCGTTGCGCAGGTGATACCAGCGTCGGGGTATCAGGACATCACGACTTCACCGTACGCCACGACATCACTCGTCCGCGCAACAAGCGCATGATGCAACGGCGTCCACCGCAGCCTGCCCCACGTATCGTGACGACGCGTACGCCCCTCTTCGCCGGAGCAGGTTGGGCGCAAGCATCGTCGTGATTTGCCCGACGACACAAGGCTCGAGCGCTGCGACATGGTAACGCGACGGGCAGTCACACAGCACATCACAGTTCGCAGGCATCGCGCTTCGTTCGTCGAACAATTGTGGTCGTCTGATGCGCCCTCTGTCGAACGATGGACGCGAGATCGCCATGTCGCGGCCACCAACCTGTTCGAGCGTGGCCGCCCAGGGGCGGATGAGAGCAGGGGGGCGGACTTGGATTGGAAACTCTTCGTGACGACGGCGCTGGCCGCCGGCATCGGCGCTGCGGCCGGCGCGCTGGCATTGGCGAGCGCCGGTGGCGGCGGCATCGAGCATCAGGCCGATGCCAAGATGCTGGAGATCGGCGTCGCCATTCTGCGCGAGCCGGCGCGGGTGGATGACGATCCGATGCGGTCGTGGGCGGTGCGCGTGGTGGAGAAGAAGTCGGGGGTGAGTTTTACGGACCAGCAGCGTGCGGCATTGTTGAAGCGGGCGGCGGGGGCAAGGTAGCTCCGCCGACGGTGCGTAGGGTGGGCAAAGGCGCGCCCGCAATGCGATTGTTTGTCCGTGTTACATGTTCGCGCCATGCCCGCCGTCTTGCGCGGATGGACTGTCGGTGGGCACGCCATCGCGCGGCTTGCGCCGCACGACGGCTTTGCCACCCTACGAATTTTCGGCGTCATGGTGAGAAGCGCAGCGACGAAGCAATCCAGAGTCCTTGCTCCACCCCTGGATTGCTTGCTTCGCTCGCAATGACGGGGTGAGAGCGGTGGCCTACTGATAGGCCGAGACGATGTCGCTCACGGCGCGCTCGAGCTGCTGGGCCGTCGCGCAGGGGCGGACGACGTTGCAGAAGGTCTGGTAGCGCGGCATCTCTGAATCGCCCCAGCCCCAGGTCATGCGGCCCTCTGGATTGAGCCACACCACGCGCTTGGCGCGCTCAGAGATCGCTTTCAGGATGTCGGCGCGCGGGGCGAGCTTGTTGCTGCGGGCATCACCCAGAATGATCACGGTGGTCTGCGGCGTCACCGAGGCCATGAACTGCTTCTCGAAATCGACCAGTGACGAGCCGTAGTCGGACGAGCCGAAGCCGACCTTGTGCATGATCTCGGCCATGGCCTCCTCGGCCGGCTTCTGCTCCAGGATATCGCTGACCTCGATCAGGTGGCCGGAGAATGCGAACGAGCGGACGTCGCTGACGACGTCGTGCAGGCTGTGGATCAGCAGCAGGAAGAAGTCCGAGACGCGGGCGACCGAGCCGGAGACGTCGCACAGCGCGACGATCTTCGGGCGGTCGCGGTGCCGTCGCTTCCACGCGGTGAGGAAGGGCACGCTGCCCCAGGCGGCGTTGCGGCGGAGCGTGCGGCGGACGTCGAGATGGCCGCGGCGCTGGCGCTTGCGCGGCTTCGCATAGCGCTCGCGCAGGCGGCGCGCGATCTGCCGGATCAGCGCCCGCATCGCCGCGACCTGGCGCGGCTCGATGCGCGAGAGCTGGGCATTGCGCAGGATCTCGTGGCGCAGATTCTCGGTCTCTTCTCGGCCGTACAGCGCCAGCGCCTGCGCGACGGCATCGCGCACGGTGTCGCGCAGGCCGTCGAGCCCGGCCTGCAGCCGCTCCGCCAATGCCGGATTGGTTTCGGTGAGCGTATCCAGATCGTCGCGCAGCCGCTGGATGCCCATCGTCTCCAGCATGCGGCTGGAGAACAGGCCGCGCTGGGTGAAGTAGCGGATCTCCGACAGCCCGACGGCGCTGGACGCGTTGGCGATCGCGGCCGAGATGTCAGCCGTGTTCTGCGTCAGCAGCATCTGGGCGAGGGGCCCAAGCTCTGCATCCGCCTCGGCGCCGGCCGGCTGTCCCGATGATGGCGGAGCTGCCTGGGCCTCCTTCGACGCCGCGTCCTGCCGCGTCTCGTCATTCGCCTCGGCCTGCGCCGGATCGACATGGGCGAAGAACAGGTCGAAGCAGGCGCCGAGCGCCTTCTTCTCGTCCTCGCTCTTGGCGAGCGTCAGCAGCAGGCTGTCGCGCAGCACCGTGCGGTCGGCGAGACCGACGCTCGCCACCGCGCGCATGGCGTCGATGCTCTCGGCCGGCGAGACGTGCACGCCGGCGCCGCGCGCCGCCCGGAAGAACCGATGCAGGTTCTCCTGCATGGCGCCTACCCGAAGATGTTCTGGCGCTGCGCCTTGGCGACGAAGGTCGTCACCTGCGGCAGCGCGACCTCGATGTCCGATTCGTATTTCAGCAGCACGTTGAGCGTGTCCTTGACCACCTCGTGGCCGAGTTCAGCGGCCTGCAGCAGCACCAGCACGCGCGCCCAATCGATGGTCTCGCTCACCGAAGGCTGCTTCTTCAGGTCGAGCGTCCTGACGTCGTGGATGAAGGCCACGAGCTGCCGGCGCAGATTCTGCGCGATGCCGGGCACGCGGCTCTCGACGATGCGCTCCTCCAGCTTCTGCTCGGGGAAGCCGATGTGCAGATGCAGGCAGCGCCGCTTGAGCGCGTCGCCGAGATTGCGCTCGGAGTTGGAGGTCAGGATCACCGTCGGCGGCTTTGCGGCGGCGATGCTGCCGAGCTCGGGGATCGTAACCTGGAAATCGGAGAGGATCTCCAGCAGCAGCGATTCGAACTCGGCGTCGGATTTGTCGATCTCGTCGATCAGCAGTACGCAACCGTTTGGCTCGAGCAGCGCCTGCAGCAGCGGCCGCGGCTCGACGAACTCCTTGGAGAAGAACACGTCGCCGAAATCATGCAGCTGGCCGAGCGCGGCATGCAAGGTCTGGGCGCCGCCGAGCACCTCGCCGAGCTTGTCCTTCAGGATCTGGGTGTAGAGCAGCTGCTTGGCGTATTTCCACTCGTACAGCGCCTTGGCCTCGTCGAGACCCTCATAGCATTGCAGCCGGATCATCTTCAGGCCGCGCCAGGCGGCGATCGCCTTGGCGAGCTCGGTCTTGCCGACGCCGGCCGGCCCCTCAACCAGGATCGGCTTGTCGATCGCCTGCGACAGGTAGACGGCGGTGGCGATCTGGCGGCTGGCGATATAGCCCTGCGCGGCGAGGCCGGCTTCGACGGCCGCGATCGAGGCGATGGCTGAAGGGGAGGCCGGGGAATCAGCCACTGACGAAACTCCGTTTCCTGGTATCAGGACCCGGCGCAGATGTGATCGGCGTTCCGGTCCCTGGACGTTGGTATCAGGGCGAAAACCCTGACTTTTCCTCGCATTGTGTTATGTCCTGGCTACGCGCACCCGGCAGCCCTGTCCAGTGCGTGCGTGGGTGCCCAAGCCGCATGGCTGCCGGTCGCCAGCGGACGGACCGAGAACCTCCTCCTGTAAATCACGCCGAGCGGAATATGAACCGATCCATCCTGCATCTCCTCGTCCTGCTGGTCCTCGTGGTCGGAGGCGGCTGGATCATCGGCGCCTCCAACATGCCCGGCGCCTGGTACGGCTCGCTCAACAAGCCCTGGTTCACCCCGCCGGGCTGGCTGTTTCCGATCGCCTGGACCGTGCTCTACATCATGATTGCGGTCGCCGGCTGGCGCACCTATGAGCGGGTCGAAAGCGGCGCTGTGATGCAGGTGTGGTGGGGACAGCTGGTGCTGAACTTCGCCTGGTCGCCGGTGTTCTTCACCGCGCATCTGATGTGGGTCGCGTTCGCGATCATCGCCAGCATGTTCGTGCTGATCGTGATCTTCATCGTGATGCAATGGCGCGAGGATCGGATCGCCGCGTTGCTGTTCGTGCCCTATGCGTGCTGGGTAGGGTTTGCGTCGGTGCTGAATTTTTCGGTGAACGTGTTGAATTGAGATGAGGCGGGTTTGATGAAAGCTCGCTGTCAGATGAGAACAACGGTGCGCTCCCTCTCCCCGCTCTTACGGGGAGAGGGTTGGGGTGAGGGGCAGCCGCGCGGGGGGTGTTCGCGGATAGACCTGTACCCCCTCACCCGGATTGCATCTGACGATGCAATCCGACCTCTCAGCGCGAGCGAAGCTCGTCGCGGCCCCGCAAGCGGGGCGAGGTTGCAGCGCGCTTGCGGCTCCGAGTTCGCGTCACACCACGGGCATTCGCGGGGCCACCGCCCATGAACCTCAAGCAGCTCGAATACTTCGTCCAGGTCGCCGAGCTCGGCTCGTTCAGCAAGGCCGCGTCCGTGCTCGACGTGGCGCAGCCGGCGCTGTCGCGGCAGGTGCGGGCGCTGGAATCGGAATTGAAGCAGCAGCTGTTCGCGCGCAACGGGCGCGGCGTCGAACTGACTGAAGCGGGGAAGCGGCTGCTCGACCACAGCGTCGGCGTGCTGCAGCTGGTGGCGCATGCGCGCGAGGATCTCGGCGCCAGCCGCGATGCGCCGGTCGGCCGCGTCACCATCGGCCTGCCGCCGAGCATCGCGCGGCAATTGACCTTGCCGCTGATCGACCGCTTCCGGAAGGAATATCCGGCCGCGCGCCTCGCCGTGGTCGAGGGCCTGTCGACGCATGTGGTCGAGTGGGTCACCACGGGCCGCATCGATGTCGGCATGGTCTACAATCCCGAGGCGCAGGCCGGCATCGAGATCACGCCGGTGCTGCAGGAGCCGCTCGCCCTCGTCAGCCACGCGCCGAAGGGCAAGCGCCGCGTCACCGCGCCGCTGCCGATGGCCGAGCTGTCGCGCTACAGCCTGATCATGCCGGAGCGGGTGCACGCGATGCGGCGCCTGCTGGAGACGCAGGCCGCGCTCGCCGGGATCAAGCTCGACATCGCCTGGGAGGTATCGAGCGTGCCTTCGATCATCGATCTCGTCTGCGCCGGCTACGGCCACGCGGTGCTGACCCCGAGCGGCGTCGCCGCCTCGGGCCGCGCCGGCGAGCTCGCGATCCGGCCGCTGACCGAGCCGGCCCCGACAAGCGTGCTGTGCTTCGTCACCTCGGCGCACAAGCGCCCGACGCCGCTGGCGCAGCAGACGATCAAGCTGGCGACCGCGTTGATCAGGAAGCTGCCGCGCTGAGCGCTGCGTCAGTTCGGTTCGGGCGGTGCCATTGTCCTCTGGAGGTTCAAGGCGGGCATGTGAAGATATCGGACTCCTGGGACGAGCAACCCCGCCAGTGAGTTACTCCGTCATGCCCGGGCTCGTCCCGGGCATCCACGTCATTCCCAGGATGCCGACCAACGTCGATGGCCGGGACAAGCCCGGCCCTGACGACTTGGAGACACGCGAGCGCAAAGCTCCGATCTTCAAGTGTAGCAGCGTCGCCTGGGGAGGTGGAGGTGTGAGCCTCGACGTCGCGCCCAAGCGGCTGTGGCGGCCTCTCCAGACCCATTCTAAATTCAGCATGGCTCATGTGACATTTTATGCCGTTTCGGAATAGCTGATAGAAGCCGCCGGGCGCTGGTGCGCGCTGTCCCTGTCCGTCACATAGCCTGTCAAGCTGCCGAAGCTGCAAGACCCGACCACGCGAGGAACGGGCGTCTGCGGACCTCGGTTGATGCGCCAGAACAGCACCCCAAGGAAGCAGAAGCGATGCCAACGACCGCCCGTGTCGACGTCCAGGCCTTTCTCGACGACCACCCGTTTTCCGGCTTCCAGTGGCTGATCTTCGCGCTCGGCTTCGTCATCGTGCTGCTCGACGGCTTCGACACCGCGGCGATCGGCTTCATCGCGCCGTCGCTCCTGAAGGAGTGGGGCATCGAGAAGTCGGCGCTGGGACCGGTGCTGAGCGCGGCGCTGTTCGGCCTTGCCGGCGGGGCGCTGTTCGCAGGGCCTATCGCCGATCGTCTCGGCCGCAAGCTGGTGCTGGTCGGCTCCGTGCTGATCTTCGGCATCGCCTGTCTTGCCTCGGCGTTCGCGAGCAACCTCACCGAGCTCACCGTGCTCCGCTGCGTCACCGGTATCGGCCTCGGTGCCGCCATGCCGAATGCCGTGACCCTGCTCAGCGAGTATTGCCCGGGCCGGCTGCGCGCGACCATGACCAATTTGATGTTCTGCGGCTTTCCGCTGGGCGCGGCATGCGGCGGCTTTCTCGCGGCGTGGATGATCCCGCAATGGGGCTGGCGCAGCGTGCTGGTGCTCGGCGGCGTCACCCCGCTGGTGCTGACGGTGCTGCTGATCGCGATCCTGCCGGAATCGGTGCACTATCTGTTGTCGCGAGGCGCCAGTGTCGACCGTGTCCGTAAGGTCATGCGCAGGGTCTCCTCTGCCGCCTCCGAAGTCGGCCAGTTCGTGATGCTGGAGCCGGAGCATGCCGAGACCACCCGGCGCGTCAATGCCACCGGCATCGGCATGGTGCTGTCGCCGGTGCTGCGTGTGGGCTCGCTGATGCTGTGGGTCACCTATTTCATGGGCCTGGTGATCTTCTATTCGCTGATCAACTGGATGCCGATCCTGTTCAAGGATGTCGGGCTGAACCCGCAGACCGCGACGCTGATCTCGGCGCTGTTCCCGCTCGGCGGCGTCGGGGCGGTGTTCTTCGGCGTGCTGATGGACCGCTTCAACGCCAACCGCATCGTCGCGGTCGGCTATGCGCTGACGGCGGTCACGATCTTCCTGATTGGGCAGGCGGCTGGCAACATGGGCTTCCTGGTGGTGATCGTGTTCGTCGCCGGCGTGGTCATGAACACGGCGCAGTCGTCGCTGCCGGCGCTGGCCGCGGCGTTCTATCCGACCCAGGGCCGCGCCACCGGTGTCGCCTGGATGATGGGCATCGGTCGCTTCGGCGGTATCGCCGGGTCGTTCCTGGTCGCCGAATTGACCGCGCGGCACCTGACCTTCAGCGAGATTTTCACCGTGATCGCAGTTCCCGGCTTGATCGCGGCGCTCGCCCTTGTGGTAAAGCAGGTCGTGGGACCGGGAGGCCGCGCCAGCGGCAAGGATGTCGGCGCCCCCGTGGCGGCGCATTGAAGGCGCTAGCTGGCTCGCGAGACAATCTGAGGGAGAGACTGACGTGATCATCGACGTGCACGGCCATTACACGACGGCTCCGAAGGCGCTCGAAGAGTGGCGCAACCGGCAGATCGCGGGCATCAAGGATCCCTCCGTCATGCCCAAGGCGTCGGAGCTTTCGATCAGCGACGACGAGCTGCGCGAGAGCATCGAGAGCAACCAGCTCAAGAAGATGAAGGAGCGCGGCAGCGACCTCACCGTGTTCTCGCCGCGCGCGAGCTTCATGGCCCACCATATCGGCGACTTCCAGGTGTCCTCGACCTGGGCTGGGATCTGCAACGAGCTCTGCTACCGCGTCAGCAAGCTTTTCCCGGACAATTTCATCGGCGTCGCGATGCTGCCGCAGTCGCCGGGCGTGGACCCCAAGACCTGCATTCCCGAGCTCGAGAAGTGCATCAAGGACTACGGCTTCGTCGGCATCAATTTGAACCCGGACCCGTCCGGCGGCCACTGGACCTCGCCGCCGCTGTCGGACCGGCACTGGTATCCGATCTACGAGAAGATGGTCGAGCTCGACATCCCCGCGATGATCCACGTCTCGACCAGCTGCAATGCCTGCTTCCACACCACCGGCGCGCATTATCTCAACGCCGACACCACCGCGTTCATGCAGTGCCTGACGTCGGACCTGTTCAAGGACTTCCCGACCCTGAAGTTCCTGATCCCGCATGGCGGCGGCGCGGTGCCGTATCACTGGGGCCGGTTCCGCGGCCTCGCCCAGGAGCTGAAGAAGCCGCTGTTGAAGGACCATCTGCTCAACAACATCTTCTTCGACACCTGCGTCTATCACCAGCCGGGCATCGACCTCCTGACCGGCGTGATCCCGATCGACAACATCCTGTTCGCGTCGGAAATGATCGGCGCCGTCCGCGGCATCGATCCGGAGACCGGCTTCTACTACGACGACACCAAGCGCTACATCGAGGCCGCCAAGCTGACCCCCGAGCAGCGCCACCAGATCTACGAAGGCAATGCGCGGCGCGTGTTCCCGCGTCTCGACGCCGCGTTGAAGGCCAAGGGCAAGTAATCTAAAGGGCAGGCGATATGAGCACCCCCATGAACAATCTCGGCATCGTCAAGACGAAGATCAACCGCGCCGACAAGGCGGCGGTGGAGAAGCTGTCGAAGTTCGGCGTCGCCACCATCCACGAGGCGATGGGCCGCGTCGGCCTGATGCAATGCTACATGCGCCCGATCTATCCGACCGCCAAGATGTGCGGCACGGCCGTCACCGTGCTGCTGCAGCCCGGCGACAACTGGATGCTGCATGTCGCGGCCGAGCAGATCCAGCCCGGCGACGTCGTCGTCGCGGCCTGCACGGTCGAGAACACCGACGGCTTCTTCGGCGATCTCCTGGCGACCAGCTTCCGCGCCCGCGGCGCGCAGGGCCTCGTCATCGACGGCGGCGTCCGTGACGTCGCCGATCTCACCGACATGCAGTTCCCGGTGTTCTCGCGCGCGATCTCCGCGCGCGGCACGGTCAAGGCCACGCTCGGCTCGGTCAACATCCCGATCGTCTGCGCCGGCGCAGCCGTCAATCCCGGCGACGTGATTGTCGCCGATGTCGACGGCATCGTCGTGGTGCCGGCTGCTGTCGCGCACCAGGCGGCGGATGCGGCCGCGGCGCGCGAGGCCAACGAGGCCGACAAGCGCGAGAAGCTGGCGTCGGGCGTGCTCGGCCTCGACATGTACAAGATGCGCGAGCCGCTGGCGAAGGCCGGGCTCAAATACATCGATTGAGCAGCGATGACCGCGGCGTCGAACCAGTGGCATGTCGGGCTGATCGGCTACGGCGAGGTCGGCAAGATACTCGCCGAGGATCTGCGCAAGGATGGCGTGCGCGTCTCGGCCTATGATGTGAAGCTTGCCGACAGCCGCGGCGACGCCATGCGCAGCCATGCCGACGGCATCGGCGTGACGCTCGCGGCCTCGCATGCCGAACTGGCGGCGCAGGCCGACTTCATCGTCTCGGCGGTGACCGCCAGTCAGGACGTGGCGGTGGCGGAAGCCTGCGCTCCGAAGATCAAGCCAGGCGCGTGGTTCCTCGACTTCAACTCGGCTTCGCCCGGCGCCAAGCAGCGCGCGGCTGCGCTGATCGACGGAGCCGGCGGCCGCTATGTCGAAGGCGCGGTGATGACCTCGGTGCCGCCCTATCGCATCAAGGTGCCGCTGCTGCTGGGAGGCGCCGGCGCGCGCGAGCTGGCCCCGCTGCTCAACGATCTCGGCTTCGCCGCCAAGCCCGCCAGCGACAAGCTCGGCGTGGCCTCGGCCACAAAGATGTGCCGCAGCATCATGATCAAGGGCCTGGAGGCGATGGTGATCGAGAGCTTCACCACCGCCCGCGCCTATGGCGTCGAGGACGCGGTGCTGGCCTCGCTGAAGGAGACCTTTCCCGGGATCGACTGGGAGAAGCAGGGCGCCTATTTCTTTCAGCGGGTCATCGAGCATGGCCGCCGCCGCGCCGAGGAGGTGAGGGAGGTGGCCGAGACCGTACGCGACATCGGGCTGACGCCGTGGTCGGCGGACGGCACCGCCGAGCGCCAGGCCTGGGTCGCCGATCTCGCCGATGAGGGCCTGTTCGGCACGCGCGGCACCAAGGAGTTCGCGCGCAGCCCGGACTGGCGCACCGAGGCCGATCGTATCATTAACAAGATCAAGTCCAAGGAGTAGGGAACCTCATGGAGTTCCAGAAGACCCCGGGATGGCTCGACTGGTACGACGGCCCGTCGAAGCCGCGCTTCAAGGTGCCGGCCGGCAGCGTCGACGCGCATTGCCACGTGTTCGGCCCTGGCGCCGAATTCCCCTATGCGCCCGAGCGCAAGTACACGCCCTGCGACGCCTCCAAGCAGCAGCTCTACGCGCTGCGCGACCATCTCGGCTTCGCCCGCAACGTCGTGGTGCAGGCGACCTGCCACGGTGCCGACAACCGCGCAATGGTCGATGCGCTGGCGCATTCGAACGGCAAGGCGCGCGGTGTCGCCACCGTCAAGCGCAGCGTCACCGACGCCGAGTTGCAGGCGATGCACGACGCCGGCGTGCGCGGCGTCCGTTTCAACTTCGTGAAGCGCCTGGTCGACTTCACGCCCAAGGACGAGTTGGTCGAGATCGCCAGCCGCATCAACAAGCTCGGCTGGCACGTCGTGATCTATTTCGAAGCCGTCGACCTGCCCGAGCTGTGGGACTTCTTCACGTCGCTGCCGACCACCGTCGTCGTCGACCACATGGGTCGTCCTGACGTGACCAAGCCGGTCGATGGCCCGGAGTTCGAGCTGTTCGTGAAGTTCATGCGCGAGCATTCCAACGTCTGGTCCAAGGTGAGCTGCCCGGAGCGTCTCTCGGTCAAGGGACCGCCGGCGCTGAACGGCGAGCAGAACGCCTATCGCGACGTGGTGCCGTTCGCGAAGCGCATCGTCGAGACGTTCCCGGATCGCGTGCTGTGGGGCACCGACTGGCCGCATCCGAACCTCAAGGACCACATGCCCGATGACGGCCTGCTGGTCGACTTCATTCCCCACATCGCCGTCACCGCGGAGCTGCAGCAGAAGCTCCTGGTCGACAATCCGATGCGGCTGTACTGGCCCGAAGAATCCTGAAGGAGGGAAGCGATGTCGCTCGACAAACCCTATACCGACGTTCCCGGCACGACCATCTTCGACGCGGACATGTCGCGGATGGGTTATCACCTCAACCAGTTCTGCATGTCCTTGATGAAGGCGGAGAACCGCGCCCGCTTCAAGGCCAACGAGCGCGCCTATCTCGACGAATGGCCGATGAGCGAGGAGCAGAAGCAGGCCGTGCTCGACCGCGACCTCAACCGCTGCATTGCGCTTGGTGGCAACATCTACTTCCTGGCCAAGATCGGCGCGACCGACGGCAAGAGCTTTCAGCAGATGGCCGGCAGCATGACCGGCATGACCGAAGAACAGTATCGCGAGATGATGATCAAGGGCGGCCGCTCGGTTGAGGGCAACCGCTACACCGGGGAGAAGAAGTAAATGGCAAAAATCTCCGCAAGCGTTTTCACCTCGCACGTGCCGGCGATCGGCGCAGCTCTCGACCTCGGCAAGACCGGCGAGGACTATTGGAAGCCGGTGTTCGCTGGCTACGACTTCGCCAAGCAGTGGGAGAAGGAGCAGAAGCCTGATGTCGTGTTCCTGGTCTTCAACGACCACGCGACCGCCTTCAGCCTGGACATGATTCCCACGTTCGCGATCGGCACTGCGGCCGAGTATCAGCCGGCCGACGAGGGCTGGGGCCCGCGCCCGGTGCCCAAGGTGATCGGGCATCCGAAGCTCGCCGCGCATATCGCGCAGTCGGTGATCCAGGACGATTTCGACCTCACCATCGTCAACAAGATGGACGTCGACCACGGCCTGACCGTGCCGCTTAGCCTCGTGTTCGGCCAGGTCGATGCCTGGCCGTGTCCGGTGATCCCGTTCGCCGTCAACGTCGTGCAATATCCGGTGCCGTCGGGCCGCCGCTGCTTCATGTTGGGCAAGGCGATCCGCAAGGCGATCGAGAGCTATGACGAGCCGCTCAACGTGCAGATCTGGGGCACCGGCGGCATGAGCCATCAGCTGCAGGGCCCGCGCGCCGGCCTGATCAACCGGGAATGGGACAACATGTTCCTGGACAAGCTGATCAACGATCCCGAAGGCCTGTCCAAGGTGCCGCACATCGACTACGTCCGCGAGGCCGGCAGCGAGGGCATCGAGCTCGTGATGTGGCTGATCGCGCGCGGCGCCATGAGCGACGTCAACGAGACCAAGAAGGGCAACGCGCCGACCGTGCGCCACCGCTTCTATCATGTGCCGGCCAGCAACACCGCGGTCGGCCATCTCATCCTGGAGAACAACTAAATGGCCAAGACGATCAAGGTCGCGCTCGCCGGCGCCGGCGCCTTCGGCATCAAGCATCTCGACGGCATCAAGAACATAGATGGCGTCGAGGTGGTGTCGCTGGTCGGCCGCCGCTTCGACCAGACCAAGGAAGTCGCCGACAAATACGGCATCAAGCACGTCGCGACTGAGCTCGCCGACAGCCTCAAGCTGCCGGAGGTCGACGCCGTCATTCTCTGCACGCCGACACAGATGCATGCGGCGCAGGCGATCGACTGCCTCAAGGCCGGCAAGCACGTGCAGGTCGAGATTCCGCTCGCCGACTCCTTGAAGGACGCCCAGCAGGTGGTCGAGCTGCAGAAGGAGACCAAGCTGGTCGCGATGTGCGGTCACACCCGCCGCTTCAATCCGAGCCACCAGTTCGTGCACAAGAAGATCAAGGCCGGCGAATTTCACATCCAGCAGATGGATGTGCAGACCTACTTCTTCCGCCGCACCAATATGAATGCGCTGGGCCAGCCGCGCAGCTGGACGGACCATCTGCTGTGGCACCACGCCGCGCACACCGTCGACCTGTTCGCCTACCAGGCGGGCTCGCCGATCGTGAAGGCCAATGCGATCCAGGGACCGATCCATCCGACCTTGGGCATCGCGATGGACATGTCGATCCAGCTCAAGGCCGCCAATGGCGCGATCTGCACCTTGTCGCTGTCGTTCAACAATGACGGCCCGCTCGGTACCTTCTTCCGCTACATCGGCGACACCGGCACCTACATCGCGCGCTACGACGATCTGGTGAACGGCAAGGAGGAGAAGATCGACGTCTCCAAGGTCGATGTCTCCATGAACGGCATCGAGCTGCAGGACCGTGAGTTCTTCGCCGCGATCCGCGAGGGCCGCGAGCCCAACGCGTCCGTTGCCCAGGTGCTGCCCTGCTACCAGGTGCTGCACGACCTCGACGCGCAGCTCGCGAAGGGCTGAGCCGATTCCCTCCTCGCGTCTCGGCGCGCGGGGAGGGGACCCTCGGCGGCGCCTGGAAGATCCGCCGACGAGCGTTGCACTCGTATGGCGGCTTCGCTTACCATCGGCTTCAGCAAGATGAGGCCGCCCTTGACCGTGCAATCGCCGCAACCGTTCCAGACCGAAAGCTTTACCGACGCGGCCGCCGCGGTGGCCCGGCTCGAGGAGATCTACGAGCGCAACACGGCGTTCCTGCGCGGCCATTTCGAGGCCTATGCCAACGGCCTCGTGCCGGCGACACGGATCCGCGCCACCTATCCCTTCGTGCGGCTGACGACCGCAAGTCATGCCCGGCTCGACTCGCGTCTGGCCTATGGCTTCGTCGCAGGGCCCGGCGTGCACGAGACCAGCGTGACGCGGCCAGACCTGTTCCGTTCGTATCTCACCGAGCAGATCCGTCTGCTGGTGGAGAACCACGGCATGCCGGTCGAGATCGGCGAGTCGGCCGAGCCGATCCCGGTGCATTTCGCCTATCGCCGCGACATCAACATCGAGACGGCGCTTCCGCACCACGAGAGCCCGTTGGTGACGCGCTCGCTGCGCGACGTGTTCGACGCTCCGGATCTCGCGACCATGGACGATGCGATCGCCGACGGCACGCTCGAGCTGAAGCCCGGCATGCCGGAGCCGCTGTCGCTGTTCCGCGCCGCGCGCGTCGACTACTCGCTGCGTCGGCTCTATCACTACACCGGGACCGACCCGGACCATTTCCAGAATTTCGTGATCTTCACGAACTATCAGTTCTATGTCGACGCCTTCGCCGATTGGGGCCGCCAGCAGCTGGCGGCCGCGCAGGGGGCAGCCGAGGCCTTCGTCGAGCCGGGCAATGTGATCACGCGAACCGCGCGGCTCGGCGGCGGCACCACGGGCTCCGCGCCGGCGCGCACGCCACAGATGCCGGCGCTTCATCTGGTCGAGCCAGGCCATCAGGGGATCACACTGATCAACATCGGCACCGGCCCGTCGAATGCGCGCAACGTCACTGACCACATTGCGGTGCTGCGGCCGCATGCCTGGCTGATGGTCGGCCACTGCGCGGGACTGCGCAACACTCAGCGGCTCGGCGACTACGTCCTCGCGCACGGCTACGTCCGCGAGGACCACGTGCTCGACCAGGAGCTGCCGCCCTGGGTGCCGATCCCCGCGCTGGCCGAGGTGCAGGTCGCGCTCGAAGAGGCCGTGGAGACGGTGACCGGCTATTCCGGCTTTGAGCTGAAGCGGGTGATGCGGACCGGCACGGTGGCCAGCGTCGATAACCGCAATTGGGAGATCTCCGGCCCTGGGGTGATCCGCCGCTTGTCGCAGTCGCGCGCCGTCGCGCTCGACATGGAGTCCGCCGCCATCGCCGCCAACGGCTATCGCTTCCGTGTGCCCTACGGCACCTTGCTCTGCGTCTCCGACAAGCCGCTGCATGGCGAGATCAAGCTCGCCGGCATGGCCGGCGACTTCTACCGGCAGCGCGTCGGCCAGCATCTCCAGATCGGGCTGAAGGCGCTGGAGCTCCTGAAGCACCAGGAGTCGGAGCGGCTGCATTCGCGCAAGCTGCGCAGCTTCGCCGAAGTCGCCTTTCAATAGCGGTCTGCGACCGCCGCCGATCAGCGGCCGCGGCGCTCGTCGAAGGCCTGACGCGCCTGCTCGACCTCGGGCATCTTGGCGATGGTCCAGGCGTAGAGCGCGCGGAATGGCGGCTGCAGGGTCCGGCCGAGCGGCGTGATCTCGTACTGGACGGCAACGGGCGAGTCCGCGATTACCTCCCGCGCGACGAGGCCGTTGCGCTCGAGCCGGCGCAGGCATTGCGTCAGCGCCTTCTGGGTGACGCCCTCGAGCTGCTTCTTGACCGCGTTGAAGCGCAACGGCCCGCCGTCCAGCACGGCCAGCACCATCATCGACCATTTGTCGGCGATCTGGTCGATCAGCACCCGGCTCGGGCACTCCGACGAGAAGTGCTGCGGCTTGCAGCGGAGCGGGGCGGTCTCTGATGTCGACGCGACGGTCACGACGCGGTTTCCTCTGATATACCTGAGCGACTTCGGGTGCCTGATTGACTTCAGGTTTACGAAGTATACTGGAGCGGTTCCGAACGCAATGGAGCCCTCTGAATGTCCGACCTCGATACCAGCGTGCTGTTTCGTCCGTTTCGCCTGAAGTCGCTGGAGCTGAAGAACCGCATCGTCATGGCGCCGATGACCCGCAACGCGGCGCCGAATGGCGTTCCCGGCGAGGCCAATGCCGCTTATTACCGTCGCCGCGCCGAAGGCGGCGTGGGGCTGATCCTGACCGAGGGCACTGTCGTCAACCGTCCGGCCTCGCGCAACGAGCCCAATATTCCCTTCTTCCACGGTGACGCAGCCCTGGCCGGCTGGCGGAGCGTGGCGAGCGCCGTACACGCGGCCGGCGGCCGCATCGCGCCACAGATCTGGCACACCGGCTCGACCAAGGGCATGAGCCGCTGGGAGCCTGATGCGCCGGTCGAGAGCCCGTCCGGGCTGGTTGCGCCTGGCAAGCCGCGCGGCAACGCGATGACCGAGAACGACATCGCCGACACCGTCGCCGCATTCGCGCAGGCCGCGGCCGACGCCAAGCGCACGGGCTTCGACACCCTCGAGATCCACGGCGCCCACGGCTATCTGATCGACGAGTTCTTCTGGTCCGGCACCAACAAGCGCGAGGATCGCTATGGCGGCGCCAGCATCAAGGAGCGCTCGCGCTTCGCCGGCGAAATCGTCGCCGCGATCCGCAAGGCGGTGGGGCCGGATTTTCCGATCATCCTGCGCGTCAGCCAGTGGAAGCAGCAGGACTATGCGGCGCGCCTCGCCGAGACGCCGGCGCTGATGGCCGACTGGCTGCAGCCGCTGGTCGCGGCCGGCGTCGACATCCTGCACTGCTCGCAGCGCCGTTTCTGGGAGCCGGAATTCCCGGACGTCGACGGCGAGAAGGGCCTGAACTTCGCCGGCTGGGCCAAGAAGATCACGGGCGCCGCGACCATCAGCGTCGGCTCGGTCGGCCTGTCCGACGAGTTCTTCTCGGCGTTCGCCGGCAAGCCGTCGACGACAGCCGATCTCGATGCGCTGCTGGAGCGCATGGCCAAGGAGGAGTTCGACCTGATCGCAGTCGGCCGCGCGCTGATCAGCGATGCCGAATGGGTCGCCAAGATCAAGTCCGGCGACAAGGCCGGCCTGAAGGGCTTCAGCGCGGCGGATCTCGGCGCGCTGGTTTGAGCTCTGGTAAACCGGTTGGCGCCTCCCTCGCCCCGCGCAAGCGGGGCGAGGGAGCGTACCGTCCGCGAGGTGCGTGCTCGAGCCCGCCATCCCGTCCTTGCGACCGACTAATGAGCCGTCAGCTCCAGGTACATCGGGCTGCGGAAGGTCGATGACGGCATCCAGGGCAGTTGCTCCTGGGTGCGGCGATAGTCCGGCACGACCTTGTGCAGCTCGTCGAACGCGATCCTGATCGCCATGCGCGCGATCGCCGATCCCAGGCAGGCATGCACGCCGCCGCCGAAGCCGAGGTGGCCGCGCGGCTTGCGCGTGATGTCGTAGACGTCGGGATTGGGAAACTGCCGCTCGTCGCGATTGGCGGAGCCGTAGGCGAGGCAGACGAAATCGCCCTCGCGCATGGTCTGGCCGTGCAGGGTGAGATCCTTCTGCAGGCAGCGGCGGAAACGCTGCGCCGAGGTGTTGAAGCGCAGCGACTCCTCGACGGCGTCCGCCAGCAGATCGGGATTGGCGACGACCGCACGGCGGGCGTCGTCGTGATCGGCGAGATTGTAGGCCAGCATCGTCATGAAGCCGCCGAGAGACTCGATGCCGGCCATGATCAGCGTGGTCGTCGTCAGCAGCACCTCGCGCTCGTCGAGCTTGTCGCCGTCGATCTCGGCCATGCTGAAATGCGAGATCAGATCGTTCTGCGGCCGCGCCCGGCGCTCCGCGATGATGCCGGCCGCATAGTCCTGCATCCAGTTGTAGGCTGCGATGTGCTGCGGTCCCTTGGCGCGGCTCACCGGATCGCTCTGCACCATGAGCACCGCCTTGTCGCGCACCGTCTGCTCGTCGCCGAGCGGCAGGCCGAGTGCGGCGAACAGCACGCGCACCGTGAACTTCGACGAGAAGGCGTCGATGAAGTCGAACCGGTCCTGGCCGCGCAGCGCCTCGGCGCTGTCGCGCGCGATGTCGCGGATCGGGCCTGACAGGCTCTCCAGATTGCGCTTCATGAAGGCATGCTGGACGAGGCCACGCAGCCGGTCATGGCGCGGCGGATCGGTGGTGCCGAGCGTCGCGCCGGCGCGGTTCGGCAGCTCGGTCATCAGGTTGCCCTTAGCCGACGAATAGGTCTGCCAGTTCGTGCCCGCCGCTGCCACGTCGGCATAGCGCGACAGGATCCACATCTGGGCTTGCTGGCTCCAGAAGCAGGGGTGCTCGTCGCGCAGCGTCTTGTAGAACGGGAACGGGTCGGCATCGACCGCCGGCGAATACGGGTCGAACGTGAACATGTCGGGCCTCCTCTCCATTGAGTGTGGTCGTTGTTGTTCTTTTCACCGATCTAGCCGAGCCGTGGCCGCGGCGTGAGACACGAAAGCCGGTCAAGACTTGTACTTTTCCGACATTCGGGGTTAGCTCTCGCTCATGCCCCGCTTTCGCACCAAGCCGTCGATCCCGGCCTTCGCGCTGTACGGCGAAGCCTCCGCCGCGCAGCCGGACATGCTGCATGTCGAGCCGATCCAGGTGCGCAGCAAGCTGTATCGCTGGGAAATCGAGGCGCATACGCACCAGGGCCTGCATCAGATCCTCTGGGTCGCCTCCGGCCCGGCCGAGATCGCCTTGGACGAAAGCCGCGAGCGCTGCACCGGCCCGGTCGCGGTGATCATTCCGCCCGGCGTGGTCCATGCCTTCCGCTTCTCGCGCGAGACCGACGGCTACGTGCTCACCTTCAATCCGCGGGCGGTGGTGGAGGGCGACGTGCCGGCGACCGGCGAGGCGCTGCGCGACCTGTTTGCAGCGCCACAAATCCTGCATCTGGAGCCGCAAGCCGTTGCGACGGGCCGGATCGGCACGCTGTTCGTCGACCTCGCCGACGAGTTCGCCGCGGCCGATTCCGCGGCCTCCCCGGTGCCGCACTGGCTCGGGCGCTCGATCGTGTGGCGGCTGGCGCAGCAGAGCGCGCGGCAGTCGCAAGGCGCGCGGCGCGGCAGTGGGCACGCTGATCTGTTCACCCGCTTCATCGTGCTGGTCGAGGCGCATCACCGCGATCACTGGTCGGTGGCGCGCTACGCCGACGAGCTCGGCATGACGCCGGAGCGGCTCAATCGGTTGACGCGGGCCGAGACCGGCCAGTCCGCGCTCGATATCGTGCATGCGCGTCTGGCCCGTGAGGCCTGTCGTCGGCTGACCTATATTGCAGCGCCGGTGTCGAAGCTGGCGTTCGAGCTCGGCTTCAAGGACCCGGCCTATTTCTGCCGCTTCTTCAAGCGCCACACCGGGGCGAGCCCGCGCGACTATCGGCGCGCAATGGGTGTCGGAGACGGCGCGGCGCCGCCGGCCGGCTGACCGGCGCCGCCCGATACCGCCGCCGCATTCGTTTTGCGTCGCGGCATGGTGTTGGAAAAGTACAAGAGAATGCCGCGTCCATCCAAGTGATCCCTGCGCATTCCTTGGTAAAATCCGCGACTGCAAAGCATACCCAATAAGCCTGCGTCTGCGAATCCGGGAGAACACGCCCATGAAAGTCCAAGTCTGCATCATCGGCGGAGGCCCGTCGGGGCTGATGCTGTCGCAGCTCCTGCATCTGCAGGGCATCGATACGATCATCCTGGAGAAATCCAGCCGCGACTACGTGCTGTCGCGCATCCGTGCCGGCGTGCTCGAGCACGGCTTTGCCGAGCTGATGCGCGAGGCGCAGTGCGGCGAGCGCATGGATCGCGAGGGCGAAATCCATCACGGCTTCTACATCGCCCATGACGGCAAGCTCGACCGCGTCGACCTGCACAAATATTCCGGCGGCAACTCGGTGATGGTCTACGGCCAGACCGAGCTGACGCGCGATCTCTACGAGGCCCGCGACAAGCTCGGCGGCAAGGTCGTGCACAACGCGGCCGACGTCACGCCGCACGACATCGCCTCCGACAAGCCCTACGTCACCTATCGCAGCGGCGAGGAGGTGATCCGCGTCGACTGCGACTACATCATCGGCGCCGACGGCTTTCACGGCGTCAGCCGCAAGTCGATCCCGCACGACAAGCTGACGGAATACGAGCGGGTGTACCCGTTCGGCTGGCTCGGCGTGCTGTCGCGCACCAAGCCGGTGTCGCCGGAGCTGATCTATGCCAAGCACGAGCGTGGCTTCGCGCTGTGCTCGCTGCGCTCCCAGGTGCTGAGCCGCTATTACGTCCAGGTGCCGCTCACCGACAAGGTCGAGGACTGGAGCGACGATGCGTTCTGGGAGGAGCTGAAGCGCCGCCTGCCCAATGAGATCGCGGCCAAGCTGATCACTGGCCCGTCGATCGAGAAGAGCATCGCGCCGCTGCGCAGCTTCGTCGCCGAGCCAATGCGCTACGGCCGGCTGTTCCTGGCCGGCGACGCCGCCCACATCGTGCCGCCGACCGGCGCGCGCGGGCTGAACTCGGCGGCGTCCGACATCTACTATCTCTATCATGCGCTGCTCGATCACTACAAAAAAGGCGACGACGCCGGCATCGACGGCTACTCCCAGCGCGCGCTGGCGCGGATCTGGAAGGCGCAGCGCTTCTCGTGGTGGATGACGACGCTGCTGCATCGCTTCCCCGACCGGCTGTCCTACGACGACAGACTGCAGGACACCGAGCTCGCCTATCTGTTCTCGTCCGAGGCCGCGCAGCGGTCGCTGGCGGAGAACTATGTCGGGCTGCCGTTCTAAGGTCTTGCACAGTCCGTAGGGTGGGCAAAGGCGCGCCAACGATGCGAGTTGGCTGCCTCACTGCATCGCGCGCGCCGTGCCCACCATTCTCTCCGTGCATGCGGATGCACGGTGGGCACGCGACCGCCCTGCGGGCGTCCGCTTTGCCAACCCTACAAGGCCGCGCATCGACCATCCCCGCTTCAACAAACACCGCTGTCGTCCCGGCCTTGAGCCGGGACCCATACCCCCAGGGAGCGCTTTGGGGCACGCTGGCAATTGGCTTTTGTGCCCATCACGACCGCCGCGGCGTATGGGTCCCGGATCGGCGCTGCAGCGCGCTTCGCGCGTTGCAGCTTGTCCGGGACGACGGCGGAGGGTGGGGCGGATTTACGGTTCAAACAGCGAAGTCATCATCAAACAGCGAAGTCATAAAGAGAGACATGGCATCACGTTCTCGCGGCATCTGATGCCCGAGGTCTGCCATCAACTCGTCCCTCGCAAGCATGAGAGGGCGCAGGGAATGCCGGGTGAAGGCCTCACCCATGGCCCGCCTGCGAAAAAAATGCAGGCGGCAGGTACCACAGGTGCAGCCGAGCATCCGGCATTCCCTGCGCGGTGTCTTCACGCTTATACGCAGTCGCCCTGGTGCGCCGGGCTTGTTGGCCACCATCCCCAACGCAATGCGTTAGCATTGCGCCAGGTTGACACCAGCTTCGGGGTGTCAGGCCGCTGCGACTTCACGTCCGCAAGCGATCGTTCGTCCGCACCCTCGTGAAAGAGAATGCTGCGATCTCTCGCGGCCACCGCATCCCCGCCTCGCGTGTCGTGACGATCGCGCGCAACGCCCCTCTCGTTGAGGCGGGATGGCGGGAGATAATCACGAATTCGGATAAATGGCAAGATGATTATTTTTATCGGAAGATGGCGCCGGCTGGCCGGCCGATGGCAGGCAGGCCGGCCCTCGGGCGGTTCCCCCGCCGGACGTCGTGCTTCCTGTTAGGAATTTGCTCATTCTCCTCCTAAATCCGGCGTTAAGTCCCTCCGCGAGAAGCTGTCGGCGAGGAGTTGCCGATGTCAGCCGACCACCACGACGATGCCCGCCGCCTGGAAGCCCTTGCCGAACTCGACATCCTTGATACACCCAGCGAGCTCGCCTTCGACCGTCTCACCGGCCTGTGCCGGAAGGTCTTTGGCGTCCCGATGTCGACACTCACCCTCATCGACGGCCATCGCCAATGGTTCAAGGCGGCCACAGGGATGGCCGACCGTGAGGGCGAGCGGCGGCCCGCGCTGTGCAACTATGCCATTCAGGAAAGCGAGCCGCTGATCATCCCCGACACGCATCAGGATGCGCGGCTGGTGGACAACGTCCTCGTCCATGGCAAGCCGTTCATTCGGTTCTACGCTGGTGCGCAGCTTCGCATCTCCGGCGTGAACGTCGGCACGCTATGCGCGATGGACACGGCGCCGCGCGAGTTCAGTGCGCACGATGTCGACATGCTGAAGGATCTCGCCGCGATCGCCGTCGACGAGCTGATGCTGCGCAAGCTGAGCATGCGCGACGCTCTCACCGGCGCGCTGTCGCGCCGCGCCTTTCACAACGAAGGCGAGCGGTTGCGGGCGCTGGCCGAGCGTCACGGCCACAAGCTGACATATGCGATGGTCGACATCGATCACTTCAAGTCGGTGAACGACACTTACGGCCACGCCGTCGGCGATCTCGTCCTGTCCAGGCTGGTCGAGACCTGGCGGTCGGTGCTGCGGAGCTCCGACGTCATCGGCCGTCTCGGGGGCGAGGAGTTCGGCATCCTGCTGCCGCATACGGGCCTGCACGACGGGCTGGCGGTGCTGGAGAAGATGCGGTCGGCGGCTGCCGGCCTGTCGATCGACACGCCATGCGGACCGATCAGGGTCACCGCCAGCTTCGGCGCCGCGGATCTGACTTCCCGTCTGGGCTTCGATGCCATGCAGGAGCGGGCGGACATGGCGATGTACTCCGCCAAGAACAACGGCCGCAATCAGGTCATCGCCTGGGTGGAGGCGTCACCGTCGATCGCGCCTGCGCTGCGCCGCGTGTTCAAGGCGGGGCAGATCGCGTTCAACGCCGGACGTTCGACGTTCGACTGCACGGTCCGTGCACTGTCCGAACACGCGGCTGCACTGGACGTGATCTCGACGGCGGAGTTGCCGGAGCACTTCAAGCTCGCGATCGCCAGCGACGGCTTCTCACGCGCCTGTCGCATGACGGCGCGGTCCGACAAGCGGATCGAGGTCGCTTTCGTCTAGCTCCCTCGGGGCTTCCAGGCGCGGCCGGGCGCGCCGCCCCTCAAAAATGAGTTGCGCACCTCAAAAACCGCGTTATGGTCCTCAACCCAAAGGGGAGGACCATGAACGCGCCGCTGACATTGCGGGACATTGCGCGACAGGCGGGCGTGAGCCTCGCCACCGTCGACCGCGTGCTGCACAACCGGCCGGGCGTGCGCCCGGACACGGTGCGACGCGTCAAGGACGCCATGGCGCGTAGCGCGTTCCAGCCGCATGCGGCGGCCTCCGAGCTCGCCCGTGCCCGCGCGCGGCGCTTTGCCTTCGTGATGCCGTCCGGCATCAATCCCTTCATGCAGCAGATTCAGGCGCATCTCGGCGATCTGGCGAGCTGGATGGCCGCGCGCCGGCTCACGGTCGATGTCGTCACGACCGACGTGTTCGATGCCGCCGTGCTGGCCGCGAAGCTCGAGCAGCTCGTCGGTCAGGTCGACGGCGTCGCGGTGGTGGCGCTCGATCATCCGGGCGTGCGCGCGGCGATCAACGATCTGGTCGAGTCCGGCGCCAAGGTGGTGACGCTGGTGTCGGACGTGCCATCGTCGCGGCGGCAGCATTATGTCGGCATCGACAACATCGCCGCTGGCCGCACCGCGGGGGCGCTGGTCGGACGCTTCGCCGGCGGCAAGGCGGGGCGGATCGCGATCATGGCGGGCTCGCAAGGCCTGCGCGATCATGCCGAGCGCATCTTCGGCTTCGGCCAGGTTCTCGCGGCGGAGTTTCGGCAACTTGAGGTTTTGCCGGTTGCTGAGGGGCATGACGTGGACGATCGCTCAGAGCACCTCATGCGCAAGCTGCTGACCGAGCACCGCGACATCGTCGGGCTCTACAATGTCGGCGCCGGCACGGCCGGCGTCGCCAAAGCGCTGACCGAGTCGGGGCGCGCCGACGACATCGTGTTCGTCGGCCACGACGTGACGGCACTGACGCGCAAGCTGCTGTTGAACGGCGTGATGGACGCGGCGATTTCGCAGAACCCGGGCCACGAGGCGCGCTCCGCGGTGCGCGTGCTGCTGGCGCTGGCGCGCGGCGAGCCGATCCTGAGCGAACAGGAGACGATCCGCATCGACATCGTGATGCGGGACAATCTGCCGTGAGCGGGCGGCCGCGGTGACGCGGTCGTTTGCGTACGGAACGAGAAAGACCGAGGTGCTGGTTTCGAGGCGACAGCAGATCGCCGAAGCGCCTGGCGGTCGGTGGGAGGAGTGGAGTCGTGTTTCTCGGACTGGATGTCGGCACATCCGGCGTGAAGGCCGTGCTGGAGGACGAGGCGGGCGCGCTGATCGCAAGCGCCGGGCGTCCGCTGGCGCTGTCGCATCCGCAGCCGCTGTGGTCCGAGCAGAACCCGGATCACTGGGTCGAGGCCGTCATCGGCGCGGTCGATGATCTCGCGCGGGCGCGTCCGCGCGAGACCGCTGCCGTCAGCGGCATCGGCCTGTCCGGCCAGATGCACGGCGCGACGTTGCTGAACCGCGACGGCCGGCCGCTGCGGCCGGCGATCCTGTGGAATGACGGCCGCTCGCAAGCCGAATGCGCCGAGCTCGAACGCCGCTGCCCCGAACTGCATGCGATCGCCGGCAACCTCGCGATGCCCGGCTTCACCGCGCCGAAGCTCGTCTGGGTGGCGAAGCACGAGCCGAGGATATTTGCCGAGGTCGCGAAAGTGCTGCTGCCGAAGGCCTATGTGCGCTATCGGCTGTCCGGCGAGATGGTCGAGGACATGTCGGATGCGGCCGGCACCCTGTGGCTCGACGTCGGCGCGCGGCGCTGGTCGGAGAAACTGCTGGCGGCGACCGGGCTCGGTCTCGATCACATGCCGCGCCTGGTCGAGGGCAATGAGCGCAGCGCCGTGTTGTCGCCCGAGCTGGCGCGGCGCTGGGGCATGGGCGCTGACGTCGTGATCGCGGGCGGCGCCGGCGACAACGCGGCGAGCGCGATCGGGCTCGGCGCCATCACGCCCGGCGATGCATTCCTGTCGCTCGGCACATCGGGCGTGCTGTTCCGGGTGACCGACCGCTTCGCGCCGGTGCCGCAAGCGGCCGTGCATGCGTTCTGCCATGCGCTCGGCGGTCTCTGGCATCAGATGGGCGTGATGCTGTCGGCCGCGGCCTCGCTGGCGTGGCTGGCGCGCATTCTCGAGACGCCGGAAGCCGCGCTGCTGGCGCCGCTCGGTATCAGCGTCGAACGTCCGAGCCCGGTGCAGTTCCTGCCTTATCTCGACGGCGAGCGCACGCCGCACAACGATGCCCATGCCGCCGGCGCCCTGGTCGGGCTGCGCAGCGCCGCCGGCCGCGCTGATCTCGTGCAGGCGGTGCTGGAGGGCGTGGCGTTCGCCTCACGCGACATGTTCGCCGCGCTCGCGCGCAGCGCGCAGCCGATCACAGAGCTCGATCTCGTCGGCGGCGGCTCGCGCTCTTTGTTGTGGGCGCAGATCATGGCCGACGTGCTCGGCGTCACCGTGCATCGCGTCGAGGAGGGCGAGGTCGGCGCCGCCATCGGTGCGTCCAGGCTCGGCCGTCTGGCCGCGACCGGCGAAGCCCCGGCCGATGTCTGCCGCAAGCCACAGCGGCTGCAGAGTTTCGAACCCCGCGCGCCGCAGCGCGCCGCCTACGACGACGCCTACGCGCAATGGCGCAAGCTCTATCCCGCTCTCAAGGAGTGCATCTCGTGAACGTCCAGGCTCCCTTCTTCCAGACCGGCGCGACCGTCAGCTATGTCGGGCCCGAGTCACGCAGCCCGCTGTCGTTCCGCTGGTACGACAAGGACCGTGTCATCCGGGGCAAGCGGATGGAGGATCATCTGCGCTTCGCGGTCTGCTACTGGCATTCGTTCTGCTGGCCGGGCAGCGATCCGTTCGGCGGCGAGACCTTCCTGCGGCCGTGGCAGCATGGCGACGATGCGCTGGCGATGGCGCGCGCCAAGGCCGATGTCGCGTTCGACTTGTTCCGGCTGCTCGACGTGCCGTTCTTCACCTTCCACGACGTCGACGCGGCGCCGGAAGGCGCGACGCTGAAGGAGTCGGTCGCCAATCTCAATGCGATCGGCGACCTGTTCGAGCAGAAGATGGCGTCTGCCAAGGTACGGCTGCTATGGGGCACGGCCAATCTGTTCTCGCACCGCCGCTACATGGCGGGCGCCGCGACCAATCCGGATCCCGATGTCTTCGCCTATGCCGCCGGGCAGGTGCGCGCCGCGCTCGAGCTGACGCACCGCCTCGGCGGCGCCAACTACGTGCTGTGGGGCGGCCGCGAGGGCTACGAGACCCTGCTCAACACCGACATGAAGCGCGAGCTCGACCAGCTAGGCCGCTTCGTCTCGCTCGTGGTCGAGCACAAGCACAAGATCGGCTTCAAGGGACCGCTGCTGATCGAGCCGAAGCCGAAGGAGCCGACCAAGCACCAGTATGATTTCGATGTCGCCACCTGCTACGGCTTCCTGCAGCGCTATGACCTGCTCGACGACGTCAAGCTCAACATCGAGCAGAACCACGCCATCCTCGCCGGCCATTCGTTCCAGCACGAGATCGCACTGGCGCAGGCGCTCGGCGTGTTCGGCTCGCTCGACATCAACCGCGGCGACGATCTCTTGGGCTGGGACACCGACCAGTTCGCGATGAACGTGCCGGAGCTGGCGCTGGTGTTCCACGACATGCTCAAGGCCGGCGGCTTCACCACCGGCGGGCTGAACTTCGATGCCAAGATCCGGCGGCAGTCGATCGATCCGGATGATCTGCTGCACGCCCATGTCGGCTCGATGGACGCCTGCGCGCGGGCGCTGATCGCGGCCGACGAGATGCTGACCGACAGTGCGCTGACGGCGCCGCTCGCAGCCCGCTACGCCGGCTGGGACGGCGAGGAGGGGCAGGCGATCCTCGCCGGCCGCCGCTCGCTTGCCGAACTCGCCGACCGCGCCGCCGACACCGGCCTCGATCCGCAGCCGCGCTCCGGCCGGCAGGAATATCTCGAAAGCGTGGTGAACCGCTATGTCTGACGACAGCAGCCTGCGCATGTCCACGAACGAGGTTGGGCGCGCCGCGATGAGCACCGCCGCGCAGCCGGTGCTGGAGCTGAAGGGCCTCGGCAAGCAGTTCGGCGCGATCCGCGCGCTGCAGGGCGTGGATCTGACAATCGGCGCCGGCGAGGTTGTCGGCCTGATGGGCGACAACGGTGCCGGCAAGTCGACCCTGGTGCGTATCATCGCCGGCAACTTTCCGCCGAGCCAGGGCGCCATCCATTTCGGCGGCCGCGAGGTGCATTTCCATCGCCCGATGGATTCGCGCAGCGTCGGCATCGAGGTCGTGTACCAGGATCTCGCGCTCGCCAACAATCTCACCGCCGCCGCCAACGTGTTTCTCGGCCGCGAGCTGAAACGCAGTTTCGGTCCCCTCGTGCTGCTCGACCACAAGGGCATGGAGGCGCGCGCGCTGGAGCTGTTCCGCGAGCTGCGCTCCGAGACGCGGCCGCACGATCTCGTCAAGGACATGTCGGGCGGCCAGCGCCAGGCGGTGGCGATCGCGCGCACGCGGCTGTCGAACGCCAAGCTGGTGATGATGGACGAGCCGACCGCGGCGATCTCGGTGCGCCAGGTCGAGCAGGTGCTGAGCCTGATCCATCGGCTGAAGGAGCAGGGCATCGCGGTGATCCTGATCTCGCACCGCATGCCCGACATCTTCGCGGTATGCGATCGCGTCGTGGTGATGCGCCGCGGCGAGAAGAAGGCCGACAAGCCGGTCGGCGAGACCAGCCCCGAGGAAGTGACCGCGCTGATCACCGGCGCCAAGGAGGCGGCGTGATGTCCGTTCCATCCGAGACCAGCTCCGCCGGCACCGACGTCACCTTCACCAATGTCGGCGCCATCAGATGGTGGCATCGCGGCGTGTTCGCCTCGCAGACGGCCTACGTCACGCTGGCGCTCATCGCCCTCATCATCGTGATGAGCTTCGCCAGTCCCTATTTCCTCACCGAAGGCAATCTGCAGAACGTCGCCAAGAACTTCTCCTTCATCGCCATCGCGACGCTCGGCATCACCTTCGTGATCATCACCGGCGGCATCGACCTGTCGGTCGGCTCGATGATGTGCTTCGCGGCGATGATCACCTCGATGGTGATGACGACGCTGTCGACGCCGGGCATGCCGTTGTCCTCGCTGTTCGTGCATCTCGCCGCGGACGGCAAGACCGTCGTCGCCAACGTGCCCGGCCTGATCCTGATCGTCTCGGTGCTGGCCGGCCTTGCGGTCTCGCTGGTCGTCGGCCTCATCAACGGCGTCTGCATCGCCTTGCTCGGGCTGTCGCCGTTCGTGACCACGCTCGGCATGCTGTCGATCGTGCGCGGCCTGAGCTACGTGATCTCGAACGGCAAGGGCAGCTTCCCCGGCGGGCCGGACGCCGATTATTTCTACGCGCTGACGCAGGGTGACGTGTACGGCGTGCCGGCGCCCTTCATCTATCTGATGGCGCTGGCGCTGGTGATGGCGCTGGTGCTGCACCACACCGCGTTCGGCCGCCACGTGTTCGCGATCGGCGGCAACGAGAAGGCCGCGGAGCTCACCGGCGTCTCCGTGCCCCGCGTGAAGATCGAGGTCTATGTGATCGGCGCGCTGGCAGCCGGGCTGCAGGGCATCATCATCTCCGGCTGGCTCGGCTCGGCGCCTGCCAACATGGCAACGTCCTACGAGCTCAACGTGATCGCGGCGGCCGTGATCGGCGGCGCCAACCTCGCCGGCGGCCTCGGCGGCCCGCTCGGCGCCATCGTCGGCTGCGTGCTGCTCGAGGTGATCCGGAACGGCCTGGTGCTGGCGCAGGTCAACTCCTACTGGCAGCAGACCCTGGTCGGCGTGATCATCATCGCCGCCGTGCTGGTCGACCGCATCCGCGCCCGCCTGCTGTGACGAATACTGGCCGGGATGACAATCACGTCTATCCTCACCCGGAACAGACAATCATCAGGGATAGACATGGAGGAGGGAACCCATGAAGAAGCTGCTCTTTGCGGTCGCGTCGCTCGCGATCATGCTGGCCCCGGCGCAGGCCGAGACCAAATATCGTTTCGCCATCGTGCCGAAGGCGATGAACAACCCGTTCTTCGACGTCGCGCGCGACGGCTGTTTGAAGCGCGCCAAGGAGCTCGGCAATGTCGAGTGCATCTACAAGGGCCCGGTCGAGCACGAGCCGGCCACGCAGGCGCAGATCATCCAGGACTTCATCACCCAGAAGGTCGACGGCCTCGCCATCTCGGTCGCCGACGTTCCATCGATGACGAAATCGATCGAGGCGGCAACCGCCGCCGGCATTCCCGTCATCACTTTCGACGCCGATGCGCCGGGCTCCAAGCGCCTCGCCTATATCGGCACCAACAACAAGGACTTCGGTCTCGCGCTCGGCAAGCAGCTGCGGGAGCTCCGGCCTGACGGCGGCAAGTACGCCATCGTCTCCGGCGGTCCCGGCGCCAAGAACCTCGCCGAGCGTGTCGACGGCGTGCGCGAGGCGCTGAAGGGCTCGAAGTGGACGGAAGTGGCCGGTTCGCCGACCTTCTGCAACGACGATCCCGCGCTCGCCGTGCAGCAGATGGCCGACCTGCGCACCGCGACGCCGGACCTCGGCGCGATCGTGCCGATCGGCGGCTGGCCGATGTTCGCACCCGAGGGCTACAAGGCCTTCGTCAACAAGAACAAGAAGGACATCGACGCCGGCAAGCTGACGCTGGTCGTGGCCGACACGCTGAAGATGCAGCTCGAGCTGCTGCGCGACGGCTACTCCAACGCGCTGACCGGCCAGCGTCCGTTCGAGATGGGCGAGAAGGCGATGGACACGCTGCTCGCGATCAAGAAGGGCGAGAAGGTGCCGGAGGTGATCTACACCGGCCTCGACCTCGTCACCAAGGACAACGTCGCCAAGCTTCTGAACTGAGTTCCTCCCGGGGAAAACCTGGCGGTCCGGCATCCGGCCTCGGCCGGCGGCTGGGCCGCCCTTTTTGTTTGCAGTCGGCGTGATTGTCTCCGCGTTGACATCGCGAGATGTCTGACTTAAGTCAGGTATCATGCTGGACCCAATCTCCCGCGTCCGCCGCTTCAACCGCGCCGTCACCTCGGAGGTCGGCGCGCTCGACACCTCGTTCCTCGGACGCGGTCGGCCGCTCGGCGCGGCCCGCGTGCTCAACGCGATCGGCCATGGCCGTAGCGACGTCGCCGAGCTGCGCGACTATCTCGCGCTCGATTCCGGGCTGATGAGCCGGCTGCTGCGCGGCCTGGAGGAGGAGGGGCTGGTAACGACCCGGCCGCATCCCGACGACGCGCGCCGCCGCGTCGCCAGGCTCACGGCCGCCGGCCGGCGCGAATTCGACGCCTATGAGACGCTCTCCAATGCCCAGGCGGAATCGATGCTGGCGCGCCATGGCCAGCCCCAGGCGTTGCTTGCCGCGATGGACATGGTTGCGGCCGCGCTCGGGCGCAGCCGCATCACCATCGAGGAGACCGATCCCAGGAGCGAGCAGGCGCGCTACTGCCTCGGCGAATACTACGCCGAGCTGTCACGCCGTTTCGAGCGCGGCTTCGATGTTTCGCTGTCGCGCGATCCCGACGCCTTGGACATGATGGCGCCGCGCGGCGCCTTCTTCGTCGCGTTGTCGGACGGCCTGCCGCTCGGCTGCGTCGGGCTGAAGGGCAGCGGCGGCGATGCCGCCGAGATCAAGCGGCTCTGGGTCGCGCCCGCCGCGCGCGGCCTCGGCCTCAGCCGCCGCCTGATGGATGCGGCCGAAGCGGCTGCCCGCAAGCTCTCGATCAGCCTCCTTCGCCTCGACACCAACAGCGCGCTCGCCGAGGCCATGCAGCTCTATCGCCGCACCGGCTGGACCGAGATCGACCGCTTCAACGACGACCCCTATCCGGACTTGTTCTTCGAGAAGCGGATTTCAGATTGATCTCGCGGCGCCTGCGCCTTGCGGTTCTCCAGGCCGAGCCACGGACCCGATCGCCCTGTTCGGCGTTAAGCGATGGGCAACCGGTGGGGTGGTGGAATGCGGGTCTTGGGGGCGTGCGACGGAAGGGCGCGTCCCAAGTCCGATTCGTTGCCCGATCCTGCCCCAATTGCGGCGAGCGGAAAGCCGATGACATCAGGACGCGCCTTCGCCTCACTTCACCCCAAGACATGATCGAGCGTATAGATCGTCCTGCGCCGATCGCGCCGGCGGAACAGCAATGACGATTCGGGAAACAGCATGGCGACACGATCCACGGCGGCTCAGAACCTTGCAGCGATGCGGCGTCGGGGAGCGCTCCTGACGACTCTCGCGGCTGCCACCGTGCTGGCGCTGGCCGGATCCGAGGCCGGTGCACGGCAGGCGCGTCCGGCGCCGGTGACCGAGGCGACGGCGCCGCGCGCGCATGGCGATCCGATCATGGCGATCGTGTCGATCAAGGCGCAGAAGGTGACGTTCTACGACGCCGATGGCTGGATCTGGCGCGCGCCGGTCTCGACCGGCGTCTCCGGCCGCGAGACGCCGGCCGGCGTGTTCGCCATCATCGAGAAGGACAAGGACCACCACTCGACGCTCTACGACGATGCCTGGATGCCGAACATGCAGCGCATCACCTGGAATGGTGTGGCGCTGCACGGCGGGCCGCTGCCTGGCTATGCCGCCTCGCATGGCTGCGTCCGCATGCCCTATGGCTTTGCCGAGAAGCTGTTCGACCGGACCTGGATCGGCATGCGGGTGATCATCGCGCCGGGTGACCCGGCGCCGGTCGAGTTCTCCCATCCCGCCTTGTTCGTACCAAATGCGCAGGCGCTCGCCGCGGTGCCGTCGCGGGCCGCGACGCTTGGCCACGAAGCCGAGGACGCCGCCAAGAGCGCCGACGAGGCCAAGGCGGCGGCCGCCGCGGCCGAGCGCGAGGCCAAGGCGCTGAAGACGTCCTTGCGCAAGCTGGAGCAGGCCAAGGCACGCGCCGAGGCCGAGCTCAAATTCGCCGACAGGAAGCTGGCTGCCGCCAAGACCGATCAGGCCAGGACGCTGGCCGAGGATGCGAAGCAGAAGGCCGCCGCCAAGGCGACCGACGCGGCAGCGCAGCTCGAGGCCGCGAAGTCGGACGCGACCGTGAAGCTCGCAGCGGCGACCTCGACCAAGGACGCCGCCAAGGCGGCGGCGGCCAGGAAGACCGAGACGAGCAAGGCCGCGACCGACGCCAGGCTCGCGACCGAGCCGGTCTCGGTCTATATCAGCCGGTCGACGCAGATGCTCTATGTCAGGCGTAACACGCACAAGCCGGCCCCCGATGGCGGCGGCGAGGTGTTCGACACCTCGATCGAGGCCCCGGTGACCATCCGTGATCCCGACCGGCCGATCGGAACGCATGTGTTCACCGCGGTGGCGCAGGACGGCGCGGGGCTGCGCTGGACGGCGGTGACCATCGACGACGGCGACACCGCCAAGGACGCGCTCGACCGCATCACCATTCCGAAGGACGTGCTCGACCGCATCGCGCCGACGGCGGTGCCGCGCTCCTCGATCATCGTCTCGGACGAGCCGCTGTCGAGCGAGACCAACTACCGGACCGAGTTCGTGGCGGTGCTGAGCAACCAGCCGCAGGGCGGCTTCATCACGCGGCGGCCGACGACCAATGCCGATGTCGTCGCCAGCGGCGACGAATATGACGACGGCTTCGGCAGCTTCTTCCAGCGCAGCTGGGATGGCCAGCCCGTCGCGGCTCCGCGTCGTCGCGGGCCGCCTCCGACCTACTACCGGCCGGTGCAGCCGGGCTGGTGGTGACCAGCCGGGCTGATGCCTGACCGCGATTCGCGGGTCAGGCCGGGTGGCACTTCAAATCAGTTGCGGCCTGCGGGGAGGACGCCGGGCCACTGCATCAGGAAGGGCTGCGGCTCGTGCTGCGCCTCGGCCGCGCGCGCTACGCGCCTGACACGGTGAGGCCTGCGGGAGATCGAGCTGGTCGCTTCGCGCGCGGTCTCGATGCGCGCCAACTGCTGACGCATCTCGCCGGTGGAGGTCCGGAGCTGCTCGATGGACATGTCGCTGTTCGCGGCGGCGGTGCGCAGCCCGCTCAGCTCGGTCGCCGCATCTTCCTGGGCGCCGCGGAGGCGGACCGCCTGGCGCTTCAGCAGCGCGAGATCGGACTCGATCTTGTCGGCCGTATCGCGGCGGCGCGCCTCGGTCTCGTCGGCGGCGGTGCGCAGAGTGGCCAGGCCGGTCTCGGTCGTGGTGAGGCTGGCGCGCAATTGCATGAGCTCGCCGGAGGTGTCGCTCTGGCGGTCGCGCAACTGGGCGGTCTCGGCCTTGAGCTGGGCCAGCTCCGATGTCAGCGTGGCGACGCGGGTCTCGAGCGAAGGCGCTCCGTTACCGAAGGAGAAGCTGTTGGCGCCGCCGCTGCTCCACCACATCGCGCCGGCGCTGGCAACGAGCGCCAGGCTCAGGACAATTCGTAGAGAGGCCGTGCCGCTGCTCGGCGGGGCGTCCGGCGTCTTGGTGGATCTGCGCATCGACGGGGTCTCCGGGATTTGATGGAGACAATTATGATCATATTAAGGTTGCCAATGTTCTAAGCGCGCCGCGCCGGTGGAACATTTCATCCACGTAGTTTTGCGGAATGCGGTCCCGGCGCCGAGCTGCAAGGCCGTGCGGTGCGCGCTGCTGCACGTCGGTCTCGCGGCGCGCGTCGTGAACGTGGTCGGCGGTGCAGAACGGTGCAGAGGCGGGAGCAGCGGTGGTCCGGGGCGGATCGTTCGCACACAAAGCAGATGTGCCGGAAAAAGACTTCGTGCCTCCGTGCGATCATGCTCTAAATCGCGCATGTCCCACATTCCGCCCACCGCCGCACCGCCGGCATTCGACGCGCTCGCCGGGGCCATCAGGAATCGCCGCTCGGTCTATGGCCATATCAGCGGGCTCAGGATGGACCGGTTCGCGCCCGGCGAGGCCTGGTCGACCCTGCCTTATCGTCCCGTGTTCGTCGGCGACAGCGAGACCGGCGTCATCCATGGCGGTGTCGTCACCGCCATGCTCGACGAGAGCTGCGGCATGGCGGTACAGCTCGCGCTCGACGGCAGCCGGGCGATCGCCACGCTCGACCTGCGCATCGACTATCAGAAGCCGGCGACCCCCGGGCTCGACATCAAGGCGCATGCCGTGTGCTTCCGCGTCACGCGCTCGATCGCCTTCGTGCGCGCCACCGCCTATCAGGAGGAAGAAAGCGAACCGGTCGCGACCGCGACGGCCTGTTTCATGATCGGCGCCAACCGCACCAACATGCTGACCGATCGCCCGGCGTTCAACGGCGCGCCGCCACCGCTCGAGGCGCCTGAGGATCCGACGGGGCCGTTCGCCACCAGTCCGTTCGCGCGCTGTCTCGGCATTCGTCTCGCCGAGAACGAGACGCTGATGATGCCGTTCTCGCAGCAGATCATCGGCAATCCCGTGCTGCCGGCGATCCACGGCGGCATGACCGGCGCATTCCTCGAAACCGCGGCGATCATCACCGTGATGCGCGAGCTCGGCGCGTCGGCGCCGCCGAAGCCGATCGGCCTCACCATCAACTATCTCCGTTCGGGGCGCGCGCTCGACAGCATCGCGTCGGCGTCGATCGTCAAGCAGGGCCGCCGCGTCGTCGCCTTCGAGGCCCGCGCCTGGCAGGACGATGATACGAAGCCGATTGCCACCGCATTCGGGCATTTCATGCTGCGGCAGGCGCCGGGGCAGGAGCAGGACTGAGGCTTGGGTTTGCACGACCGCCGCCGCGCGCTTGGCGCTCACGGCGTGCGCAGGATCTTGTCCATCGCCTTTCCGCGCGCCAGCTCATCGACCAGCTTGTCCAGGTAGCGGATCTCGCGCATCGTCGGCTCCTCGACGTCCTCCACGCGGACGCCGCAGACCACGCCCTTGATCAGGGAGCGCGCCGGATTCATGGCCGGCGCCCGCGTAAAGAAGGTCTCGAAGTCCGTCTGTCGGTCCACCTCGGCGTCGAGCTGTTTCTGATCGTAGCCCGTCAGCCAGCAGATGATCTGATCGACCTCGGCCTTGGTTCGTCCTTTCTTTTCCCCCTTCGCGACGTAGAGCCGGTACACGCTCGCGAAGCTCGTCGTGTAGATGCGGTGTTTCGCCATGAGTGCTCCCTGTCCGTCATTGGTATCATGATGCAGCCCCTTCGTGCACCGGGGAAACCGGAGCGCTAGCCCGGCAGGAACATCGGGAACGACACGCCGAGCGACCACGCCAGGATCAGGCCGAGACCGATGCCCTCTGCCATCGGCGAGCCGGCCCGGCGGCCGACGCAGCCGCCGATCAGTCCGAACACGACGAAGAACAGCACGATCACCGGGACGATGATGAGCAGGAAGAACAGCCGCCTGAAATCGAGCGCGACCGCGCCGCCGAGCGAGGCCAGCAACGCGGTCCGGATCCACACCGTGCGCCACACCGCGGCGTGCCCGCCCTGGTTGGCGATGCTGTCGGCCAGCATGCAGGGCACTGCGCCCACGGCGATCGCCGCGATGATCGGCAGGCGGGCGGCGATCGGCATGAACGAGGCGACGTAGCGGTCGAGCGCGCCACCGAAACCGAAGATGCCATAGGCGGCCAGCACCAGCGCCGCGAGCCGGGCTACGCGGCCGAAGCGAACACCCTGCATGCGCAGCAGCGACAGCGACAGCGCGCCGTATACGAAGAGATGAACGGCGAGGTAGTCGGCGACGAGCACGGGCAGGAAATGCGTGTCGACGAATCGCAGCACGACTGGAGTGACTGCCGCGGGCACGAGCGTGGCGATCGCAAGCTGACGCGGCGGAATCGAAGGCGGCGGCGCATCGCCCTTCGGCAGCAGCGCGGCCAACGGCCAGGCCAACAGTACGATGCCGGCCAGCAGCAGCGCGATCGGGCCGCCGGTCGCCGCCACCGGCCCGCTGCTGGTGCGCCCGAACACGCGATCCAGCCAGTCGCGCGCCTCGCGCAGCGCGGTCGTCGAATACAGCACGCTCACGTGTTCGACTCCGGGCGCGACGACGGCGCGGCGTCCGCCGTTGTCCGCGGGATCGCCCACGGTGTCGCCCTCGCGCGCGGCGGGATCGGCGAGCCGGAGGTTACGCAGCGCGTCCCTGCGCAGGGCCGTCTCCCATTCGCCGGTGATGATCAGCAGATTGCGCGGCGCGCTCGGCGTGACGGCCTCGGAAAACATCGAGATCGCCACCGTTGCCCTGATCCGTGGGTCGGCCAGGGCCTGGCGTACGATGATGTCGGAAGCCATCGAGTGCCCGAGCAGGGCCACCCGGCCGTCATTGCCCGGCAGGGACAGCGCGGCGTCGGTGACGCGGCCGATCTCGCTCATCAGCTTCCTCGTCGTGCCGTCGATGCGGGTGACGTCGCCCGACATCGGCGTCGGATTGCGGCCATGCCCCTCGAAATCGAACGAGACCGCGACATAGCCGGCGCGCGCCAAGGTCAGCGCATAGGCTTCCATGAATTGGCGCGAGCCCGCAAAGCCGTGGGCAATGACGACGACGGGCGACGCAGCCGCTCCGTCGCGCCGATAGACGGTGACGGGAGTGGAGCCCGCCTGCAGCGGGGTGATCGAGATGCCCATGCGCTCGGCTTCGAGGCGCCAGAGTCCGGCGACGCAGAGCGCGAGGCCGGCAAGCGCTGCAGCCAGCAGGGCTGCCCCGCGCAAACCGATGGCGTCCCGTCTGCGCGTCGCAGCGTCCATGATCGGCTCCGTTTGCAGCCGAAACTAGCGCAGGAATGTGCGCCATAACAACGACGGCGCAGGCGAGCGGCGTGGCCGCGATCGAACGAAACGCACGCCGCTTCGTTGACAACGCCGCCGCACCGATATTCGGTGACCCCCGTTTGGCGGCGACAAGGAGGATGCATGAAACCGGAAGTCATCTGCCTGATGGCGTCGAGCGTCGACGGCCGCACGTTGCCGAGCCGCTGGCGTCCGAAGGGATCGGGCGATCTGTTCGAGCAGGTGCATGACCAGCTCGGCGGCGACGCCTGGCTGATCGGCCGCGTCACCGGCCAGGAATTCGCCAAGGGCTCGGCCTATCCCGCCGAGACCACCGAGCGCTTCCCGCGCACCCATTGGATCGCGCGGCGCGGCGCCAAGGCCTACGGCATCGTGCTCGATCCCCATGGCAAGATCTGCTGGGGCCGCTCCGACATCGGCGGCGATCCGATCGTCGTCGTGCTGACCGAGGCCGTGTCCGATGCGCATCTCGCGGGACTGCGCGGCGAAGGCGTGTCCTACGTCTTCGCCGGCCAGTCGAAGCTCGATCTCGAGCTCGTGCTCGACATCGTCGCGCACGAGCTCGGCGTGAAACGGCTGCTGCTCGAAGGCGGCGGCGGCGCCAACGGCGCGTTCCTGCGCGCCGGTCTGGTCGACGAGTTCAACCTCGTTCTGTGTCCGGCGGTGGATGGCGCCAAGGGGGCGCCCAGCGTGTTCGATTCGACGGAAGCCGAGTCCGGCATGCGCGCGCCGATCACGGCGATGACGCTCGAAAGCAGCACGGCGCTGGAGGGCGGCGCGCTGTGGCTGCGCTACAAGATCACCAACGGCTCGGCCATGCCGGCCCAGGCGAGTCATGGCTGAGCGGCCAATGCACATCATCATCGTCGGTGCCGGTGCCGCAGGCCTGATGGCGGCGCGCGAGCTGGCCCGCGCCGGCCAGCGGGTGACGCTGCTGGAAGCGCGTGACCGCTGCGGCGGACGCATCCATCCGCTGCCCGCGAGCAGGTTCGGATATCGCGCGGATGCCGGTGCCGAATTCATCCATGGCGAGGCGCCGGTCACCCACGCGCTGATGGCCGAGGCGGGGCTGGCCTCGACGCCGGTCGATGGCGCGCGCTGGTACGTGACGGACGGCGCGTTCTCGCGCGACGATCCCGCCGATCGGCAGATGCGCCAGTTGCACCGCGTGGCGCGGCAACTCGACGAGGACATGACCGTGACGGCGCTGCTCGACCGGCATTTCGCCGGTGCGGAGTTCGTCGCCCTGCGCAAATCCGTGCTCGGGATGGTGCAGGGCTATGACGCCGCCGATCCTGGCCGTGCCAGCGTGTTCGCGCTGCGCGACGAATGGATGGGCGGCGAGCGCGGCGCTCAGGCGCGCATCGTCGGCGGCTACGCGGCGCTGCTCGATCATCTCCTGGCGGAGTGCCGGGCGCATGGCGTGGCGATGCAGCTCGAGGCGGTGGTGCGCGCGGTGGAGAGCGCCGATGATGGTGTCGTCGTGCGCTGCGCCGACGGCCGCGCGCAGCGCGGCGATCGCGTCATCCTGACCGTGCCGCTGCCGCTGCTGCGAACCATCGCGCTGCCGCCTTCCATGCGTCCGCAATTGGCCGCCGCCGAAACCATCGGCTTCGGCAACGTCATCAAGCTGCTGCTGCGCTTCGAGCGGCGGTGGTGGCGCGAGGCCCGGACCGAGGATCTTTCGGACATGCTGTTCGTGCTGTCCGATGCCGACGTGCCGGTGTGGTGGACGCAGCATCCGAACGATGACGCGGTGCTGACCGGCTGGCTCGCCGGGCCGCCGGCCGCTGCCTTCGCTGCGTGCGACGAGGACGCGCTGATCGAAAGAGGGCTTTCGGCGCTCGCGGACATCTTCTCACGGCCCGTGGGCTCCCTGAAGCGGCAGCTCGTCGCGTCGCATGTCACGGATTGGGCGAAGGATCCGTTCGCGCGCGGCGCCTATTCCTACGCGACGCTGACCTCGCGCGAGGCGCAGGATACGCTTTCGCGCCGGGATGGCGGACGGGGGCTGATCTCCGGCGAGGCGTTGTATCGCGGCCGCGACATGGGAACGGTCGAGGCGGCGCTGGCGAGTGGGCAACGGACGGCGCGGCGCATCCTCGCGATGTGAGCGTGCCGCGTGCATCGTTGCGCCGTCCTGCCGGCGGAGCTAGCATTCGGCCGTCATCATCGATGAGGATCGCCATGCTCGACCACGTCGGCTTCCCCGTTTCCGACTTTGCCCGCGCCAAGGCGTTCTATGCGGCGGCGCTGGCGCCGCTCGGCTACGTCCTGATGATGGAGATCACCGACGCGCAGACCGGCGGCCACGGTGATCACGCCGGCTTCGGCGACGGCCGTCCGGATTTCTGGATCGGCACCGGCGGGACGGCCGCGACCTCGACGCATGTCGCGTTCCACGCCAAGGATCGCGCCACGGTCGATGCGTTCTATCGGGCGGCGATCGCGGCAGGCGGACGCGACAACGGGGCACCCGGGCTGCGGCCGCATTATCACGAGAACTATTACGGCGCGTTCGTGCGCGACGCCGACGGCAACAACATCGAGGCGGTGTGCCATACGCCGGGGTGAGGGCCGCTCACCTCTCGGGATGAGTCACGCCATGATGGGCATGTGCTCGGCCGCAGCGGCGAGGCTCGGCGCGACCACGATCTCGAGCTGCTGGCGCAGCCAGCGGTGCATCGGATCCTCGTGGTGGCGCAGGTGCCAGACCATGTACATCGGCATCGCCGGGCAGGGGACCGGCACCGGCGCGACCGCGAGGCCGCGCAGCATGTAGGCGCGCAGCAGGCTCGGCAGGGTCGCGATCATGCGGCTGCCGCGCAGGAACGGCCCGATGCCGCCGAAGCCGGGAACCTGCGCCGCGAAGCGCCGGACGATGCCGCGCTCGGCGAGGACCTCGTCGATGTCGAGCCGGCGTCGCGGCTCGTACAGCACGGTGGCATGGTCGCTGGCGAGATAGTCTTCCAGGCTTTCCGGCGGCTCGCGCTGGCCCGCATCGTAGAACACGCGATAGCTGTCCTCGAACAGCCGCTTCTGCAGGATGTCGCTGCCCTCGGGCGGGCGCGGCGTGATGATGAGCTGGCAGTGCTCTTCGCGCAGCATTTCCGGCACCGGTGCGCCTGAAGGGATCACCCGCAGGCTGAGGCCCGGCGCCTGCGCGCGGGCGTAGCGGAGCAGGGACGGCAGCAGCAGGTCGCGCTGCAGATCATTGGCCGCGATCGTCACCTGCGCGGAGATCTTCGCCGGTTCGAACGCAGCGGTATGCGAGAAGCTCCGGAGATCGTCGAGCAGCGCGCGGGCGCGCAACGCCAGGAGCTGCGCATGCGCGGTCGGCACGATGCCGCGGCCGGACTTCACGAACAACGGGTCGCCGGTGATCGCGCGCAGCTTGTCGAGCAGATGGCTGACGGCCGACTGCGTGACGCCGAGCCGCTGCGCGGCGCGCGTCACCGAGCCTTCCTCGATGACGGCGAGCAGCAGCTGCAGCAGATGGCCGTCGAGGTCCAAATGATCGAATTGGCTCATGGATCAGATCGGTCGCGCGGCCTTTATCGGCGGTGTCATCAGACGATACTGGCGGGCACGAACGGCGCCGCGTTTGATCCAGATCAAGCGCGGCCGTCCGAAACACGAACAGGGGAGGCTAAGATGTCCGCCACATCAGCCCGGCAGCCCGTGCCCGGCACCACCATCTTCGACGGCGAGCAGGCGCGCAAAGGCTACGCGCTCAACAAGATGTGCTACTCGTTCAACGATGCCGCCAACCGCAAGGCCTTCGTCGCCGACGAGGACGGCTATTGCGCCAAATATGGCCTCAATGCACAGCAGCGCGCGGCGATCAAGAACCGCAACGTGCTGGAGCTGATCGAGGCCGGCGGCAACGCCTACTACCTCGCCAAGTTCGCCGGCATTTTCGGGCTCGACATGCAGGACATCGGCGCGCAGCAGACCGGGCTGACGAAAGAGCAGTTCAAGGCCAAGCTTCTGGCGGCGAGGGGGTAATCGTCATGGCAAAGATCGTCGGTTGCATCACCACCTCCCACGTTCCGGCCATCGGCGGCGCAATCGCCAAGGGTCTGCAGCAGGATCCGTATTGGAAGCCGTTCTTCGACGGCTTCCCGCATGTGCGCGAATGGCTCGCCAAGGTGAAGCCGGATGTCGTCGTGCTCGTCTACAACGACCATGGCCTCAACTTCTTCCTCGACAAGATGCCGACCTTCGCGGTCGGCGCGGCCGACAGCTACAGCAATGCCGACGAGGGCTGGGGCATTCCGCAGACCGCGCCGTTCAAGGGCGACAGCGAATTGTCGTGGCACCTGATCGAGCATCTGGTGAAGGAGGATTTCGACCTCACGACCTGCCAGGAGATGGTGGTCGATCACGCCTTCACCCTGCCGATGGCGCTGTGCTGGCCGGATCAGAAATGGCCGGTGCGGGTGGTGCCGGTCGTCGTCAACACGGTGCAGGCGCCGCTGCCATCGGCTGCACGCTGCTACAAGCTCGGTCAGGCGCTGGCGCGGGCGATCGAATCCTGGCCTGGGGATGAGCGCGTCGTCGTGATGGGCACCGGCGGCCTGTCGCACCAGCTCGACGGCGAGCGGGCCGGCTTCATCAACAAGGATTTCGATGAGAAGTTCATGGCCAGCATGATCGACGATCCCTCGTGGGCGACGAAGTATTCGACCACCGAGCTGGTCGAGCTGTCGGGCACCCAGGGCGTCGAGTTGCTGAACTGGATGGTGGCGCGCGGCACCTTGCCGGAGAAGGTCCGCAAGGAGCATTCCAACTATCACATCCCGATCTCCAACACGGCGACGGGACTGATGGTGCTGGAGCCGGTGTAGCGGCTCTTGCGGGATCCTGGTGCGGACGGTGATGACCGAGAGCCGTTCCGCCAATGACCATCACGCGGTACGGGTCCCGGCGCAAGGCCGGGACGACAGCAGTGTGTTTGGCTCGACTAGGCCGCATCAACGGTGTCGTCCCGGCGAACGCCGGGACCCATACCGCGGATGCTATCGAGGAACGTCGCTATCAGTCGCCTGTCTCATCGCGACCCGATGTTAGCAGTCTTGGCTAAAGGCCGGGACGACAGCAGATGTTTTGGATGAGGGGAGTATGGTTTCTCAACCGACGCTTCCCGCGTGGCTGCCCCTCTCCCCGTGAAGAACGGGGAGAGGGAGCGCACCGTCTGCGCGGCGCGAGCACGGATATCAATTCCGGCTGCTACGCCTCCGCTCCTGGCTGATGTTGATGTCAGCTCGCCGCGCCGTCGTCGTCGCCCTGGATCTCGGCGATGGCGCGGGTGAGGATGTCGCTGACGCGCTTGGCCTCGTCCTCGCTCCAGCCGGGGCGGTGCATCTTGAGCGCCATCTTCAGCGTCTGCACGCTCTGCAGCACCTGCTCCGGCGGACGCATGCCGCCCATGGTGCGGGCCATGATGCGCAGCCGGCTGAGCAGACCTTCGATCGCCGCCTCGTCGTCCTTCAGCGCCTGGCGTCCGGCGTCGGTGATCGCGAACAGCTTCTTGCCACCCTCGCTTGAGGCGGCTTCGATCTGGCCCATGTCCTCGAGCAGATTGAGGATCGGATAGACCGAGCCCGGGCTCGGCGAATAGGCGCCGCCGACCAGCTGCTCGACCGCCTTGATCAGCTCGTAGCCATGGCGCGGCTTCTCGCCGATCAGCCACAGCAGCAGGCTGCGCAGGTCGCCCGGGCCGAAGAAGCGCCCGCCGCCACGTCCGAATTCCTCGCGCCCGCCACGGCGACCGTCCCGTTCGAACAGGCCGGGACCGCGATGGCGGCCGAATCCGGGGCCGCGCCCGCTGAGCCGGATGTCCTCGCAGGTCTCGCCGAAGCCATGCCGCTCATGCCGTCCGCGTTGCGCCCAACCGCGCTCTTCGTCGTCGCGGCGAGAAGGTCCGAATTTCCAATGATGATGTCTCATACGATATGATCTCCCGTTCGTACAAACGATATATCGTTTACGTATATCGTTTGTCAATGCCGGGCTGCTCGATTGTCGGGTCTTCGTCTAAGCTTCTGATATTTCGTTGTTTTGTAAGCCGTTTAAGGAGCGGCTGTCGCCCCGGCAGCCTGGGCCGGCGTCTCGTGCGCCGTACCCCGATGGGCGATCAGCGCATAGGCGACGGGGACCACGAACAGCGTGAACAGGGTGCCGATGGCGAGCCCAGTGGCGATCACCAGCCCCATGTTGAAGCGCGACACCGCGCCGGCGCCGCTCGCGGCGATCAGCGGGATCACGCCGAGCACCATTGCCGCCGTGGTCATCAGGATCGGGCGCAGGCGGACGGTGGCCGCGTCGATGATCGCCTCGGTGCGGCCCTTGCCGTGTTCGCGCAGCTCGTTGGCGACCTCCACCATCAGGATGCCGTGCTTGCTGACGAGGCCCATCAAGGTGACGAGGCCGACCTGGGTGTAGATGTTGATGCTGGCGCCGCCGATGCCGAGGCTGATGAAGATCAGCGCGCCCGCCAGCGACATCGGTACCGACACCAGGATGATGACCGGATCGACGAAGCTGTTGAACAGCGCGGCGAGCGCCAGGAAGATGATGATCAGCGCGAACACGAAGGTCGTGACGAAACCGCCGGACTCCTGCTCGAGCTGCCGCGACGCGCCGCCATAGTCGATCGAGTAGCCCGATGGCAGCGACGTCGCGATCTCCTTCAGGGTGGCGAGCGCGTCACCCATCGCGATGCCCGGCATCGCCACGCCGGAGATGGTCGCCGCGTTGATCTGCTGGAAGTGGTTGAGCGACTCGGGGATCGTCTTGCGCTCGAGCCGGGCCACCGTCGACAGCGGCACCATGGCGTTGCCGCTGGTGCGGATCGAATAGTCGAGCAGCTGCGTGTCGGTCAGGCGGTCGTTCTGCCGGACCTGCGGGATCACCTTGTAGGAGCGGCCCTCCAGGCTGAAATAGTCGAGATAGTTGCCGCCGAGCATGGTCGCGAGCGCGCCGCCGAGATCGCTCATCTTGAGGCCGAGATCGGCGGCCTTGTCGCGGTCGAACACCACGGTGGTCTGCGGCTTGTCGATCTTCAGGTCGCTGTCGAGGAAGATGAATCTGCCGCTCGCCAGCGCCTTGGTCATGAAATCGCGCGACACGTCGTTGAGCTCGTTGAAGGACCCCGTGGTGCCGATCACGAACTGGACCGGCAGGCCGTTGCTGCCCGGCAATGGCGAGGGCTGGAAAGCGACGGAACGGGCGCCGGCGATGCTGTTCAAGAGCTGCTGGAATTCCGGCTGCAGGGTCTTGGTCGTCGCCTTGCGCTGATCCCACGGCTTCAGCACCCAGCCGCCGATCGCCTGCGTCGGGGTGTCGATCTGGAATACGGTGCGTGTCTCCGGCCGCTGCGCGATCAGGCCGTAAAGCTGCTGGCCGTAGAACTGGCGCTGCTCGAGCGTGGCCGAGGGCGCGGAATTCGTCAACGACAACACGATGCCCTGATCCTCGTCCGGCGCGAGCTCGCTGGTGGAGCTGACATAGAGCCAGGGGATCATCGCGAGCAGCAGCAGCGCGAACACCACCACCACCGGCTTGGTCGCGAACACACTTTCCAGCCCGCGGCGGTAGCCGTGGGCGAGACGTTCGAGCACGCGGTCGATGGTGCGGACCAGCCGAGCCTCCAGCGTCGTGGCATCGCGCTCGGTCCGGCGCAGCAGCCAGGCGCAATTCATCGGCGACAAGGTCAGAGCGATCACCGCGGAGACGGTGACGGCGCCGGCGAGGGTGAAGGCGAATTCGGTGAACAGCGCGCCGGTGAGGCCGCCCTGGAAGCCGACGGGAACATAGACCGCGATCAGCACCACGGTCATCGCGATGATCGGGCTCGCCAGCGCCCGCGCCGACTGGATCGCCGCCTCGACCGGCGGCACGCCCTCGTCGATCAGGCGGTGCACGCTCTCGACCACGATGATCGCGTCGTCGACGACGAGGCCGATCGCGAGCACCAGGGCCAGCAGGGTCAGCAGGTTGATGGAGAAGCCCATCAGCAGCATCAGGCCGAAGGTGCCGATCAACGACAGCGGAATGGCGATCACCGGGATCAGCACCGAACGCCATGAGCCTAAGAACATGAAAACCACGACGATCACGATCCCGATGGCCTCCACCAGCGTGTGGATCACCTCGTCGATCGACGAGTTCACGAAGTCGGTGGAGTCGTAGAGGATCTCGCTGGTGATGCCGTTCGGCAATTGCCGCTGCAGCTCCGGATAGACAGCCTTCACGCCGTTGATGACGTCGAGCAGGTTCGCGGTCGGCGCCACCTGGACGCCGATATAGACCGCGGTCTTGCCGTTGAAACGCGTCGCGCTGTCGTAGTCGTCATTGCCGAGCGTGACATTGGCGACGTCGCGCAGGCGGATGATGGCGCCATTGACCTGCTTGACGACGAGGTTGCGGTATTGCTCCAGCGAATGCAGGTTGGTCGCGGCGGCGAGGTCGACCTGCACGAGGCGGCCCTTGGTGGTGCCGAGCCCGGAGATGTAGTCGTTGCCCGACAGCGCCGTCGACACGTCGGTCGCCGTCAGGCCATAGGCCGCGAGCTTGTCGGGATCGAGCCAGGCGCGCAGCGCGAACTTCTTGGCGCCGAGCAATTCGGCGGTCTGCACGCCGGAGACCGCCTGCAGCTTCGGCTGAACCACGCGCGTCAGATAGTCGGTGATCTGGTTCGGCGCCAGCACGTCGCTGGCGAAGCCGATATACATCGCGTCGATGGTCTGTCCGACCTTCAGGGTCAGGGTCGGCTGCTGCGTGCCGGTCGGCAACTGGTTCAGCACCGAGTTCACCTTGGCGTTGATCTCGGTCATCGCCTTGCCGGAATCGTAGTTGAGCCGCAGGTTCACCGTGATGGTGCTGCTGCCGGTGACGCTGGTCGACGTCATGTAGTCGATGCCGTTGGCCTGGGCGATCGCATTCTCCAGCGGCGTGGTGATGAAGCCGGCGATGATATCGCTATCGGCGCCGGCATAGGCCGTGCTGACCGTGACGATGGCGTTCTGCGTGCGCGGATATTGCAGGATGGCGAGCGTCGTCATCGAACGCAGGCCGAGCACGAGGATCAGCGCGCTGACCACGAGCGCCAGCACCGGCCGACGGATGAAGATGTCTGTGAAGCGCATGGGCGGGCTCTGAAGGTCGGAGGCTTTTCGCGAATTACTGATCGACGACGTCAGGCGCGGCCTCGGCGACCGGGACGTGCGAGTTGTCGATTCTCACCGGGCTGCCGTTGCGCAGCTTGATCTGGCCCGCGATCACCACCGTCTCGCCCGGCTTGATGCCGTCGGTGATCGCGATCCGGTCGCCCTTGGCCGGCTTGCTCTTGACGAAGGTCTGCCGCGCTCTGCCCTGGCCGTCCTTGAGATCGTCGACGACATAGACGAGGTCGCCATAGGGATTGCTGACGACAGCCGTCAGCGGCAGGGTGACGAGCTGCTCGGGCTGTCCGGTCGCGATCTCGACCTTGGCGAACATGCCCGGCAGCAGCCGCGCCGCCGCGTTGTGCAGCGTGGCGCGGACCTGGACGTTGCGGCTGGTGGAATCGACCTTGGCGTTGATGGCCGAGATCTGGCCGGCGAAACGCTCGGCAGGGAAGGCATCGACCACGATGGTGATGTCCTGGCCGATGCGGATGTCGGCGAGCGATTGTTGCGGCAGATAGAAGTCGACGAAGATGGGATCGAGGCTCTGCAAGGTCACGATGGTGGTGCCCGCGCTGAGAAATTGTCCGAGATCGACGGCGCGGATGCCGAGGCGGCCGGCGAACGGCGCCTTCAGGGTCTTCTGCTCGACGACCGCCTTCTGCTGCGCGACCAGGGCCTGCGCGTTCTTCAGGTTGGCGCGGTCGCTGTCGAGCGTCGCCTGGCTGACGGCGTTGAACTTGATCTGCTCCTCGTCGCGCTTGACGACGATGGCGTTGTTCTCGGCGGTCGCCTGCAGCGATTGCAGCTTGGCGACGTCGTCGGTGGCGACCAGTTGCAGCAGGGACTGGCCGGATTCGACGGCATCACCCGAATTGAACTGGATGCTCTGTACGATGCCCGAGACCTGCAGTGACAGATCGGCGCCGTTAACGGCGCGCAGCGAGCCGACTGCGGTGAGATTGGAGCGCCACGGCGCGGTCGCCGCGACCGTGGTCGAGATCGTCTGCGGCGGGTTCGCCATGGCGCCGATCGCCTTGGCGATCATGATGCCCTTGAAGGTCTGGAAGCCGTACAGGCCGCCGAACAGAGCGGCCATGGCGGCCAGCACGATGACCATGCGCTTCTTCATTACATTGCTTCCTGGGTCGTACGATTGGGACCGGCGAAATAGCCGGGATTGGCGCGCGGCAGCGCCGCCGGTGTCTCGTCCTGCCGATTCCACCAGCCGCCGCCGAGCGCCTGGAACAGCGCCGCGGTGTCGGTGAAGCGCGTGGCCTGCGACTTGATGCGGGAGACCCGGGCGTTGAGATAGGATTGCTGCGCGGTGATGACGTTGGCGTAGGGAACGGCGCCGGTCTTGAACTGCTCGACCGACATTGCAAGGCTGTCGGCCGTGGCCTTCTCGGCGGCGGCCTGCGCCTTCAGCGCCTCGGCGTCGTACTGGATGGCGCGCAGCGAATCCGCGACGTTCTGGAACGCCGTGATGACCGTGCTCTTGTAGAGCGACAGGTCCTGCTCGAAGGTGGCGACGTCGGCCTCCTTGGTGTGGTACAGCGTGCCGCCGTCGATCAGCTTCTGGCTGACGCTCGAGGCGGCATCCCATACCAGCGTCGTCGGCGAGAACAGCCGCTCCGGCCCGCTCGCGCCGTAGCTGCCGGACAGCGTCACCTGCGGCAGCAGGTTGGCGATCCCGACGCCGACGGTCGCAGTCGCCTGGTGCAGGGTCGCCTCGGCCTGCCGGATGTCGGGACGCTGCCGGACGAGCGACGAGGGCAGGGAGACCGGCAGCTTGCGCGGCAGCTTCAGCTCCGCGAGCGTCACGTGCTCGCCGCGGTCCTGGCTCGGCAGCCGGCCGAGATAGGCCATCAGTTGATTGCGCTGTTGCGCCAGTTGCTTCTGCAGTGGTGCCAACGTCGCCTTGGCCTGCGCCAGCGTTGCCTCCTGCGCCAGCACGTCGGATTTGGAGATCGCGCCGACGTCGAACTGGCGCTGGATGCGGCCGAGCTGATCGGTCTCGGCCCTGATGATCTCCTCGGTCGCCGCGATCTGGTCGCGCAGCGAGGCGTCGGTGATCGCGGCGGTCACCACATTGGCGGTCAGCGCGAGATACGTCGCCTCCATCTTGAACCCCTGGTAGTCGGCCTGGGCCTGCAGCGCCTCGACCTGGCGCCGCGTACCGCCCCATAGGTCGAGCGCGTAGCTGACGCTGACGGAGCTACCGTAGAGCGTGTAGAGCGACGTCTGGCCAGGCCATTGTCCCTGCTGCGTGCTGGAGGCCTGCGTACGCTCGGCCGACCCGCTCGCGCTCAGCTGCGGAAACAGCGCGCCCTGCTGCGACAGCGCGTTCTCGCGCGCAGCACGCAGCGCCAATTGTGCGGCCTCGATGTCCGGGTGGTTGCGAATCGCCTCCTCGACGAAGGCGTTCATCTGCCGGGAATGAAACAGCGCCCACCAAGTGCCGGGCAGATCGCCTCCGGGCGCGAAGCTCTGCACATTGCCGCCCGGTGTCGAGGCGTTGGCGGTCGCGGCGAGCCGACGTTCGGCCACATAACCGGTTGCGGCCGGCGCGTCGGGAGACATGAAGTCCGGACCGACGGCGCAGGACGCGAGCAGCATGCTCCAGCCGAGCAGGCCGAGCCGCAAGGGCAATGCGCTGCGTCTTGGGACTGGTCCCGAACAGCCGTGAAACAATTGGACATCATCAGACATGAAACTAAACCGTTTCGTTTTCTGCTGGTGACGATGCGTGGCAGTACCGATCTGGTCAAGTCACGTTGATGACAGGACGGGCTTGCTCACACCTTGACGTCTCGCGCACGGTCCGTGCGGCGTCGGTGCCCGCCTGCGCCGGACGCGCATGACAGTTCTGAGACGAACGCCGAGAACGCCGCTGCCCGTCCCGTACCAGGCCGCGGCGACGAACCGGGCCGCGCAGATCGCGCAGAAGGTCGTAATTGGAAGCCGGCCCGCAGGGCGGGCCGGCTCCATGCGATGATCGCAATCGTCAGGACGGCATCGAGGATGCCACGGCGGTCTTCGCCGGCACGTCGCGCGCGCGGCTCGGGCGCCGCAGCCGGCGCTGCGTCCAGATCAACACGCCGGTGACCAGCAGCGCGAACAACGCGACCGAGATCAGAATGTTGGCCGCGCTTCCGATCAGAGACCAGTTGCCTTCGTGCAGCAGGCGCGGCCAGTTGCGCGGCAATGCGGAGAGCCCGTCGGACGTGACCGCATAGGCCCTGAGCTCATCGTCCTCGATGATCCTCGCCATCATCCGCCCGCCGCGATTGCCGATCGAGTTCACCGACGACAGGTCGTGGTCCCTGGAGACGATGCTGACGGCCTCAGGCAGCGAGATGCGCTTGGCCGCTGCGGGCGGCGCGCTGCCTGCGAAGGTGAGGCCGAGCTCGAGGCAGAGTCCGGTGAGCGGGCTGAGCAAAATCAGCGGCAGCGTGAACCAGGCCGTGCCCTTGTGCCAGCCGGACAGCGTGTTGCGTAGCCGCGGCAGTCCCATCAGGATGCCGATGATCATGATGCCGACCATGGCGACGGTCGAGATCAGGGTGAGGCCGGGGATTCCGATCAGATGCTCGTGGGTCCTGCGCGCCCACGAGAAGACGCTGGCCATCGCCGGCCTCTCGACCGCGGCGCCGGTCGTCATGTCGACCTCGGTGCCTGGCGCCCCCTGCAAGGTCAGGTGCTGCATGGAGGCGTCGATTGACAGGCCGCGTGCCTTGCCGTCGGGATCGTACTGCTTGATCAGCGCGACCACGCGCGCCGGATCGACGCTGTGCGGCTTGACGGCGGCGACCTGTGCCATCGGCTCGAAGGAGAGGATCATCCCGGTCACGATGATGACAAGCAATGGCAGCGCGAAGACGAGGCTGATCCAACGGTGAAGTTTGAGCAGAAGCTGCTTGTTCATGATCGTCTCCGATTGATCGTCTCGCGCACGGTGTCATGCGGGACCGGTGGTCCTCAGGCGCTTGCTCCGTGAACGTTTCTGATCGTTCTTGCTGGACGACGCGGGGATATCGACACGTCGTCCGCTGCGCTTCATTAGCTGAGCACAGCAGCGAGACGAAAGAAGACAACTATTAATTTTAGGTCATGCGCCGTTTGATCGGCGTCAATGCGGCGAGACTCGCTTCACGTCTGCTTCAATGATTTCAATTTGCATCAGATGCCGTCATGACGCCATCGAGCACCTCGCGCAGGCGCGTCGCGTCCAAGCCATTCTCCCACCTCGCGATGACGATGGTGGCGACCGCGTTACCTATCAGGTTCGTCGGCGTCAGCCCCTGCGACATCAGCCGGTGAATGCCGAGCACCAAGGCGACACTGGCGACCGGAATCGTTCCGGTCGCGGCCAGCGTTGCGGCCAGCACGACGAAAGCGGCGCCGGCGATGCCGGCTGCGCCCTTCGATGTCACCAGCAGGATCAGCAGCAGCCCGATCTGGTGACTGACGTCGAGATGCGTGTTGGTCGCCTGCGCCAGGAACACCGCGGCGGTGGCGAGGTAGAGGCAGGTGCCGTCGAGATTGAACGAATAGCCGGTGGGGATGACGAGACCGACGATGCTGCGTTCGCAGCCGGCGGCTTCGAGCTTCGCCAGCATGCGCGGCAGCACGGTCTCCGATGACGTGGTGGCGATGCAGACCAGCACCTCGTCCCTGAGGTAGCGGATCAGCTTCCACAGGCTGAAGCCGGTGAAGGCGGCGATCGGTCCGAGCACGGCGGCGATGAAGATCAGGCAGGTCAGGTAGAAGCTGCCGAGCAGCAGGCCGAGCTTGGCGAGCGAGCCGATGCCGAACTTGCCGACGGTGAAGGCGATTGCCCCGAAGGCGCCGAGCGGCGCTGCCCACATCACGATCCGGACGACGCCGAAGATCATCTGCCCGGCGACCTCGATCACGTCCGTCACCGGCTTGGCGCGATCGCCGAGCCAGATCAGCGCAAAGCCTGACATCACCGAGATGAACAGCACCTGCAGGATATTGCCCTCGGCAAAGGCGCCAACGAAGGTCTGCGGGATGATGTTGAGCAGGAACGGCACGAAGCCGACCGCAGCGGTCTGCTTGACATAGGGCTCGACCGTTGCGGAGTTGATCGTTGCCGGGTCGACGTTCATGCCGACGCCGGGTTGAAACAGGTTCACCGCGGTCAAGCCGATGATCAGCGCCAGCGTCGTGATGGCCTCGAAATAGATCAGCGCCTTGATCGCGACGCGGCCGACCTTGGCCATGTCGGCCATGTGGGCGATGCCGTTGACCACCGTGCAGAAGATGATCGGCGCGATCAGCATCCGGATCGCCTTGATGAAGGCGTCGCCGAGCGGCTGCATCTGGGCGCCGAGATCCGGCTTGATGGCACCGAGCAGGATGCCCGCTACCATCGCGATCATGACCTGGACCCAAAGCTCCTTCCACCAGCCTCGGCGGGCGCCTGGCTTGCTGTCGGCGGTGAGGGTCGTGGCGGTCATGATCGGTCCTGTCGCTGAAAGGTTCGAAGTCGCAGCTGGCGGTGACTCAGCTCTTGGGCTCGAACTTGAACAGCCGTTCGGGATTGCTGACAAGCAGCTTTCGCTGCATGGCCGGATCCGGGGCGTAGAGTGGGATCAGATCGACCAGATCGCCGTCATTGGGCATGATCTTGACGTTCGGATGCGGCCAGTCGGTGCCCCAGATGACGCGATCCGGCGCGTTGTCGATCAGCTTGCGGGCGAACGGGACCGCGTCGTGGAATGGGGGGCCGGAGGCCGAAGCGCGCTCGGGACCGGTGATCTTGATCCAGCACTTGTCGTCGCTCGCCTGCAGGTCGAGCAGCGCCTTGAACCCGGCATCGTCGATCCCCTTGGCGGCGCTGATCGTGCCCATGTGGTCGATCACATAGGTGACCGGCAGCGCCTTCAGGATCGGCACGAATTCCTGGATCGTTCCGGCCTCGAGATAGATGTCGACGTGCCAGCCGATCGCCGCGACGCGGTCCACCAGGCTGCGGAAGACGTTCATGTCGCCGACGCCGCCGAGGCGGCGGAGGAAGGCGAACCGGCAGGCGCAGATGCCGGCCTTGCCGAGCGCCGCGAGGTCGGCATCGGACATCGCCGCATTGATGTTGGCGACGCCCTTGTAGTTGCCGTTGCTCTGCGCGATCGCATCGGTCACGACCCGATTGTCGGTGCCGTGGACGGTGGCGTTGACGATGACGGCGCGCTCGACGCCGATCTTGGCGTGCAGCGCCCGGAACATCTCCAGCGATGCGTCGGGCGGCGTGTAGGGGCGGGTGGGCGAGAACGGATAGGTCGCGGCCGGTCCGAAGATATGGGTGTGGGTATCGACGCTGCCCGGTGGCGCCCTGAAGCTTGGGGTCTTCGGTGCCGGATCCGGTCCGGCGATGTTGGGGATCTTGGCCTCTTCGGCGGAGAGTTGCGCAGGGACCGCGCCGAGCACGCTCGCCGCTCCCAGTCCGGCCATGGTGGCCAGCAGGTCTCGTCTCAACATCAGAGCGTCCTCCTCGGGATGGCCGCGGTCACGGCAGGCGTCGCCTGCCAGGAGCCGGCATCGTTCGTGTTTGCTATCGTCACGCCACAATGGCGAGGTCAGGCGACCTCTCAACGTGGCGTCGTGATCATGAGTGCTCCGGATCCGGAGCCGGCGGATCGCTGTGATCCCGGTCGTTCCCGATCGAGGATCTTGCAGCCTCTGCGGCACGACAAGAAGCATTGGGTGAACGGACAGTTCGCTTGCTTGGACAATGCTCCGCAGTCCAACTGCCAACGTTGCCGAGACCCTCCGTTCGAGCTGCGTTGCAGCGCGGCTGGGCGAGGTCGGCTGCTCTTCAACCAGTCTGCGAGAAGGCCGCGTGAGCGCGCAGATCCGCGGAATTGTTCGTGCGACGGAAAGGTGAGTTGCATCAACGCCATGGCGTGCGTTTTGGTCATGCGCCGGCAGCTTCAAGCGCCGTTGTGAAGACCGCATGCGCAATGCTATGCGACAACAAAGAGAGCGTGCGGCCGCCGAGACGCTGCGCGCTGTCAGCGCACAGCAACATCGGGCAAAGGAAACACCATGGTCGACGCGCTCATCATCGATGCCTGCAGGACGCCGCGCGGTATCGGCAAGGCCGGCAAGGGCGCGCTCGCCGGGCTGCATCCGCAGCATCTCGGCGCCACCGTGCTGCGTGCGCTGGCCGAGCGCACCGGCATCGACACCGGCGATGTCGACGACATCATCTGGGGCTGCTCGTCGCAGCGCGGCCCGCAGAGCGGCGACCTCGGCCGCATGTCGGCGCTCGATGCCGGCTACGACATCCGCGCCTCCGGCGTCACGCTCGACCGCTTCTGCGGCTCCGGCATCACCAGCGTCAACATCGCCGCCGCCTCGATCATGGCAGGGCAGGAGGATCTCGTCGTCGCCGGCGGCTGCGAGATGATGTCGATGGAGGGCCGGCGCGGCGAGGGGCCGCTGATGATGGATGCCGGCAATCTGCATCTGCGCGCGCTGCACCCGCAGTCGCACCAGGGCGTCTGTGCCGACGCCATCGCCACCATGGAAGGCATCACCCGCGCCGATGTCGACGCGCTCGGGCTGGAGAGCCAGAAGCGCGCGGCGGCGGCGATCGCTGCCGGCCACTTCAAGAAGAGCCTGGTGCTGGTACGTCGCGAGGACGGCAGCCTCGCGCTCGACCACGAAGAATATCCCAGGCCGCAGACCACGGCGGAGGCGCTCGCCGGGCTGAAGCCGGCGTTTCCGGCGATCGCCGACTACGCGCTTGACGAGAAGGGCACGACCTATCGCAACCTGATCCTGCAGCGCTATCCCGACCTCGAGATCGACTTCGTCCATCACGCCGGCAACTCCTCGGGCGTGGTCGACGGTGCGGCAGCGATCCTGCTGGCGTCGCCGTCTTATGCCAAGGCTCATGGTCTGAAGCCGCGGGCACGCGTCGTGGCGATGGCCAACATGGGCGACGACCCGACCCTGATGCTGAACGCCCCGGTGCCGGCGACGCGCAAGGTGCTGGCCAAGGCCGGGCTCAAGCTTGATGACATCGACCTGTTCGAGATCAACGAGGCGTTCGCCGTCGTCGCCGAGAAGTACATCCGCGACCTCAAGCTCGATCGCGCCAAGGTCAATGTGAACGGCGGCTCGATCGCGCTCGGACATCCGATCGGCGCCACCGGCTCCATCCTGATCGGGACGCTGCTCGACGAACTCGAGCGGCGCGATCTCAAGCGCGGCCTGGTCACGATGTGCGCGGCCGGTGGCATGGCACCCGCGATCATCATCGAGCGGGTCTGAACGGTCGATCTCCTCGATTTGAGTTGCACGCGCCCGTTGCGGAGTCTCCCGTGGCGGGCGCCGTCGTTTTAAACTTGGGCTGCTTGTGACCTCAGCGGTGCCGCGCGGAGGCGTAGGATCGCGCGGGCCGCGGCGGTTCCACTTTCCGGACCGGTCAACCACGTTTCGACTGGACAGGAATTCGCGCTTGTTCCGCTAGTTGCGACGGGTTATTGCCACGGCGAGGCCTCATCGTAGAAGAAATGGCTCTCCGTGCTGTCGACGCTGTCGCATATCATCGATCGCAAGGCTTCGAACCGGGTGGTCACGCGGCTGCGGGCCCTGCTGCGCAGCAACGAGTTCTACCTGATACCGCTGGCGCTGGTGATCGGCGTCGCGACGGGTGCGATCGTGACGGTGATGAGCCTGATCGCGCAGGTCGCGCATGTGGTCATCTATGGCATTCCGATCGATGTCCGGCTCAGCGCTCATACCTGGGTCAACCCGGCGGTCGCGCTGATCGCACCCGCCTGCGGCGGCCTCGCGCTCGGGATCATGGAATGGCTGCGGCGGCGCTGGAAGATCGCGGCCGCGGTCGACCCCGTCGAGGCCAATGCGCTGCGCGGCGGACGGCTGTCGATGCGGGACAGCATCGTGGTGAGCGGCCAGACCCTGGTTTCCAACGGCTCCGGCGCGTCGGTCGGGCTTGAGGCCGGCTACACCCAGATCGGCGCCGGCGTCGCCTCGCTTCTCGGGCAGTATCTCACACTCCGCCGCAACGATCTGCGCCTCATCCTCGGCTGCGGTGCGGCGGCAGCCATTGCGGCCGCCTTCGGCGCGCCGATCACCGGCGCGTTCTATGCCTGTGAGCTGATCGTCGGCGTCTACTCCGTGGGCAGCGCGGCGCCGATTCTGGCGGCGTCGCTGGCAGGTGCGCTGACCTCGCAATATCTCGCCGGCGCGCCGTATTCGCTGGAGATCGCCAAGGTCGGCGCGGTCGGCTTCGAGCAATACATCGCGCTGTTCGTGCTGGCGCTCCTCGTCGCCGGCATCGGCATCGTGGTGATGCGCGCCTCGCCGGCGGTCGAGCGGCTGTTCGTCCGCATCCCGGTCTGGCTGCGCCCGGTGATCGGCGGGGTCTGTGTCGGCGCCATGGCGATCGTGACGCCGCAGGTGCTGGCGGCTGGCCACGGCGCGATGCTGCTCGATCTGCATCGCGAGATGGCGGTCGGCATGATCGCCACCATCATCGTGCTCAAGCTCGCCGCCTGCCTGATCTCGCTGGCCTCGGGCTTCCGCGGCGGTCTGTTCTTCGCCTCGCTGTTCGTCGGCAGCCTGCTCGGCAAGCTGTTTGCGGGACTGCTCGCGCTGGCCGGCCTCGGGCTCGCGATCGACCCGCTGGTGGCGATGCTCACCGGCATGGCGACGCTCGGTGTCGCCATCGTCGGCGGGCCGCTGACGATGTCGTTCCTGGTGCTGGAAATGACCCGCAGCGTCGACGTCACGGCCGTCGTGCTGGGCGCCTGCATCGTGACGTCGGTGTGCGTCCGCGTCCTGTTCGGCCACTCGTTCTCGACCTGGCGACTGCATCTGCGCGGCGAGACCATCCGCAGCGCCAATGACGTCGGTTGGCTGCGCAACCTCACGGTCGAGCGGCTGATGCGCTCCGACGTCGCCAAGGTGCCGACCACGACCAGCATCGCGGCCTGTCGGCGCGAGTTCGCGCTGGGCACGCGCCAGGCGGTGGTGGTGGTGAACAACAGCGACGATTATTGCGGGCTGGTCTCCTTGCCCGATTTGTTCTCGGGCGAACTGGACTCCATTGCCGACGAGATCCAGGTGGTCGAGCTCGCTAAATATTTCGACGTCGCGCTGTTGCCCGAAATGAACGTCAAGACGGCGATGAAGATCTTCGACGATTCCGGCGCGGAAGAGCTGGCGGTGCTGGAATCGGAGAACAGCCGCAAGGTGATCGGCTTCCTGACCGAGTCCTTCGCGCGCCGACGTTATGTCGAGGAGATCGACCAGGCGACGCGCGGTGTGCTCGGGGCGCTGTCGTGATCGCGTCCCATCGCGGCGACACGTGATCGCCGGTCCTCGATCGGGGTAGACTGCCGGCCGTTCGAGACGCGCGAGGACTGCATGACGAGACTGATGAGCACGGCTGTCGTGGCGACCTTGAGCGCGTTGGCGGCGACCGCCGCCGCAGCCGAACCTGCTGTGCTGAAAGGCAAGGACGCGTTCGGCAGCTGGCAGGGTGATGCACCGGGCACGATCAGGCTGATCCGCCCTGAAGACCTGCCCAAGCCGGGGGCGACGGCGTCCGCCGCGAACGTGTCCCGCGTGGTGCAACGACCGGCCTCCGCCGTGCCGAAGGTCGTCGACGGTTTCAAGGTCGCGCTGTTCGCCGAGGGGCTGAACGGGCCGCGCATCCTCCGCACCGCGCCGAATGGCGACATCTTCGTCGCCGAGACCCGGGCCGGGCGCGTCCGCGTGCTGCGCCCGAGCGAGGACGGCAGCAAGGTCGCCTCCAGCGAGATCTTTGCCGACCGTCTCGGCCATCCCTTCGGCATCGCGTTCTATCCGAGCCGCGATCCGCAATGGGTCTATGTCGCAAGCACCGAGCGCGTCATGCGCTTTCCCTATCGGGCTGGCGACATGAAGGCGTCGGCCGCGGCCCAGACGATCGCCGATCTGCCGGCCGGCTACGGCCATTCGACGCGCGATATCGTCTTCACCAGGGACGACAAGCGCATGCTGGTGTCGGTCGGCTCCGCCGGCAATGTCGGCGAAGCGCTGGGAGAGCCAGCCGGCGGAATCAGTGCCTGGATCAAGGCGCATCCGCTCGGCGCGGGCTGGGGCGGAGAGACCGACCGTGCCGGCGTGCTGGCATTCGATCCCGACGGCCAGAACCGCAGCCTGTTCGCCACCGGCATCCGCAACTGCGTCGGCCTCGCCATCCAGCCGGCAACCGGAGCGCCGTGGTGCTCGACCAACGAGCGCGACGGGCTCGGCGACGATCTGGTGCCGGATTATGTCACGCGGGTGAAGGAGGGCGGCTTCTATGGCTGGCCCTGGTACTACATCGGCGACAACCCCGACCCGCGCCATGCCGGCGAGCGCCCCGACCTGAAGGGCAGGATCACCGTGCCCGACGTGCTGCTGCAGCCGCATTCGGCCTCGCTCGGTCTGACGTTCTACGACGGAAATCTGTTTCCGCCGGAGTATCGCGGCGATGCCTTCGCCGCCGAGCACGGCTCGTGGAACCGGTCGAAGCGCACCGGCTACAAGGTGATCCGGATCAGGCTCAAGGACGGCGCGCCCACCGGCGAATACGAGGATTTCGTCACCGGATTCGTCGTCAACGATCGCGAGGTCTGGGGGCGGCCGGTCGGCGTCACCGTGGCGCGCGACGGCAGCCTGCTCATCTCCGAAGACGGCAACGGCACGATCTGGCGCGTCAGCCGCTGATGGACCAGCTGATGCGGCATTGAGAAGCACGAGCGGGCCGTCCTCACTTCTTCGGTGCGCGGCAGTTGAACGCACGGCGGAAGCCGGCGGCGCGTGCGTCGTCCTCCGAGCAGAACCAGCGGTCGGGCTCGGTGGTCGCGGGATAGCTCGGGCAGCCCTGCAGATGGTAGATGCCGATGTTGCCGGTCACGCGGGCGCGCACCGCGAACTTGCCCTTGATGCTGCAGCCCGGCGGCGCGCTCGGCGCGTCCGGGAACAGCACCGCACGGATCTCGCGGTCGCGGTCGGCGCGGCAGGCGGCGCCGAGCAGGGCGCCGTCCTTCTTGTCGGCGCGGAACTCCGAGGGCGCGACGAAGCATCCCTTCCACAGCCCGCGCACCGCCTCCTTGGCCGCGGCGACATCGTCCTTGGCGCGATACTTGATCGCCGGATCCGCGCTCATGGCGTAGCCCGCGCGCGCGACCTGTTGGTTGAGGCTGACCTTGTCGCCGTCGATGGTGCAGAGGCCGATCCTGCGGGTCTTGAGCGGCTTGTCGGGACCGAGATCGTCGCAGCGCACCGAGCGCCCGCCGATCAGCTTGCCGAGCTGCTCGCGCGCCTCGACGCCGCAGCTCCAGGAATCGGCGTGATCGTCGATGCAGAGCTGGTCGACCTCCGGCGCATCGATGCCGTCGAGCCGGAACACAGTGTCGCCGAGCTGGATCGTGTCGCCGCTGCGCACCGTGGCGCTCGCCGCCAGCGATGCGCCGGTCATGCCGGCTCCCAGCACAATGGCCCCACACAACGACAACAGCCGGTCTCGCAGCCGCATGTTTTCTCCCGCAATCAATTGCATCAAATATCCGCGTCCAGTCCTATCACATCGCTCGTGAGTCACGGCAAGTGCGGCTTGGGATCCGGCGTCTCGGCCTCATGGTTCGAGACGCACCGCCATCTGGACCGACTGCTTGGCTCATTTTGGCGTGCGGCGCTTCTCACCATGAGGGTTTGAGATATTGCCGCGCAGCCGGTCCTCGTCCTGAGGAGCCTGCCGGAGGCGGGCGTCTCGAACGACGGCCGCAAGTGCGGATCAGCTCGCCCGCCTTGCGAACGGGACAGACCGCCACCTTGCGCCGGGGCAGGCTGCTACCCATCTGAGCGGCCGAAGGAAATCTTGCCATGTTGGACTTTACCTCCGATCTCGCCGGCGACGCGCTGTCGCCGGCGCAAGCGTCGTCTGCTGCCCCGGCCGATGACCGGGCGCTGCTCGACGCCTATTCCAATGCCGTCATCGACGTCACCGAGCGCGTCGGCCCTGCGGTCGTGCGTGTCGAGACTGGCCCCAAAGCCGGCTCCCGCGCCGAGCGCGGCGGCCTCGGCTCGGGCATCGTGATCTCGCCCGACGGGCTGGTGCTGACCAACAGCCATGTGGTCGGCTCGTCGAAGGCCATCCGGCTGCGCGACGTCGAGGGCGTCGTCACCGATGCGCAGGTGCTGGGCGTCGATCCCGACACCGATCTCGCTTTGCTGCGCGCCAATCACGCGCGCGACCTGCGCTACGCCGCGCTCGGCAACTCCAAGAGCCTGCGGCGCGGCCAGCTCGTGGTCGCGATCGGCAACCCGCTCGGCTTCGAATCGACCGTGACGGCCGGCGTGGTGTCGGCGCTGGGGCGCTCGATTCGCTCGGTCTCGGGCCGGATGATCGAGGACGTCATCCAGACCGATGCGGCGCTCAACCCCGGCAATTCCGGCGGGGCGCTGGTGTCCTCGGCCGCGGAGGTGATCGGCATCAACACCGCCATCATCCAGGGGGCGCAAGGCATCTGCTTTGCGGTCGCGAGCAACACCGCGCAGTTCGTGCTGTCGGAAATCATCCGCCACGGCTATGTCCGCCGCGCCTATATCGGCGTCTCCGGGCAGACCGCGCCGGTGCCGCGGCGTCACGCGCTGCTCGCCGGCGTCGAGAACAAGATGGGCGCGCTCTTGATGCAGATCGAGCCGGATGGCCCGGCGGCGCGTGCCGGCCTGCTGCCGGGCGATGTCGTGATCAGCCTCGACGGCGCCGACATCAACGGCGTCGACGACCTGATCCGCGTGCTCGACCGCGATCGCATCGGCCGCACCGTCGCGATGGATGTGCTGCGGCTGGGAAGGCTGCGCGGCATCGACATCCACCCGGTGGAGCGCAAGCCGGCGAGGCAGGCGTCCTAGTTTGCGTGAGAGCAGAGCTGTCTCGACAGCCACCGCTGTCGTCCCGGCGAACGCCGGGACCCATACCCCCGGGGAGCGGTTTGAGGCAGGCTGGTCATTGGCATTGTGCTCATCACGACTGCTGCGGCGTATGGGTCCCGGATCGGCGCCATGCCGCGCTGGCGCGCGTCATGGCTTGTCCGGGACGACAGCGGAGGGTGAGGCGACTGCATGCGAGCAAAGGACGGCGGTGGAGTTTGTAGTCCGTAGTCTGTAGGTGGGCAAAGCGGACGCCCGCAGGGCGGTCGCGTGCCCACTGTGCATCAGCGTGCTCGACAGCTATGGTGGGCACGGCGTGGGAAGGAGCTTCGCTGGCAACGCAGGTCCAGGGCGCGCCTTTGCCCACCCTACGGCAGCGTCGCTTGTGGTCGGTTTCACAGTCTCAAACAGCACGGACATGACATCGCAATCTCGCGGCGCGTCGCGCCCGAGGCATGCATTGAAACTGTCCCTCGCAAATCATGCAGAGGGCGCAGGGAATGCCGGGTGAAGGCCTCACCCATGGCCCGCCTGCGAAAAAAATGCAGGCGGCAGGTACCACAGGCAAAGCCGAACACTCCGGCATTCCCTGCGCGACGGTCTTCACGCTTATACGCAGTCTCCCTGGTGCGCCGGGCTTGTTGGCCACCATGCCGCGACAATGCTTGCGCATTGCGCGGGTGACACCAGCGTCGGGGTGTCAGGACGCTGCGACTTCACGTCCGCAAGCCATCGTTCGTCCGCGCCCTCGAAAGAGGACGCTGCGATCTCTCGCGGCCATCGCTTCCCCGCCTCGCGTGTCGTGACGATCGCGCGCTACGCCCCTCTGCGATGAGGCGGGATGCGCATAGACAATCATGATTTCCGAAAAATAGCAAGAAGATTATTTTTATCGGAAGGTGATGTGACGTTCTCCCGCCGTCGTCCCGGGCTTGACCCGACATTTGTCGGTTTGGCGCGATCGGTGGCATGCTGCGCACAGGCGGGACGAGGTGAAGCTCAATCTCCTTCCTTGGCGCAAGGCGATGCAGCATGGCGATCATTGCATGCAATGATCGCTCATGAAATGGGCTGAGTTCGCGCCGAACGAGCCTGCCCAGCAACCGGGCAATGTCGGCCATCTTCTCAACCCCTTGAATTAGTTCGTGCTTCGCCAGGGCCGTCGCGCCTCGCCGCATTGTACACAATGGCACACCGCTTGCTTCATCAGTTGCGAGACATTCTCGCGGGGAGGCAGGCGGCTGACATGGCGAACTCATCTGCAGCGGCAACCGCGACGATCATCGCCGAGCCGGAGCCGATCACGCTCGATCTGTCCAAGACCGCGCTGGTCATCATCGACATGCAGCGCGACTTCATGGAGCCGGGCGGGTTCGGCGAGACACTGGGCAATGACGTGTCGCAGCTTGCCCGCGCGGTCGAGCCGATCGCGAATGTGCTGGCGGCGGCACGCGAGGCCGGCATGCTGGTCATTCACACCCGTGAGGGCCACGAGCCGGATTTGTCGGATGCGCCGCCGGCCAAGGTCGAGCGCGGCGCGCCGTCGCTTCGCATCGGCGATCCCGGTCCGATGGGGCGCATCCTCATCCGCGGCGAGGCCGGGCACGACATCATTCCCGCGCTCTATCCCGTCGATGGCGAGGTCGTGATCGACAAGCCGGGGAAGGGTGCCTTCTACGCGACCGAGTTGGGCGAGGTGCTGAAGCTCCATGGCATCGCCAATCTGCTGGTGTGCGGCGTCACCACCGAGGTCTGCGTCAACACCACCGTACGCGAGGCCAATGACCGCGGCTATCGCTGCGTCGTCATCTCCGATGGCTGCGCGTCCTACTTCCCGGAATTCCACGAGATCGGGCTGAAGATGATCAAGGCCCAGGGCGGCATCTTCGGCTGGGTCGCGGACTCGGCCGCGGTGCTGAAGGCCATGATCTGAGAGACGAGCTGAAAGATCTGAGACGGATGAGTTTGATCATGTAGTCGCTGCAGGCAACAGGGGAGCAAGGCGATGAGCGGAAGCGGGACGGCAAGCTCGACAAGTGCGGATTTCAAACCGGTGCTCTGGACACAAGGGGACTGGAACGCGTTCTTCGGTTTCGGCACCAACATCCTCGTCAACATGCTCGTCCTCACCGGGCTGTTGCGTTTCGTGCTGAAGATGCCGGACAGCCTGGTGTTCGGCCGCATCCTGCCGGCGCTCGGCCTGATGATGTGCCTGTCGACCTTGTACTACGCGTTCCTCGCCTATCGGCTGGCGCAGAAGACCGGACGCAGCGACGTCTGCGCGCTACCCTCGGGCGTCAGCGTCCCGCACATGTTCATCGTGACCTTCGTGATCATGCTGCCGGTCACCTTGAAGACCGGCGATCCCCTGAAGGGCTGGTCGGCCGGCCTCGTCTGGGTGTTCTTCCAGAGCTTCATCCTGATGATCGGCGGTTTCGTCGCGCCCTATATCCGCAAGATCACGCCGAGGGCGGCGCTGCTCGGCACGCTCGCCGGCGTCTCGGTCACCTTCATCTCGATGCGGCCGGCGCTCGAGATGTACATGACGCCGCAGATCGGGCTGGTGTGCTTCGCGATCATCCTGGTCAGCTGGTTCGGCGGCGTGAAATATCCGAAAGGCCTGCCGGCCGGTCTCGTGGCGATCGCGGTCGGCATGGTCATCGCCTGGGGCTCCAACCTGTTCGGCCTCGGCCTCGGCGGGCTCAGCGTGAAGGGCGTCGGCGATGCCTTCGCCAACTTTGGCTTCTCGGTGCCGCTGCCGGCGTTCGGCACGGTGTTCTCCGGCTTCGAATATCTCGGCGTGATCCTGGTGACCGCGATCCCGTTCGGCATCTACGACCTCGTCGAGGCCATGGACAATGTCGAGAGCGCGGAAGCCGCGGGCGACGAGTATCCGACGACGCGCGTGCTGACCGCCGACGGCGTCGTCAGCCTGATCGGCTGCATGATGGGCAATCCCTTCATCAACGCCGTCTACATCGGCCATCCCGGCTGGAAGGCGATGGGCGGCCGCATCGGCTACTCCGCGGCGACCGGGCTGATGGTGATCGTGCTGTCCTGGCTCGGCATCATCTCGGTGCTGCTGGCGCTGGTGCCGGTGGTCGCGATCTCGCCGATCCTGCTCTACATCGGCATGCTGATCGGCGCGCAGGCGTTCCAGACGACGCCGGTCAAGCACGCGCCGGCGATCGTGCTCGCGTTCACGCCGCATCTCGCCGCCTGGGCCAAGCTGCAGATCGACACCATGCTGGCCTCGACGGTGACGGCGGCGCAGGCTGTCGGCGGGCTCGCTGCCGACAAGGTGGACGCGGTGAAGACCGCCGCGATCGCCGCGCTGCCGCAGCAGGGCGTGCTGTATCACGGCCTGGAAGTGATGGGTGGCGGCTCGATCCTCGCCGGCCTCGTGCTGGGCGCCATCGGTGTGTTCGTCATCGAGCGCGACTTCACCAAGGCGGCGGCGTTCGCGCTCGCCGGTGCGGTCATGACCTATTTCGGCTTCATGCATGGTGAGGCTGTCGGCATCGGCGGCGGCTTCGGTGTGACGCCGGCGGTGGCGCTGGCCTATGTCGTGGTCGCGGGCGGGCTGTTCTGGCTGGGACGGCTCGGCATGTCCGAGAGCTACGTGCCGCATGCCGACATGCAAGCGGCGCCGGCGGAGTAGGCCGACTGCGGCACGAAAGCCAAGTTGGTTCAGACGGTCATTCCGGGGCAATCGTCAACTCGACGTCGCGAAGCGGCGGCGGGTTGGCGATTGAACCCGGAATCTCGAGCTTGTTGAAAGCCGACGCAAGACAACATCGAGATTCCGGGTTCACGGCCTGTCGGCCTTGCCCCGGAATGACGTTGTGGTGAGGCAAATGCCTGCACCGTCTCACCAGTCCGGCCGCCGGATCTGTCTTCGACCGTCACGTGGCCGGCTGATCGAGATAGTAGCGCAGCAGCGCCTCACCGGGCTCGGACAGCCACTCTGCCGCACCGGTCACATCGCCTTCGATCAAGCCGCTTATCCCGATCAGATAGGTGATCGGCATCGCCGGCGTGGCGAAGACGGAGGCGTCGGCATTGGCTGGATTGGTCGCCTGCGCATGCGGGTCGGCGAAGGACAGACGGGGCATCGCGACCGTTTCCGCGTATCGGCGGATGGTCTTGATGTCGCGGCGGTCGGTGCAGATGGTCCAGACGTCGAGCGCCGGCATCCGGACGCGGTCCAGTGCGGCGAGCGTCGGCAGGTCGGTCTTGCAGGCCGCGCACCACGTCGCCCACAGGTTCACCAGCGTGACATGGCCTGGCTTCGGCGCGAGCGTCACGTCCTTGCCGCTCAAGTCCTGCAGCTTCAACGGCGGCAGCGGATTGCGCGGCCGCTCGACGATGAACTGGCTGCGGCCGCTGCGGAACAGCGGCGGCCTCGGATCATCAGCCGCGGCGCGGACGCGCGGCGAGGATACAAGGAGGGCGGTGGCGGCTCCCAGCAGCGCTGTGCGGCGCGTGAGGGCGCTGAAGGAAACAGTCTCAGCCATGGATGTAGGCCCAGCCCTTGCGCTGCAACTCGACGACGCGGCCGATGCCGAATGGCACGAGCTTCGCGCCCTCGATCAGCTCGATCATCAGATTCTCCTTGCTCTCGGCGATCGCCTTCGACGAGGCGCACATGCTGAAGCCGATATGCGGATACATCTGGCGCAGTGCGGCGATCGGCTCCTTCAACGGAGATTTGTCGGCGCGGAAGACATCGATGCCGCTGCCGTTGGCGACGACCTCGATGATGGGCGTCTGTCCGAGGCTGGCGAAATGCCGCGTGAGATTCCCCGAATAGCTGATGGCGTGGCCCATCACGTGCGGATCATTGCGATCGATCAGGATGACGATGCCGGCGCGATGCTGGGCGACGGCCGGCACGGCGGGGGTTGGAGTGCCGAGGGCCGTCGCGCCAGCGACGAAGCCGCGACGGGAGAGATCTTGAACGGGTTCGCTCATCGCTGCTTTCTCGTCGCAAGGGAAACCGTCGGCCGTGGCGATTCCAAGGCCGGTGGTTGCCGGGTCAGTTGCGCGGCCGGATCGGCGCCTTGTTGTTGCGGCCCCACAGCACGAACAGCGACAAGGCGAGCAGCAGGATATTGAGCGGGGTGACGGCGGCCTCGCCGCGGGAAAGATGAAAGGCGAGGGCGAACACCTGGAGCGTGGCGCAGCCGAGCGCGGCGAGGACGGTCAGGCGCGGCATGATGCGGGTTAGCGACGGCAGGATGATGCCGAGCGCGCCGGCGAGATCGACCAGCCCGATCGCGCGCACGAAAACCTCGGAATACTCACCTGCCCACGGCATCATCGCCGCAAGCTGCGGGATCGGCGTGAACAGCTTGGTCAGGCCGGCTCCGCCAAAGGCCACGAAGATCAGGGCCTGTGCGGTCCACAGGCCGATGCGCAGCGCGAGCGAGGGCCGAAGCGGGGTGAGATCGGTGGTCGATGCAGTGGTGGACACGATGGAAGTCTCCAAACGAGTGGGGGCTGGTCGGCGCAGGTTGATGATTTCTTCTGGATTGATCATTATGCCTCCCGTTGAGAAATCATTTCTTGCTGGTTGATGATCAATGGACTCCCTCGTCAGCATCCGGGTGTTCTGCCAGGTCGCCGAGCTCAAGAGCTTCGCTGCGGCGGCCGAGCGGCTGAGCCTGTCACCCGCCATGGTCTCCAAGCACGTCATGGAGCTGGAGCGGCGGCTGTCGACCCGGCTGCTCAACCGCACCAGCCGCCGCGTCGGGCTGACCGAAGCCGGTGTGGTCTATTTCGAGCAGGTGCGTCAGCTGCTGGAGCAGCTCGACGACGTCGAGGCTGATGTCAGCGAGGCCACCGTGCTGCCGCGCGGCACGTTGAAGCTCAGCGCCTCCGTGTGGTTTGCGAATTCGCTGTTCGCCGACGTGCTCGCCGCCTATCGCTCGCGCTATCCGGAGGTCGTGCTCGATGTCGACCTCAGCGGCCGGCTCGTCAATCTCATCGACGAGGGTTTCGATCTCGCGCTCCGCACCTCGGCCTCGCCCGGTGACGGACTGATCGCCCGTCCGCTACCCTCGATCCTGATGCAGTTCGTCGCTGCGCCACGCTATCTCGCCGCGGCGGGCCGGCCGACGGCGCTGGCCGATCTCAATGGCCATGCGTTCCTGAGATATGCGCTGATCCCCACGCGCGCGATGACGCTGCCTGGTCCCGACGGCGAGGTCATGCCGGCTTTCAAGGACGTGCTGATCAGCGGCAACGAAACGCTGCTTCACCATGCCGCCGTCGCTGGCATGGGCATTGCCGTGTTGCCGCGCTGGCTGATCATGGATGATCTCGCGACAGGCCGGCTCGAGACGGTGCTGCCGGAGGCGTTGACGCTCAAGGCGCCGCTGATGGCGGTCTATCCGAGCCGCAAATATCTCTCGGCCAAGGTCCGCACCTTCATCGACTTCATCGCCGCCGATCCACGCCTGAAGCAGGTCTCGGAAGGGCCGCCGCCTGCGATCGATACGATCAGGGCGCGCGGGCGGAAGCGGCGGAAGACAGGGGCGTGATGCGCGTGGCGGCCTTGGCAGCTCGCGATCTGAGCTGGGGTGTGCTCATCGCTGGCTATCAATTTCTACAAGTTCGACTCGATGTACAGCAGCATGATGTTGTTGAGCTCTCGCGGCAGTGAAGGTGCACCTCGCCCCGCCAGGGCGAAGCGAAGCTTCGCTAGGGCGGGGAGAGGTCGGATTGCATCGAAGATGCAATCCGGGTGACGGGGACAGGTCTCTCCACGAACACTTCCCGTGCGTCTGCTCACCCCAACCCTCTCAGCGCGAGCAAAGCTCGTTGCGGCCCCGTGACGAATGGGAAGAGGGAGCGCACCGATGGTGCCCCACGTTCACGGTCGCACGGCCGGCGCGTCCATCGTCATGCCGCGTGCCCGCGACATCAGATAGAGCTCGAGTGCGATCACGTCCGGCGCGTCGAAGTCGAAGGCTTGCGCGCGCACGCCGGTCATGCAGCCGCGGAGGCGGCGCTGCAGCGAGCCCATGCCCTGCCATTCCAGGCGATAGATCGGATAGCCGGTCGGCTGTCCCTGTGTGATCGATGAGCCCGCGAGATGCCTGTCCCAATTATCGTCGTGGCAGTTGGCGCAGGCGAGATTGAGCTGGCCCTGGCGCTGAAAGAACAAGTCGCGGCCGCGTGCGATCGAGGACGCCAGCCGCGGGTCGTTACCGGCGGTGATCGGCATCCCGCGCGATTGCTTCGCGATCAGCGCCGTCAGCGCCAGCAGCTCGCGGCTCTCTGCTGCGAACGGCGCGGCCTCCTGATGCTGCCTGCGGCAGAGATTGACGCGCTGGCCGAGATCGACCGGCACACCGCTCGCGGCATTGAAGGCGGGATAGCGCGCAGCGACGCCCTTCATGCTGACATCGACCGCGCCGTGACAATCGCCGCACGCCTTGTTGGCCGTGCCTGCCTTCGTCGTCCACAGCGCCTCGCCGTCGAGCACCGACAGCATCGCTGGATTGGCGGTGTCGTCGTCCTGCATCGCCTTGGTGTCCGACGACATGAAGTCATAGCCGGAGCGGCGCGCGGACTCTGCAATCTCGCCGGCCAGCACGGGCAAGGTCAGGGCGATCATCGTCATGACAGTGAGAAGCGCCGGCCGCATCAGTCGACCGTGATCGTCGCCGCGGCGGTAGCGACGAAGCCGTTGTCGCCGATCCACTCGAAGGCGAAGCGGCCGCTCTCGGTCGCCGTGGTGAAGAACGACAGGAACGGATTGGCGGCGATGGCCGGATAGAGGTCGGCGCGGAAGATCTCGGCGCCATTGAACCTGCAGGTGAAGCTCGTGATGATGTCACGGGGGATGGCCTCGCCTGCGGCCGTATGGCGATAGCCCGGCTCCATGACGTGGCTCATCAGCGTCTTGATCTCGATGACGGCGCCGCGCCTGGCCTTGGCGGGAACGTTGACGAGGGCGGCAGGCATCACGGCATCTCCTCGGTGCAGGCGGCCAAGGTCACGATGACGTCGACGCTCGCCGACCAGAACGTGCCGTCGGACAGTTTCGCGATCGCCACCACCTTCTGGGTGTCGGCGAGCCGGATGCGCGTCGTGACCTGGGCGCGGCCGGCGCTCGCCGTCAGGTGGAAACTGGCGACGTTGGGCTGCGGGTTCTTCTCGTTGAAGACGTGGATGCTCTTGACGAAATTGTCAGGCGTCATCGGGTGATCGACGCTGACCGTCATGGGCACGGTGTTGCCGTTCTCCACCAGCGGCGGGATGTCGAGCCGGACCTTGCCGACCGTCACCTTGGCCTCGCCGACGAGGTTGCGGATGGCGGACGCCAGCATCGCCGGCGTCGCCTGCGCCGGCCGGACCGTGATCAGCGGCAGCGCGCTGGCCGCGGTGAGCGTTCCCGCCAGTTGCAGCAAATGGCGGCGCGAGATGTGGGATCGTTCGAACATGCCGGTCATATGGGCTCACTCGCGCAAGGTCGCGAGATAGGCGACGATGTCTTCGATCTGCTCCGCCGACAGGATCGGCTTGTCGCGCCAGGCGGAACCGACGCGCGTCAGTCCGTCAATGCGATAATAGGACGGCATGATCGTTGCCGGATTGAGCCTGGAGGCATCGACCAGCCGCAAGCGGAGCTGCGGCATCGTCGAACGGCTGCCGGCGCCGGCAAGGCTGGGCGCGAGATCGCCCTGGAAGCGCGCTTCCGGGAACGGGCCGGAATGGCAGAGGATGCAGGTCGAGCTGCGTGCGAGAACGAGCGCACGGCCGCGCGCGGCGTCGCCGGGCTGGCCGGTGAGCGATTGCGCGATGCCGTCGCCGCTGATCGTATACGGCGCGAGCTGCTGCGCGGCGGCGGTCGCGGGCAGGGCGATGATGAGGATCGCGATGAACCGGCTAGCCGAACGCATCATGGGTCAGCGCCTTGAACCAGGCCGTTGTCGCCTCTGCCTCGTTGGCACGCGCCGCAGGTGGGGCATCGAGGGGGCTGGTCCTGCTGCCCTCCACCTCGGCGAACAGGTCTCCCTTCGGCTGATACACGCCCGACAACGAGAACGCGTAGTCCGGCGCGACGAGGCTGTAGCAGACGCCGGTCAGCGGCGGCGGCTCGATCCGACGTGCGATCAGGTCGCGCGCGATCACGGCCGCACAGGCTTTCCCCTGCGCCTGCGCCGCGCCGGCTGATTTCGGTATGCCGCCGCCGAGACAGGCGTCCCCGATGACGTGGACGTCGGGGACGAGCGTCGAGGCGAAGGTCGCGGCGTCGATCGGGCACCAGCCGGTGCGGTCGGCGGCGCCGGCGATCACGGCGATGCGGCCGGCCTTCTGCGGCGGGATGATGTTGGCGACATCCGGATTGTAGTTGCCGAACTCGGTGATCACGGTGCGCGTGCCGACTTCGACGCCGGTGACGCGGCCTCCTTGCGACAACGGGATGCGCTCGATCATCCCTGGGTAGAGCTCCTGCCAAGCCTGCTCGAACAGCTTCTGCTGCGAGAAAGTATCCTTGGCGTCGAGGATCAGCACCTTCGACTTCGGCTTGTGGGCCTTGAGGTAATGCGCGATCAGGCTGGCGCGCTCGTAGGGCGCCGGCGGGCAGCGCGACGGATTAGCGGGGACGGCGATCGCCACCGTGCCGCCATCCGGCATCGCCTCGATCTGCTTGCGCAGCAGCAGCGTCTGTTCGCCGGGCTTGTAGGCATGCGGCATGACCGTCGAGGCAGCCTCGTCGTAGCCTTGCAGGGCCGTGAAATCGAGATCGATGCCGGGTGCCAGCACCAGGCGGTCATAGGCCAGCGTGGCGCCGTCGGCGAGCGCCACCTTGTGTGCAGCCGCATCGATGGCGGTGGCCGCCTGTAGCACGACGCGCACGCCTTCGGCGGCGACCTTGTCGTAGCCGAACTGCTGCGCTGTGATATCGCGCAGGCCGGCAATGACCTCGTTGCTCAGGGGGCACGAGGTGAATGTCTTGTTGGTCTCCACAAGCGTGACGTCAAGCTTCGCGCCGGCCTGGCGCAGGGCGCGGGCGCAGCTCGCGCCACCAAAACCGCCGCCGATGATGATCACGCGCGCCGTCGTCTGCGCGCGCAGCACCGCCGGCGCGGCGAGCAGGGCTGCGCCCGCCGCGATCAGGCCGCCGACCTCTCTGCGGGTGCGCTGGCTCACTCTCATCCATTCAGAATAGCATGGCGGCGGCCATGGTTCCCAACGGCTGCCGCCACGCGGATCATGCGAAGGTGATGTTCTGGTCGCGCAGTGGCACCGAGCGGATGCGCTTTCCCGTAGCGGCAAAATACGCATTCAGCACCGCCGGCGCGGCGACGCCGATGGTCGGCTCGCCGACGCCGCCCCAGAAGCCGCCGCTCGGGATCATGATCGCGTCCACCTTCGGCATCTCGGCGATGCGCATCGAGTTGTAGGTGTCGAAATTGGTCTCGACGATGCGCCCGTCCTTCACGGTGCAGCCGCCGTAGAACAGCGCCGACAGGCCGTAGACGAACGAGCCGGCGATCTGCCGCTCCACCTGCGCCGGGTTGACGACATAGCCCGGATCGGTCGAGGCGACGATACGGTGGATCTTGATCTTGCTGCCGTCGATCACCGAGATCTCGGCGGCGCCCGCGACGTAGCTGCCATAGCCGTGCAGCTGAGCGAGGCCACGGTACACGCCGTCCGGCGCCGGGGTGCCCCAGCCGATCTTCTCCGCGACGGCGTTCAGCACCGCGAGATGCTTGGGATGGTCGGCCATCAGCTTGCGGCGGAACTCCAGCGGGTCCTGGCCGGCCGCATCGGCGAGCTCGTCCATGAAGCATTCGAGATAGATCGCGTTCTGGTTCACGTTGACGCCGCGCCAGAAGCCCGGATTGATGTGCGGGTTGCGCATCGAATGCTCGATCAGCAGGTTCGGCACGGAGTAGCCGATCGTCGCCTCGCCCGATGGCGCCAGCCCCTGGAAGGTCGCGGGATCCTTGCCGTTGACCAGCGCGTCGGGCCGCAGGCTGAACAGGATCGACTGGCCGGAGATGCGCATGTGCAGCGCCGTCAGATTGTTGTCGGCGTCGAAGCCGCCGGTCAGCTTGCACTGCGTGATCGGGTGATAGCGGCCATGCGTCATGTCCTCCTCGCGCGACCACAACAGCTTGATCGGGGTGCCCGGCATCTCCTTGGCGATCTTCACCGCCTGGCGGACATAGTCGGTCTGGCCGCGCCGGCCGAAGCCGCCGCCGAGGATCAGCTTGTGCACCTCGCATTTGTCGGCGGGCAGCCCTGAGGCTTCCAGCACTGCGGCGAACGCCGCCTCGCCGTTCTGCGTGCCGCACCACACCTCGCATCGCTCGGGCGTGTAGAGCGCGGTGGCGTTCATCGGCTCCATGGTGGCGTGGTTCTGATAGGGATAGTTGTAGGTAGCCTCGACCTTCTTCACCGCGCTTGCCAGCGCCGCCTTGGCGTCGCCGTTCTCGTTGCCGACGAAGGCGGGGCCGGACTCCAATCCTTCCGCGAGCCATTTGGCGATCGAGGCCGAGGAGACCTTGGCGTTCTCGCCTTCGTCCCACAAGATCGGCAGCGCATCGAGCGCGGTCTTGGCGTGCCACCAGGTGTCGGCGACCACGGCCACGGCGGTGCCGTCGATCGCGACCACCTTCTTGACACCCTTCATGCCGGCGATCTTGGCCTCGTCATAGCTCTTCAGCTTGCCGCCGGTGACCGGACAGTCCTTGATCGCGGCGTTGAGCATGTTCGGCAGCTTCATGTCGGCGCCGTAGATCATCGCGCCGGTGACCTTGTCGGCGGTATCGAGCCGTCTCACGCCCTTGCCGATCAGGGTCCAGTCCTTCGGATCCTTCAGCTTCACGTCGGCTGGCGGCGTCAGCTTCGCGGCGGCCTCGGCCACCTTGCCGTAGGTCGTGGTCCGGCCCGAGGCCTTGTGGGTGATGACGCTATTCGCAGCCGTGCATTCGGCCACCGGCACCTTCCACTCGTCGGCGGCGGCCTGGATCAGCATCATCCGCGCGGCGGCGCCGCCCTTGCGGACGTAGTCCTGCGACGCGCGGATGCCGCGGCTGCCGCCGGTGGAGAAATCGCCCCACACGCGCTTGCGGGCGACGTTCTGGCCCGGCGTCGGATATTCGGTCGTGACCTTGCTCCAGTCGCAAGCCAATTCCTCGGCGACGAGCTGGGCGAGACCGGTCAGCGAGCCCTGGCCCATTTCCGAGCGGGCGATGCGGATCACCACGGTGTCGTCGGGGCGGATCACGACCCAGGCGTTGACCTCGGGCGAGCCATCCGCGGCGCGCACGATCTGCGGCCCGCCGAAGGGAAGGTCGAGGCCGAGGGCGAGGCCGCCGCCGAGCGCGGCGGTGCCGATGACGAAGGACCGGCGGTCGAGGCGCGGCGTCACATGCTGGTTCATGCCGTCCTCCTCAGGCGTTGGCGGCGGCGTGGATCGCCTCGCGCACCTGCGCGAAGGTTCCACAACGGCAGATGTTGGTGATGGCGTCGTTGATGTCCTGATCGCTCGGCTTCGGATTGTCCTTGAGCAGTGCCGCGACGGCCATGATCATGCCGCTCTGGCAGTAGCCGCATTGCGGAACGTCGTTCTCCACCCAGGCCTGCTGCACCTTGTGCAGGCCGGTGTCGCTCGCGAGCCCCTCGATGGTGGTGATCTGCTTGCCCAGGGCCTCGGAGACGGTGACGCCACAGGAGCGCACGGCCGCGCCGTCGAGATGCACGGTGCAGGCGCCGCATTGTGCAATGCCGCAGCCATATTTGGTGCCGGTCAGTCCGGCGTTCTCGCGGATCGCCCACAGCAGCGGCGTGTCGGGCTCGACGTCCAGAGTATAGGATTGTCCGTTGATCGTGAGGTTTGCCATCGCAGATCCCTTTCGTTCAACGCGCCAGTTGAACAGAGGGCGGCACTGTGGCGCGAACGTTTGCATCCTTCAAATCAAGAATATGCGTTTGCCGCGCGCAGGATTTGTGATGGGCCCGGCTTGTAGTTGCGTCGGCTCATGGGCCGCGCGGCGGAGCGACGGCAAGCCGCAGGAAGCTCATCACGCTGCCGAGCGCGGCGAAACCGGCGCCGAGGGCCAAGGCAAGGGTGGCTCCTTGGTGCCCCGCAAGGCTGAAGCACAAGGCGGCGAGCGCCGCGCCGGTGGTCTGGCCGGTCAACCGGGCCGTGGCGACGATGCCGCTGGCGCCGCCGCTGCGGTGCGGCGGGGCGCTTGACATGATGGCCTTCATATTCGGCGCCTGGAAGAAGCCGAACCCGATGCCGCAGATCAGCATGCGCCAGACGATGTTCGCGATGCTCGGGTTCTCCGGCAACATGGCGAGCAGCGCCATGCCGGAGCCGAGCATCACCAGGCCGATGCCGCCGAGCAGGCCGGCGGGAAAACGGTCCGACAGCCGGCCGGCGATCGGCGCCATGATCGTGACTGCGAGCGGCCAGGGCGTCATGAAGAACCCGGTCTCGACCTGCGAGCGCTGGAGAATGTCCTCGAAATAGAACGGCAGCGACACGAAGCCGAGGCCCTGCACCGAGAACGAGCACACTGCGGTCGCGGCCGACAGCGCGAACACCCCGCGGCGGAACAGGTCGATCGGCAGCATCGGCGCCGGGTGGTCGGCCTGGCGGCGGGCCAGGATGACGCCGAGCACGAGCGCTGCGACCAGTTCGGCGACCACCATGGCCGGCGTCGCGCCGTGCGCGGCGCTGCCGATGCCGGTGATGAACAGGCCGAGGCAGAGCGCAGCGAGGGCGGCGCCGAGAAAGTCGAAGTCGTGCTCGGCGCGCGGCGTCCGCGGCAGCATCCTCATGCCGATCGCGATCGCGATCAGGCCGAACGGCAGGTTGATCGCGAACAGCCACGGCCAAGAGCCGAGCGAGAGAATGGCGGATGCGATCGTCGGGCCGAAGGTGAAGGAAATGCCGACGACGAGCGCGTTGTGGCCGAGGCCGCGTCCCAGCATCTTGCCGGGATAGACGTAGCGCACCAGCGCGGTGTTGACGCTCATGATGCCGCTGGCGCCGAGGCCCTGCAGCGCGCGGGCGATCACCAGCGTTGGCAGCGACCACGCCAGCGCGCAGCCGACCGAGGCCAGCGTGAACAGCAGGAGGCCGCCGAGATAGATGCGCTGATGGCCGACGATCTCGCCGAGCGCGCCGAGCGGCAATAGCGTGGCCACCAGTGCGATCTGGTAGATGTTGACCACCCAGACCACCTCGGCCGGGGAGACGTGGAGATCGGCCGAGATCGACGGCAGCGCGATGTTGGCGATGGCGACGTCGAGCGAGGCCATCGACAGCGCCGTGAAGATCGCGGCGATGGCCCAGGGCCGCTTGCCGGGCGGCAGGCCGTCGGTGGTGCCGTCGCCGGCGAGCTTCGAAGCGTGGTGGCGGTCGGACATGAGACCTTTGGAGACCTTCGGTTCGCGGGGCGCGTCCGGATCAGCGTGTACACGGGAGCAGGCGAGCGCCCCAGCCGTCGCGGGCGCATGGCGGTATGCGCCCGGTCGCAAGGAACGGGTCGAAGCCGGCTACACGCCCGGCCTTGCCAGCCGTTCGATCGTCTGGTTGTGCCGCGTCAGGAGCTCGCAGGCGTGGCCGATCTGGCGGGCGCGCAGGGCCTGCAGGATCAGCCGGTGATCCTGGTTGGTGCGCGGACGCCAGCCGGCATTGCGGGCCATCGCCAGCACCAGCCGTGAATTCGCCAGGCGCAATCCGTCGAGGCTCGCCAGCAGCCGCGGCATCGCGCAGGGCGCGACCAGCGCGCGGTGGAAGGCGCGGTTTGCGGTCTCGAACTCCTGGATGGTCTCGGCATTGTCGGCCTCGATCAGCGCGAGCTCGATCGCGGCGAGATGCGTCGGCGTGTAGCGCGGCGCGGCATTGCGCAGCGCGATCACCTCGAGCGCGACGCGCATCTCGACGATCTCCCTGGTCGACTTCGCATCGAGCGGCGCCACCCGCACGCCGCGCCGCGGTGCCGCGACCACGAGATACAGCGCCTCGAGCTGCCGAAATGCCTCGCGCACCGGCACGTGGCTGGATTTGAACTCGCGCGCGACGTGGTCCTGCCGCAGCGGCGCATCCGGAGGGAGCGCGCCACTGACGATCCGTTCGGTGATGGCCTCGGCGATGCGGTGGGCCGTGGTGAGATTCTCGTCCTGCATGGCGATAGATTATCTATCGAAAAAACCGATGCGAGGAAAGCCGCTGTGCCCTACGGTGCTTTAATACGGATTTTCATAGATAATATCTTTGAAAATCTATAATCCGCGTGAGGTGTCGAAATGCCCGTTCCAAGCAGCTTGTCCGATCGCCCCGACAACGACGCTGCCGTCCGTCACGACTGGACCCGGGACGAGGCCGAGGCGCTCTACGGCCTGCCATTTCCGGATCTGATGTTCCTGGCGCAGTCGGCGCATCGCCGGCAGTTCGATCCCACCCGCGTGGAGACCGCGAGCCTGCTCAGCATCAAGACCGGCGGCTGCCCGGAGGATTGCGGCTACTGCTCGCAGAGCGCGCATTACGACACCGGTCTCAAGGCGACGAAGCTGATGGACCGCGATGCGGTGGTCGCCACCGCGCGGCGCGCGAAGGCAGCGGGAGCCGAGCGCTTCTGCATGGCCGCCGCCTGGCGCAGTCCCAAGGACCGCGACCTCGATCAGGTCTGCGACATGGTCAGCGCGGTGAAGGATCTGGGCATGGAGACATGCGTGACTCTGGGCATGCTGACGCCGCCGCAGGCGCAGCGGCTGAGAGAGGCCGGGCTCGACTTCTACAACCACAATGTCGACACCTCGCCCGAGTTCTACGACCGCATCATCACCACGCGCACGCTGCAGGACCGCATCGATACGCTCGCGCATGTGCGCGAGGCCGGCATCAAGGTGTGCTGCGGCGGCATCATCGGCATGGGCGAGGAGATCGACGACCGGCTCGGCATGCTGGTGCTGCTCGCCAACCTCGCTGAGCATCCCGACAGCGTGCCGATCAACATGTGGAACGAGGTGAGGGGCGTGCCGGTCCACGAGACGGCCACGCGGCCCGATCCGATTGCGCTGGTGCGATTGATCGCGGTCGCGCGCATCCTGATGCCCCGGAGCGTGGTGCGGCTGTCGGCGGGCCGGCAATACATGAGCGACGAGCTGCAGAGCCTGTGCCTGCTCGCCGGCGCCAATTCGATCTTCATCGGTGACGTGCTGCTGACCACGGCCAATCCCCAGGCACAGCGCGACGCTGATCTGCTCGCGCGGCTCGGCATGACCTCGTCGCTGTCGGCGCGTCCGGTCGCACCGGCCGCCGCCAGCGAAAGCGCAGACGCATCGTCCCCGGCCTGATTCGAACCTCATCGCGAGTTCGGCGCGACCGCGCCCACGGAACTGCCTGGTCGTGCCGGTCCACGCCCGCGGCTGACCGAAACAGAGCGGAGCCATGTCCATGCTGTCCGACAGGTTGGCGATCTATTCCGACGGCCTGCAGAGACTCGCGGCCGATGACCGGTTGCGGCAGCTCAGTCCACCGGCCGGTCTCGATTTCTCCTCCAACGACTATCTCGGACTGGCGCAGGCGCCACGCATCAAGCGCGCGGTCGCCGCGGCCATGGAGGCCGGCACGCCGGTCGGCGCCGGCGGCTCGCGCCTGCTGCGCGGCAATTGCGACGAGCACGAACGGCTCGAGGCGGAGGCCGCGCGCTTCTTCGGCGCCGAGCGCGCGCTGTTCTTCGGCTCCGGCTACATGGCGAATTTCGCCGTGCTCACCACATTGCCGCAGCGCGACGACCTGCTGGTGCTCGATGCGCTCGTTCATGCGAGCACCCATGAGGGCGCGCGTGCCGGTCGCGCCGAGACGTGCCAGTTCATCCACAACAGCGCGCAGTCGGCCGAGGACGCGATCCTGACCTGGCGCAGGGACGGCGGTGTCGGCCAGCCCTGGATCGTCGTCGAAAGCCTCTACAGCATGGACGGCGATCTCGCGCCGCTGGCGGATTTGATGGCGATCGCCGAGCGCCACGACGCCTTTCTGCTGATCGACGAGGCCCATGCGACCGGGGTCCACGGCGCGCAGGGCCGCGGTCTTGCCGCAGCCTATGAGGGACGCGAGAGCGTCGTCACCGTTCACACCTGCGGCAAGGCGTTGGGCGCGGCCGGCGCATTGGTCACCGCAAGCGGCGTGCTGTGCGACACGCTGATCAATCGCTGCCGGCCTTTCGTCTTCAGCACGGCGCCGTCGCCGCTGATGGCGGTGGCGGTGCTGGAGGCGCTTGCGATCCTGCGCGACGAGCCGGAGCGGCAGCAGCGGCTGGCGCAGCTCGTCGGCTTCGCCCATCGTGAGATCGCCGCGCGCTTCGGTGAAAGCTGGTCGCCGTCGCAGATCATTCCCTGCGTGATCGGCGACAATGCGCGCGCGATGAGCCTGGCTGCCGCGCTGCAGGCGCGAGGCTTCGACGTCCGCGGCATCCGGCCGCCGACGGTGCCGCCTGGCACGGCGCGGCTCCGGCTGTCGCTGACCTTGAACGTCGACGAGGCCGCGATCGTGGCGCTGCTCGATGCGCTCGCCGCCGAGATCGGGAGGCCGGGGGCATGACGCCACGCATCGTGGTCACCGGCACCGATACCGGGATCGGCAAGACGGTGTTCGCCGCCGGCCTCACGGCGCTGCTGAGGGCCCGCTATTGGAAGCCGGTCCAGGCCGGCCTTGCCGAGGAGACGGACTCCTGCCGTGTCCAGCGGCTGGCCGAGCTCGCCGACGATCGCGTGCTGCCCGAAGCCTATCGTTTGCCGGAGCCGGCCTCGCCGGATCGCGCGGCCCGCCTCGCAGGCGTCAGCATCGATCCGCTCAGCCTGCATCCTCCGCAGTCCGTCGGCCGGCCTGTCGTGATCGAGGGGGCCGGCGGGGTCATGGTGCCGCTCGATTCCCAGACGCTCTATCTCGATGTCTTCGCGCGATGGCAATTGCCGGTCGTGCTCTGCGCGCGCACCAGCCTCGGCACCATCAATCACTCGCTGCTGTCGCTGGCGGCGCTGCGCAGCCGCCGCATCGGCGTGCTCGGCATCGCCTTCATCGGCGACGGCCATGCCGACAATGAGGAGACGATCTGCCGGCTCGGCGAGGTGAAGCGCCTGGGCCGGCTGCCCTGGATCACGCCGCTCACGGCGCGATCGCTGCAGTACGTGTTCGCCACGCAATTCCAGCGCAGGGATTTCGAACCATGATGCGCAAGGCAACCTCGCCAATCTGGCATCCCTTCACGCAGCATGCGCTCCAGCCCGAGATGACGCCGGTCGCGCGCGGCGAGGGCGCCTATCTCTTCACCGCCGACGGCCGGCGGATCATCGATGCGATCGCGTCGTGGTGGGTGGTCACGCACGGCCATTGCCATCCGCATATCGTGCGCGCGATCCAGGACCAGGCCGAGCGGCTGGATCAGGTGATCTTCGCCGGCCATAGCCATGAGCCGGCCGAGCAGGTTGCCGCCGGGCTGCTCGCGCTGGTGCCGCCGAGCCTTGCGCACGTGTTCTTCTCCGACAGTGGCGCCACCAGCGTCGAGGTCGCGCTGAAGATGGCGCTCGGCTATTTCAGGAACATCGGCGAGCCGCGCTCGCGCATCGTGGTGATGCAGCATTCCTATCACGGCGACACCATCGGCGCGATGTCGGTCGGCGCGCGCGGCGTGTTCAATGACGCCTATGAGCCGCTGCTGTTCGACGTTATCGTCATCCCGTTTCCGTCGCAGGGCAGGGAACAGGCAACTTTGGACGCGCTCGCTGCGCTGTGTGAGAGCGACCGGCCGGCCGCCTTCATCGTCGAGCCGCTGGTGCTCGGCGCCGGCGGCATGCTGATGTATCCGGCCGCGGTGCTGCGCGAGATGCACCGGATCTGCAAGGCGTTCGGCGTGCTGTTCATCGCCGACGAGGTCATGACTGGCTGGGGCCGCACCGGCACGTTGTTCGCGTGCGAGCAGGCGGACATCGCGCCCGACATCGCCTGCTACGCCAAGGGGCTGACCGGAGGCGCGGTGCCGCTTGCGGTGACGCTGTGCAGTCCGGCGATCTACGAGGCGCACTATTCGACCGACCGCGCCCGCACGTTCTTTCACTCCAGCTCCTACACGGCCAATCCCATCGCCTGCGCGGCGGCCAGCGCCAATCTCGAGCTATGGCGGCAGCCGCAGACGCGGGCCCGGATCGCCGCCGTCGCGGCCGCGCAGCAGCGCTGTCTCGACCGCTTGCGTTACGACGAGCGATTTTCCGCGCTGCGGCGTTGCGGCACCATCACGGCGCTCGATCTCCATGCCGACGAGCCGGGCTACCTTGCCGAGGTTGGTCCCAGGCTGCTGGCGTTTTTCCGCGACAGCGACGTGCTGCTGCGTCCGCTCGGCCATACCATCTACGTCATGCCGCCATACTGCGTCACCTCCGGCGACCTCGAGGCGGTGTATACCGCGATCGACGAGGCGGTCGACCACGTGCTCTGATGTCGCCGATGGACGAGTTCCAGCGCATGTTCGCCGGAGTAGGCTGCTGTCAGCTGAGATGATCAGGAGGCCGGGCAGCTCAGTGCCCGGTCTCGGATTCGATCTACTTATTCAGCGCTGCTGACGAGACGGATGCGCGGCTCCGCCATCTCGATCAGGCTGCGATACGCCGCGAGATAGTCGAGCGCCATGCGGCGTGCGGTGAAGCGGCGTTCGAACTGCTCGCGCACGCGGGCGCGGCTCAGGCCGGACAGGCGACTGACCGCTGCGACCGCGCTAAGCTCGTCCTCGACGACGAAGCCGGTCACGCCGTCGTCGATCACCTCGGGAACCGAGCCGCGATTGTAGGCGATCACGGGCGTGCCGCAGGCCATCGATTCGATCATCACCAGGCCGAACGGCTCCGGCCAATCGATCGGCAGCAACAGGCCGAGCGCACCGGACAGGAATTCCGGTTTCTCGTGGTCGCCGATCTCGCCGATATAGTCGACCAAGGGATTGTCCTTGATCAGGGGATGGATCAGCTCGTCGTAGTAATCCTGGTCGGCGCGGTCGACCTTGGCGGCGATCTTCAGCGGAATCCCACAGCGCATCGCGATCTTGATGGCGCGGTCGACTCCCTTTTCCGGGGCGATGCGTCCGAGCACGGCCAGATAGCTCGGCGTCACAGGCTTGGGCATCAGCAGCCGTTCGGGAAGCCCATGCAGCACGGTGCGCACCCAGTTCGCATTCGGCACCGGTCGGCGCTGCGAGTCCGAGATCGAGACGACGGGAACATCCTTGAAGACCGAAAATACCGGCTGATGCTCCGGCAGGTCGAGCCGGCCGTGCAGGGTTGTGAGGAAGGGGGTGGGTTGCCGGTGGAACAGGGAGAACGGGTAGTAATCGAGATGGAAGTGCAGGATGTCGAACTGTTCGTCGTCGCATTGCTGCCGTACGTTTTCGAGCATCACCATGTGAAGCGCGTTCGGATCCCTTACCGAGCCGTCGAGGCGCAGAGCCTTCGGCCATGTCGGAGAGAGTTTCGCCGACGTCTGCGAATCGCCGCTGGCGAACAGGGTGACGTCGTGTCCGAGGGCCACGAGCTCCTCGGTCAACCAATGAACGACCCGCTCAGTGCCGCCGTAGAGCTTCGGAGGCACAGCCTCCGTCAATGGAGCTACCTGCGCAATGCGCATCTCGTCGTCTCCTATTCGTGATCATGGATGAAGCCCCCTACCGAATGGCACCGGCACTGCCGAAGCGGGAACGTTGTCGCATGTGCGAAGTTCCCTTGCCCTGATCACTCTTTCTTCGACACAACGTGTTCCTCGGCGTCTCATTGATGCCATCCCTGATCCTCAACGCTGCTGCCGTCATTGTCGAAGGGCAGGGTTGCAGCGCGGCAGCGCAAGGAACCGGACAAACTGTTCATCGTTCAACTCGCCGCAACAGGTGTCGCAACGACGCGCTCATCTCAATGGGAAGATCATGGATCAGCTTTCAGGCTACGCGCACCGGCCCTTTCCTTTCGTGTTGCGCTATCTCATGAGGCGCCCTGCAGCGCATCTCATTATCCTGCTGTCCGTCGTCGGTGCAGTTGCCTGCTCGGTGGGCACGCAATATGGTGTGAAGTCGCTGGTCGACGCTCTCTCCTCCGGGCCGTCGCGTGACAGCAATGTCTGGACCGCGTTCGTGCTGCTGATGGCGCTGATTGCGACCGACAACATTCTCTGGCGCGTCGCGAGCTGGATCGCGAGCTCCACCTTCGTGCGCGTGACCGGAGATCTTCGGCGCGACATCTTCCGTCATCTCACTGGGCATGCGCCGAGCTATTTCGGCGATCGCCTGCCGGGAATGTTGTCGAGCCGGATCACGGCCACGTCGAACGCGGTGTTCACCGTCGAGAACATGTTCATGTGGAACGTGCTGCCGCCATGCCTCGCCACGGTCGCGGCCATCTGCCTGATCGGAACCGTGAGCGGTCCGATGGCGATCGGCCTGCTGCTGATCGCGGCCATGATGGTGGTGGCGATGTTCCGTCTGGCCGCCGCCGGCAAGCCGCTGCACGACGATTTCGCCGACAAGGCGGCGATGGTCGACGGCGAGATGGTCGACGTGATCTCGAACATGCCGCTGGTGCGCGCCTTCTGCGGCCTGCGCCACGAGCACGACCGGTTCGACGCGACCATCGACAGGGAGCTCGAGGCGCGGGGGCGCAGTCTCCGCTACCTCGAGAAGCTGCGCATTCTGCACGCCACGGTGACGATCGTGCTGACGGTCGCGCTCATGGCCTGGGCGATTTCGCTGTGGCAGCGGGGCGGGGCGACGACCGGCGACGTCGTGCTGGTCTGCACGCTCGGCCTTTGCATTCTCAACGCGACGCGCGATCTCGCGGTCGCGCTGGTCGACGTCACCCAGCATGTGGCGCGCATGAGCGAGGCGATCGCGACCCTGTTGCAGCCGCACGAGCTGCGCGATCACCCCGAGGCCGAGCCGCTGGTCAAGAGCGGCGCGGCGATCGCGTTCGACAACATCACCTTCCACTATCCGGGCGGCCACAAGCTGTTCGAGAATTTCACGCTGCGGCTGCAGCCCGGCCAGCGCGTCGGCCTGGTCGGTCAGTCCGGCGGCGGCAAGTCGAGCCTGTTCACGCTGCTGCAACGGTTCTATGATCCGCAAGCCGGTCACATCACGATCGACGGCCAGGACATCGCCAAGGTCACCCAGCAGAGCCTGCGCGAGGCGATCTCGGTGGTGCCGCAGGACATCTCGCTGTTCCATCGCTCCATCCTGGAAAACATCCGCTACGGACGTCCGAGTGCGACCGACGATGAGGTGTTGCGGGCGGCGATCGCGGCGCGTTGCGACTTCGTCGAGACGCTGCCGGAGGGGTTGCAGACAATGGTCGGGGATCGCGGCGTCAAGCTGTCGGGCGGACAGCGCCAGCGCATCGCGATCGCGCGGGCCTTCCTCAAGGACGCGCCGATCCTGCTGCTCGACGAGGCGACGGCAGCGCTCGACAGCGAGTCCGAGGAGGCCATCCGTGAGGCGTTGAGCCGCCTGATGCGCGGCCGCACCGTCATCGCGATCGCGCACCGCCTCGCGACATTGCGGAATTTTGACCGCGTGGTGGTGCTGAAATCGGGCAGGATCATCGAGGACGGCGCGCCCGACCGGCTGATGCAGGACGAAGGCCCGTATCGGGACCTCGTGACCCAGGAGATGAACCGGCTCGCCAAGTTCGCCGCCTGATCGTTGCGTCGGATCGCGTCGAGAACGTGCACTCTCGGTTGTCCGGGCACTTCAATATCGCATGAGGCCAACATGTCCGCCGAAGTCGCAAGCACACTGTCGTTGATCACCCGGACGGACGAGCCTGCCGAGCAGCCGTTCTACATTCCCATGACGGGGCCGGCGGCACGGCCGCGGCGCTCGCTCAAGCATGACGATACGTTCATCGTCCTCGACGGCCATGGCGACATCGGCGCCTCGGCCGGCGGACCGGACGGTCTCTTCAACGCCGATACGCGCTATCTCGCGCGCCTCGAATTGACGCTGGACGACGTTCAGCCCCTGCTGCTCGGCTCGAGCCTGCGTGACGACAACTCCGCGCTGACCGTCGATCTCACCAATCCCGACATCTACAGCCAGGGCCGCCTGGTGCTGCCGAAGGACATGCTGCACATCGTGCGGACGATCTTTCTCTGGCATGGCACGGCCTATCAGCGCATCGGGCTGCAGAACCATGGTGATCGCCACGCCAGCTTCGATCTCAAGCTCACGTTCGACAACGATTTTGCCGACCTGTTCGAGGTGCGGGGCTCGGTGCGGCCCCGCCGCGGGGTCGGCTCGAGCCGGCTGGTCGATCCAGGCGAGGTCGTGCTTCACTATCGTGGGCTGGACAATGTCACACGCACCACGGATATGAGCTTCGATCCGCGTCCGACCAGTCTCACCACCAATGTCGCGACCTATCATTTCGATCTTGCGCCGCAGGAATCTGCGTCCCTGTTCGTGGCCGTGATGTGCAACGCCAAGGCCGGCGAGCGGCCGGGGCGCTTCTTTCGGAGCCTGCTCGCCCATCGGCGCGAGATGCGCCGCTGCACGCACGGCGCCACCACCATCGAGACCTCCAACGACATCCTCAACGAGGTGCTGTGCCAGGCGGCGGCCGACCTCAACATCCTGATGACCGACACGCCGGAAGGACGTTATCCCTATGCCGGCATTCCCTGGTACTCGACGACGTTCGGCCGCGACGGGCTGATTACGGCGATGCAGATGCTGTGGGTCGATCCGCGCATCGCCCGCGGCGTGCTGCGGCGGCTCGCCGTGCATCAGGCGCGCACGACCGATCCGCTGGCCGATGCCGAGCCCGGCAAGATCCTGCACGAGATGCGCGGCGGCGAGATGGCGGCGCTGCGCGAGGTGCCGTTCGCCTGCTACTACGGCAGCGTCGACTCCACCCCGCTGTTCGTGCTGCTCGCCGGCCTCTACATCGAGCGCACCGGCGACATCGACACCCTGCGCGAGCTTTGGCCGGCGATCGAGCTGGCGTTGCGCTGGATCGACGGACCCGGCGATCCCGATCGTGACGGCTTCGTCGAATATCAGCGCGCCTCCGAGCAGGGCCTCGCCAACCAGGGCTGGAAGGATTCCTACGACGCGGTGTTCCATGCCGACGCCCGCCTCGCGGAAGGTTACATCGCGCTTGCGGAGGTGCAGGGCTATGTCTTTGCCGGCAAGCAGCTGGCGGCGCGTTGCGCCCGTCGGCTCGGCAAGGCCGAGATGGCGGACCGGCTCCAGGCCGAGGCCGCCCGTCTCGCGGAACGGTTCGAGGACGCCTTCTGGTGCGAGGATCTGAACACCTATGCGCTGGCGCTCGACGGCCACAAGCAGCCGTGCCGGGTGCGGACGTCCAACGCGGGGCAGCTCCTGTTCAGCGGCATGGTGCGCGAGGACCGCGCCCGCAAGCTCGCCGCTGACCTGCTGCGGCCGCATTTCTTCTCGGGCTGGGGCATCCGCACCGTGGCCTGCGGCGAAGCGCGCTACAATCCGATGTCCTATCACGATGGATCGATCTGGCCGCATGACAACGCGCTGATTGCGCTCGGCCTGTCGCGCTATGGCCTCAAGCATGCGGTTGAGCAGGTGTTCGGCGGCCTGTTCGAAGCGGCGTCCTACATGGATCTGCGCCGGCTGCCGGAGCTGTTCTGCGGCTTCCGGCGGGAGAAGCATCGCGGCCCGACGCTCTATCCGGTGGCCTGCGCGCCGCAGGCCTGGGCCAGCGCGACGCCGTTCACCTTGCTCGAAGCGGCCCTCGGACTCGAGTTCGACGCCGAGCGCGGCCAGATCCGTCTGCGCAATCCGCGGCTGCCGCCTTTCCTCGACTGGGTTGTGCTGCGCGATCTCCGGCTCGGCAGCTCGACGATCGACCTGCGCATTCGCCGCCACGGCGAGGATATCTCGATGGAGGTGCTGCGGCGGCGCGGTCAGATCCAGGTCTCGCTGGTGCTGGCGCAATGATGACGCTGAAACACACTCTTCGCCGGGCTGCTCGCAGTTGCCTCGTCATGCTGCCGCTGCTGATCGGTTCGTATGCAGGCGATGGGCATGCGCAGCAGCCGTCGCCGACACCGCCTGCCAGGGACGCAGCGGCGCCCGCAAAGGAGCCGGCACCGCCGCCCTCGGTCACGATCCTCGGCGCGCGCGACGCGCATGGCGTGCTCGGCCGCGACGTGCGCAGCTCGACCGGCGAGGACATGGGCCACATCGTCGATGTCATCGTCGATCCCACCGGGACGGTGCGCGCCGCGGTGATCGATTTCGGCGGCTTCCTCGGCGTCGGCAGCCGCAAGATCGTGGTCGACTGGACCGCGCTCGACTTCAAGCACATCGCGGAGAAGAGCGACCAGGTCACGCTCGACCTTACCAAGGAGCAGGTGAAGGCCGCGCCCGAATACAAGGAGGACAAGCCCGTCGTCGTGCTCGGCGCGTCCGGCAAGCTGTCACCCTGGGATTTCGATCATTGAGTTGATGCGTGAGATTGCCGGTCCGGCCTGCGCGTGCAGCGGAACACGGTGGGGGATGTTCTGTCCCGTCAGCCTCATGAGTTGAGAATAGAAAGCCATGCCGATTGCACGGCCGTCGAGATCACCTGACCGGGAGCCCGAGCCTGACGGCGCGGCAGAGGCGGGCGCGCGTCCGGATGCAGGGCAGGATCATGGCCCGACGATTGCGAGACCTGCGCCGTCGCGGCAGAGCCTGCGCGGGCTGGACTGGTTCATCTTCTTCCTGGCCGATGTGCAGACCGGCTTCGGTCCCTTCATCGCGGTCTATCTGACGACGCAGAAATGGACGCAGGCCCAGATCGGCCTGGTGCTGTCGATCGGCGGCATCGTCGGGCTGATCGGGCAGATGCCGGGCGGCGCGATCATCGATGCGGCCCGGTCCGAGCGCCGCGTCGCCGGTCTTGCCATCGCGACCATCGGCTGCTGCGCACTCGCCTATGCCGCTTGGCCGATCTTTCCCGTGGTCGCGGGTGCCGCGACGCTGCATGCGGCGGCGAGCTGCGTGCTCGGACCTGCGATCGCGGCGATCAGCCTCGGCCTGGTCGGGCCGCGCGGCATGGCGGAGCGGCTCGGCCGCAATGCGCGGTTCGCGTCGCTCGGCAACGGCGTGGCTGCGGCCGTGATGGGCACCTGCGGCTATCTGCTGTCCAGCCGCGCCGTGTTCCTGGTCACCTTCATTCTCGCCTTTCCGACGCTGATCGCGCTGTCGCGCATCCGCGAGCGCGAGATCGACGTCGCGCGGGCGCACGGCCAGGCCGATCACGAGGACAAGGAGGTCGCGCGGCTGTCGAACCTGCTCGGCCTGCTGCGCCCGCGCGCGCTGCTCGTCTTCGCGCTCGGCGTGTTCCTGCTGCAGCTCGCCAATGCGGCGATGCTGCCGCTGATGGCCGGCGTGGTGACGACGAAATCGAGCGAGTGGGCGCCGATGCTGATCGCGTTCTGCATCGTGGTGCCGCAGGCGATCGTGGCGCTGACCTCGCCTTCGGTCGGCGCGGTCGCGCAGCAATGGGGCCGCAGGCCGCTGCTGATGCTGGGGTTTGCCGCGCTCGCGACGCGCGGCGCGCTGTTCGCGGTCGTGCACGATCCCTACGTGCTGGTGGCGGTGCAGATCTTCGACGGCGTCACGGCGGCCGTGTTCGCCGTCATGATTCCGCTGACGGTGGCCGACGTCGCCTTCGGCAGCGGACATTTCAATCTGGCTCAGGGAATCGTCGGGACGGCATCCGGGATCGGCGGATCGCTGTCCACCGTGGTCGCCGGCTTCGCCAGCGACCGCTACGGCAGCGCCACTGCATTCATGGGTCTGTCAGGCGTGGCGCTGACAGGTCTTCTCTTGATCGCGCTCTTGATGCCGGAGACCGGGCAGCGCGAGCGCAGGGCATGAACGGGCAGGGCGCGTCAGGCGTCCATGCTGCGCAGGCGCTGGCGGTTGCGCAGCACGATCTGGCGGGCACCGGAGAAGCCGAGAACGCCCTGGCTGTGCAACTGCGACAGCGCGCGCGACACGGTCTCCAGGGTCAGGCCGAGATAGTCGCCGATATCGCGGCGGCACATCGGCAGCGCCATCATGCCGGCGACGGCGAGGCGGCGGTCCATCTCGAGCAGGAAGGTCGCGACGCGCTCCATCGCGGTCTTGCGGCCCAGCAGCAGCATGTGGTCCTCGGCATGGCGGAGATCGCCGGCCGTCATGGTCCAGAGCTTGCGGGCGACCGCGACGTCGACACCTGCGGCCTGTTCGAGGCTGCGGCGCTTCACCAGGCGCACGGTGGTGTCGATGATGGCTTCGGCGGCGAGACGGTGCATCGAGCCGAATTCGAGGCCGAAAACGTCACCGGGAAGATGGAAGGCGCCGATCTGGCGGCGGCCGTCGGAGAGCAGCTTGTAGCTGCGAACGGCGCCGGAGATCACCTGGTAGACGTACTCGGCCGGCTCGTCCTCGCCATAGATCTCCTCGTCCTTCTTGTAGGAGAACTCGCTGGCGATCAGCCCGGCATGACCGGTGATCTCGGCAAAGGGATTGGCGGCAGGAGAAGGGACGACAGCAGAGGGGACGGCGTGGGGGGCGTTGGTGGTGACGACCGGGTGGGTAATCGACTGATTGAGCATGACCATCTCCTTGCGGCGGATGGCGATGTGGTACATTGCGGCCCCCGTTAAGGACATTTCGGCCGTTATCTTAAGGGGGGTCCCTTACGTAGATGTACGTAGGCCGGCCGGGTCAGACGACGCGCTGGGCGGTACCGGAATGGTCGTTGGTGATCGCCTTGCGGATCCGCTTCACCAGATTGTCGTCGAGCAGCGGCTTGAGCAGGAAATCCTGGATCCCGACGGCCGCCGCGCGCGCCGCAAGCCGGTCATCGTAATGGCCGGTGATCAGCACCACCGGAGCGGTGGCCCCCTGCTGACGCAACCGTTCGGCGAGCTCGACCCCGTTGATCTCCGGCATCTTGTAGTCGACCACGAAGCAGTCGACGGACGCGTGGTCGGACGCCTTGAGCAGCGCGGTGCCGCTGCGAAACGTGCGCACGTCGAAGCCGTCGGCCTCCAGCAGAAAGCGCAGCGAGCCGAGGACATCAGCATCGTCGTCGGCCACGTAGACCGTGAGTTTTGTGTGAGCCGACATCGCACGTGCCGCGAGAATGTGATGTTGAACCGAGGCACAACATAACACTCGATTCTGTCAAGGTAGCTTGATCTAGCTCAATCCTTCAGCGCGCCTGCGCGCATCGCCAGACGCACCAGCTCGGAGAGGCTGTTCGCTCCCATCTTGGTCATCACGTTGGCCCTGTAGACCTCGATGGTGCGCGGGCTGATGTCGTATTCGCGCGCGATCAGCTTGTTGGAGAGGCCGGCCATCAGCCCATCCATCACCTGGCGCTCCCGGGGGCTCAGGCTGGCGACGCGCGCCAGGATGTCCTGCGTGACCGATTCGTTCTTCGCGGCCGGCTCGGCCTGCTGGATTGCCGTTTCGATCATGGCGACCAGTCGCTCGTCCTCGAACGGCTTCTCCAGAAAATCGATCGCGCCGAGCTTCATCGCTTCGACCGCGAGCGGCACATCGCCATGGCCGGTCATCACCAGGATCGGAAAGCTGCTGCCGGCGGCCTTCATGCGCTTGAGCAGCTCGATGCCATCGATGCCGGGCATCCGCACGTCCGAGACGACGCAGCCGAAAGGGAGCATCGGCAGTCGGCCGAGGAAGACCTCCGCGTTCTCGAACAGCGTGACGTCAAAGCCTGATGAATCGAGCAGGAAGTTCAGCGAGTCCCGCATCGCCTCGTCGTCGTCGATCACATAGACCTTGGCCTGTTCAGCCATCGTGCTCAACCTTGGTTGGGGCAGCCGGCAGGGTGAAGCGGAACGTCGCGCCGCCCGCTTCGTTGTTCTCGGCCCACATGCGCCCGCCATGGGCCTCGATGATGGACCGGCTGATCGAGAGGCCGACTCCCATTCCGGTGTCCTTGGTGGTGAAGAAGGTCTTGAAGAGGTTGGGCATGACGTCGTCGTGGAATCCCGTTCCGGTATCGGACACCGCAACCTCGATCAAGTCGTCGCTGATCTTGCGATTCGTCGCACTGAGCTCGCGGCGTGCGGAATGAGACATCGCCTCGAGCCCATTGCGGAACAGATTGACCAGGACCTGCTGAATCTGGACCCGGTCGGCGAGCACGAGATCGGCATCCGGATTGAGTTGGAAGCGCAGCTGGACGTTCTGCTCGCGGGCGCCGGAAAGGCCGAGCGCGCCGGCTTCCTCGATCAGCTTCGACAGGCTCTCGACCCGCTTCTCCGATTCGCCGCGCGAGACGAAGTCGCGCAGACGGCGGATGATCTGGCCGGCGCGAATCGCCTGCTCGGCGGCGCGCTCCATCGCGCTCTCGATCTTGGGCGTGTTCGGATCGCTGCTGCCGGCCAGCAGCCGGCGCGAGCCTTTCATGTAATTGCTGATCGCGGCGAGCGGCTGGTTCAGCTCATGGGCCAGCGCCGAGGCCATCTCGCCCATGGCGCTGAGGCGCGACACGTGGACCAGCTCCGACTGCAGTTCGCGCAGCCGTGCCTGGGTCTGCTGATGCTCGGTGAGATCATGGGCGAAGCCGGTGAAATAGGGCTTGCCGCCGGACTGCATCTCGCCGATCGACAGATGCATCGGGAACGTCGTGCCGTCGCGGCGGCGGCCGGTCACGATGCGGCCGATGCCGATGATACGGCGCTCGCGGCTGGCATGGTAGCGGGTGAGGTAGCCGGCATGGCGCGAGCGGTCCGGCTCGGGCATCAATTCGCTGACGTCGAGGCCGACCGCTTCTGCCTCGGTGAGGCCGAACATCCGCTCCGCCGCGGAGCTGAAGAACTGGATCGTGCCGCTGCCGTCGATCACGATCATCGCGTCCGGCACGGTGTCCAGGATCGAGCGGAAATGCTGCTCGCGCAGCCGCAGCGTCTCCTCCAGCCGCTTCTCCTGGTCGATGTCGAGGGCGATGCCGCGCAGATGATGCGGCGTGCCGGCCTCGTCGGGCACCACGCCGGCAAGCACGCGAATCCAGTGCCCGCCGCCGGACACCTTGAACGACATGTCGAATCCGGTGCTCCGATGGCGCGAATCCTCGATCGCCGCCTCGACCGGCGCGCGATCCTCGGGCGCGAGCAGCGCCAGGAAGGAGCCGTAGGTCACCGGCTGATCGGCCGCCACGCCGAACAGCTTCCGCGTCGTCACCGACCAGTAGAACTCGCCCGAGGCCAGATCGAGATCCCACGCGCCGAAGCCCAGCCTCCGAGCGTCCTCGGGAGCGTCCTCGGGCCTGGCGGATGCATCCGGGAAGGGGTGGGTGAAGTCGCGCAATTCGAAGCCTTTGATCGATTCGCCGTTATCCGATTCGCCGTTATCCGATTCGCCGTTATCCGATTCGCCGTTACCGCCGCAGCCGGGAGGCCGACCACCGCGGTATCCTATACCAGATTGCGCCGTTGCAACCCGGGCCGACTTAAACTTTGGTTCGACAATTCAAGGCTTTCTCCGATCCTGGGTCGGGTTGCAACGGTGTCCTGCCGTCCATGCTCCCGCGCCGCACCTTGATCTATCTCATCACGGCAGGCGATTTCACCTCTAAGAGTTGCATGGAAGCAATGTTTGGAGAGGCGGGATGACGTTCGCGACTGTCATGGTGAGCCTTGCGCTCAGTCAGCCGAATGAGGCCCGCCTTCGGGTCGCGGCCGACCTGGCGGCGCGCTTTGACGCAGCTGTCATCGGCGTTGCGGCCGCGGAATTCGCGCCGCCGCTGTACTTCACGACCGGCGAGCAGGCGCAGGATCTGATCGAGCAGGGTGAGGCCGCGCTGCGGAATCGACTGGCCGAGCTCGAGCAGGAGTTCCGCACCGCAGTGGGTGACCGGGCTGCGTCGTTGAGCTGGCGCAGCGCCGTGGATTTCCCCGCGCGCTACGTGCTGGCGCAGGCCCGTGCCGCCGACATTCTCGTCACCGGCGGCGTGCCGCCCGGGGTGTCCGATGCGTTCGCGGTGGCCAATCCCAAGGATCTTGTCATGCAGGCCGGGCGCCCGCTGCTCGTGGTGCCGGACAACGTCAGCAGCCTCGATCTCGGGACCGTGCTGGTGGCCTGGAAGGAGACACCGGAGGCGCGCCGCGCTTTGGCCGATGCCCTGCCGCTGCTCGCCAGGGCGAGCGGCGTCGTGGTCGCCGAGATCCCGGAGAACACCTCGGAATATGACGCCTGCGAGGCGCGTCTTGCGGACGTTGTCGCATGGCTCGGCCGTCACAAGATCGTCGCATCGGCGCGCATCGCGGAACCGGGGCCGGGGCGCAACGTTGCGGCTACGCTCGACGCCGTCGCCGCCGATGTTTCGGCCGGTCTCGTCGTGGCGGGCGCCTATGGCCATTCCCGATTCCGCGAGCTCGTGCTCGGCGGGGTCACCGAGCATCTGATGACGCGCAGCGAGCGTTGCGTTCTGCTGTCGCACTGAAATTCGACCCGCTTCATTCGAGAACAGGATTGCCGCCTTGTATAGATTTCTCGAGGAAACCGCCGGCAACTACATGACGCGGAACGTCACGACCGTGACCCGGGAGACGACGATCCGCGAGCTCGGCGAGATGTTCGACCGCGACGATTTCAACACCTACCCCGTCGTCGAGAACGACGAGGTGATCGGCATCGTCACCAAGTTCGACGTGCTGAAATGCTTTGCGTTCACGCCAAATCAGATGCTGCCGCGCTATACGGACCTGATGAACCGGACGGTCGCCGACGTGATGACGTCCGAGTTCATCTATGTCAGGCCGGATACGAAGCTGACGCGCGTGCTGCAACTGATGGTCGAGCATCGTATCCGCAGCCTTCCCGTGACCGACGGCGACAACAGGGTCGTCGGGATCGTCGCCCGCGAGGATATCGTCAGGGCTCTGGCCGCCGCCGCCAAGGAATGATCGCGAGGACCTGATCTGAAGACCTGATCTCAGGCCTTGTGCCAACGTCTGGAAGATGAGGCCCGCACGTGTGCCGCGTGCGGGCCTCTCTGGCTCTTTGCATCGGATCATGCATCGCCGGGATCGTACTCTGCCGCGGTCCTGGTTCCCTCCGGCTGGTTCTGCAACATTCCCAGTCTTTACGGCGAGCCGGTCGCAAAGTTGATTTCGATCAATTCCACGTGTGAACGATTGTGGTTGCTGGGCTCGTGTTCTTTCAGCGAGATTCCGCATGAGCGCGTCCTCATCCACAAAATCCATGACCATCGGCGAAAGTGGCTTGTCGCTCACTTTTGCCGTCACCGCCTTCCTGTGCGTCTTCGCTGCGGCGAAGGCACTGGATACGGCCTTCGCGTTCCACGCCTCGCTCGCGGCTGCCGCCAGCGCGGCGTCCGTCTTCTTCATCCTCAACCGCTACTTCGAGCGCGGCGAGCTGCCGCCGCAGGAGATCAATGGCCGACCGAACTACAATCTCGGTCCGATCAAGCTCGGCGCGATCATGGCGATGTTCTGGGGCATTGCCGGCTTCACCGTCGGTCTCATCATTGCCTCGCAATTGGCATGGCCGGCGCTGAACTTCGATCTGCAGTGGATCAGCTTCGGTCGCCTGCGCCCGCTGCACACCTCGGCGGTCATCTTCGCCTTCGGCGGCAACGTGCTGATCGCGACCTCGTTCTACGTCGTGCAGCGGACCTGTCGGACCCGTCTGGCCGGCGACCTCGCGCCGTGGTTCGTGGTGCTGGGCTACAACTTCTTCATCGTGATCGCTGGCACGGGCTATCTGCTCGGCGTTACGCAGTCGAAGGAATATGCCGAGCCGGAGTGGTACTCCGACCTGTGGCTCACCATCGTCTGGGTGGTCTACCTCCTGGTGTTCCTGGTGACGGTCATCAAGCGCAAGGAGCCGCACATCTACGTGGCGAACTGGTTCTACCTTGCCTTCATCGTCACGATCGCGATGCTGCATCTCGGCAACAATCCGTCGCTGCCGGTGTCGCTGTTCGGCTCCAAGTCCTACATCGCCTGGGGCGGCATACAGGATGCGATGTTCCAGTGGTGGTACGGCCACAACGCGGTCGGCTTCTTCCTGACCGCCGGCTTCCTCGCCATCATGTACTACTTCATCCCGAAGCGGGCGGAGCGTCCGGTCTATTCCTACCGGCTGTCGATCATCCACTTCTGGGCGCTGATCTTCCTCTACATCTGGGCCGGCCCGCACCACCTGCACTACACGGCGCTGCCGGACTGGACGCAGACCCTCGGCATGACCTTCTCGATCATGCTGTGGATGCCCTCCTGGGGCGGCATGATCAACGGCCTGATGACGCTGTCGGGCGCATGGGACAAGCTGCGGACTGACCCCGTGCTGCGCATGCTGGTCGTGTCGGTCGCCTTCTACGGCATGTCGACCTTCGAAGGTCCGATGATGTCGATCAAGGTTGTCAACTCGCTCAGCCACTACACCGACTGGACCATCGGTCACGTGCACTCCGGTGCGCTCGGCTGGGTCGGCTTCGTGTCCTTCGGCGCATTGTACTGCATGGTGCCGTGGATCTGGAACCGCAAGGGTCTCTACAGCCTCAAGCTCGTGAACTGGCACTTCTGGACGGCCACGCTCGGCATCGTGCTCTACATCTCCGCGATGTGGGTCTCGGGCATCCTGCAGGGTCTGATGTGGCGGTCCTACACGGCGCTCGGCTTCCTCGAGTACTCGTTCATCGAGACCGTCGAGGCGATGCATCCCTTCTACATCATCCGCGCAGCCGGCGGTGCACTGTTCGTCATCGGCTCGCTGATCATGGCCTACAATCTCTGGATGACGGTCCGTGTCGGTGAGGAAGAAGTTCAGTCGCCCGTCGCCCTTCAGCCGGCGGAGTGAGGTAACCAATCATGTCTTTCTGGCAACGACACCAAGTCTTCGAGAAGAACTCGATCATCCTGGTCATCGGCATCCTGCTGGTGGTCGCGATCGGCGGCCTCGTCGAGATCACTCCGCTCTTCTACTTGAAGAGCACGATCGAGGCGGTCGACGGCGTCAGGCCCTACACGCCGCTCGAGCTGGCCGGCCGCAACATCTATGTCCGCGAGGGGTGCTATCTCTGCCACTCGCAGATGATTCGTCCGCTGCGCGACGAAGTGGAGCGTTACGGCCACTTCTCGCTCGCCGCGGAGAGCATGTACGACCACCCGTTCCAGTGGGGCTCCAAGCGCACGGGGCCTGACCTCGCCCGCGTCGGCAACAAGTACTCCGACGATTGGCATGTCACCCATCTGACCAACCCGCGCGCCATCGTTCCGCAGTCGATCATGCCCGGCTATCCCTTCCTGAAGGAGACCGAGCTCGACGCGGACAACATCGCCGACCATCTGAAGACGCTGCGGATGGTTGGGGTGCCCTACACCGACGACCAGATCGCCAACGCCGCCGCCGACCTCAAGGCGCAGGTCGATCCGGACGGTGCCGGCGCGGAGGCGCTGGTCAAGCGCTATCCGAAGGCGGTGGTGCGCAACTTCGACGGCAAGGCGGGTGCGCCGACTGAAATGGATGCGCTGGTGGCCTACTTGCAGATGCTCGGCACGCTGGTGGACTTCAAGATCTACAACGAAAAAGCCAATCTGCGCTGAGATCGAGAGGCGAGCATCATGAAGCCCATCATTGCAGTGGAAAACATCGCGTCGTCACTCGTGACGACGCTGTGGACCCCGATCTTCGTCGCGATTTTCCTCGCGATCGTGACCTATGCCCTCTGGCCTCGCAACAAGGCCGCTTTCGACGAGGCGGCGAGCATGCCGTTGCGGGAGGAGTAATTCATCATGGCTGACCACAACGAAGTTGACAGCGTCACGGGCACGGCCACGACCGGCCACGTCTGGGACGGCATCAAGGAGCTCAACACCCCGCTGCCGCGGTGGTGGGTGATCACCTTCTACATCACCATCGTCTGGGCGATCGGCTACTGGATCGTGTATCCGGCCTGGCCGCTGATCTCCAGCAACACGCAAGGCATGTTCGGCTACTCGTCCCGTGCGGACGTGGCGGTCGAGCTTGCCAATCTCGAGAAGATCCGCGGCGCCAAGATGGCCGCGCTCGCGACGGCCTCGCTCGCCGACATCGAGAAGGATCCGGCGATGCTTGCCCTGGCGCGTGCCAAGGGCAAGACCGTGTTCGGCGACAACTGCGCCGCCTGCCACGGTACCGGCGCGGCCGGTGCGAAGGGCTTCCCGAACCTGAACGACGACGACTGGCTGTGGGGCGGCTCGCTGGAGCAGATCCAGCAGACCCTGCTGTACGGCGTGCGCTCGGGGCACCCGAAGACCCGCGAGGGCCAGATGCTCGCCTTCGGCAAGGACGGTGTCCTGAAGCCGGCGGAAATCATCACGGTCGCCAACTACGTCCGCGAGCTGGCGGGCCTGCCGACCCGGCCGGGCTATGACGCCAAGGCCGGCGCCAAGATCTTCGCCGAGAACTGCGCGGCCTGCCATGGCGACAACGCCAAGGGCAATCCGGAGCTCGGCGCGCCGAACCTCACGGACAAGATCTGGCTGTACGGCTCCGACGAGGCGACCTTGATCGAGACCATCACCAACGGTCGCGCCGGTGTCATGCCGGCCTGGGAGGGCCGTCTCGACCCGACCACGATCAAGGCGATGGCGGTCTATGTCCACTCGCTGGGCGGCGGAAAGTAACGGAAATCCAACGGAACTTTCCCTTCAATTGAGCTGGATCAACTGAGCGGCCGGAGGTGGACATACCTTCGGCCGCAACTGCGAGAAGACCCCAGCCATGATCCGCCAGCCATGAACCAGACGGTAAAACCGGACGACCTGCAGCCCCAAGATCTGCAACAGGTGGACGATTACGGTCCGCTCTATGCTGCGCACAAGAAGGTCTATCCGCAGAGCGTCTCGGGCACTTTCCGCCGGATCAAATGGGGCCTGATGGGCTTCTGTCTCGGCGTCTATTATTTCCTGCCGTTCGTGCGCTGGAATCGCGGTCTCGGCGCGCCCGACCAGGCGGTGCTGATCGACTTCCCGAACCACCGCTTCTATTTCTTCTTCATCGAGCTGTGGCCGCAGGAGGTGTACTACTTCACCGGCCTCCTGATCATCGCCGCCATCGGCCTGTTCCTGATGAACGCGATCGGCGGCCGCATCTGGTGCGGCTATCTGTGCCCGCAGACAGTGTGGACCGACCTGTTCTATGCCGTCGAGCGCCTGATCGAGGGCGACCGCCGGGAGCGCATGAAGAAGGATGCCTCCGGCGACCCGATGAAGCTGGAGCGGATTTCGGAGCTCGTGCTCAAGCATTCGATCTGGCTGATGATCGCGTGGTGGACCGGCGGCGCCTGGGTGCTGTATTTCAGAGATGCGCCTACGCTCGTGAAGGATCTCGTCACCTTCCAGGGGCCGATGCTGGCCTATGTCTGGATCGCGATCCTGACCGCGACGACCTACACGCTCGCCGGCTTCATGCGCGAGCAGGTCTGCGTTTATATGTGCCCGTGGCCGCGCATCCAGGCGGCGCTGACCGACGAATGGGCGCTCAACGTCACCTACCGCTATGACCGCGGCGAGAGCCGCATGTCGGTCAAGAAGGCCGCCGAATTGCGCGCGCTCGGCCAGCCTGCCGGCGACTGCATCGATTGCAAGCAATGCGTGGCGGTGTGCCCGACCGGCATCGACATCCGCGACGGCGCCCAGATGGACTGCATCCAGTGCGGCCTCTGCATCGACGCCTGCGATACCGTCATGACCAAGATCGGCCGCCCGACGCGGCTGATCGGCTATGACAACGACATCAACATTCATCGCCGACAGGAAGGCAAGCCGCCGATCTACAAGCTCGTGCGCCCGCGGACCATTGTCTATGCCGCGATCATCGCCGTGGTCGGCGGTGCCATGGTCTACAAGCTCGCGACCCGGTCGCTGCTCGAGGTCAACGTGCTGCACGATCGCAACCCGATCGCGATCAAGCTGTCCGACGGCTCGATCCGCAATGCCTATACGGTGCGCGTCCTCAACAAGCACGGCTTCGATCGCGTCATCGCCATCGACATCGAAGGGCCGGCCAACGCCGCCGTCCACGTCGTCGGCGCCGATTCCGTGACCCCGGACCGGCCGATGATCGTGATCGGACGCGACCAGACCGAGGAGCTGCGCCTGCTGGTGACCGCGCCCGAAGAGAGCAATCCCGAGAAGTCGATTCCGGTGAAGTTCCATGTGACGGATATCGGTCTCGGCGTCGTCGCCTCCGCCACCGACAATTTCGTCAGCCCGTAGAGCAAGGGAGCCCGTCAATGGCCAGCCGTTCCAATCCTTCCTTCCAGCTGACCGGAGGCATGGTGCTCGCGATGCTTCTCGCCTTCTTCGGGACGGTGATCGGCGTCAACGTCTACATGATGACGGCGGCGATCTCGACCCTGCCAGGCACCGAGGTCGACAGCGCCTACAGCGCCAGCCTCGGCTACGAGAACGAGATCGCGGCGGCGCGCGCCCAGGAGGCGCGGCGCTGGCAGGTCGAGGCGCATATCGAGCGCGGCGCAGGCGGTGCGGCGGTGGTGCAGGTCAACGCACGCGATGCGAGCGGCAATCCGCTGTCTGGCCTGATCTTCCAGGGCCGGCTCGAGCGTCCGGCCGACAAGCGCGCCGACCAGGAGGTCGCGCTGGCCGAGATCGGCGGCGGCATCTATCGCGGCACCGCGGAGGCGATCGCGCCGGGCCAGTGGGACCTCGTGCTCGAAGGCGATTCCAGCGGCCGCCGCCTGTTCCTGTCGAAGAACCGCGTGCTGCTGAACTGAAGGACGTCCGATCATGCATGTGACGCGTGACTTCTCCCATTACGTCAAGGATCTCGGCGCCGGCCTGAAGCACATCGACCTCGCGGTCGAGGGTGTCAGCTGCGCCGGCTGCATGGCCAAGATCGAGCGCGGCCTCTCCGCGCTGCCCGACGTGACGCTTGCGCGCGTCAATCTCACCGACCGCCGTGTCGCGCTGGAGTGGAAGCAGGGCACGCTCGATCCGGCCAGGTTCATCGATCGCCTCGCCGAGCTCGGCTACAAGGCCTATCCGTTCGAGAAGGCGAGCGCCGAGGCCACCGAGGCGGAGGAATCGCGCTTCCTGCTGCGCTGTCTCGGTGTCGCCGCGTTCGCGACCATGAACGTGATGATGCTGTCGATCCCGGTGTGGTCCGGCAACGGCAGCGACATGCTGCCCGAGCAGCGCGACTTCTTCCACTGGCTGTCGGCCGTGATCGCGCTGCCGGCCGCGGCCTATGCCGGCCAGCCGTTTTTCCGCTCGGCGTGGCGCGCCTTGAAGACCGGCAACGTCAACATGGATGTGCCGATCTGCATCGGCGTGATCCTGGCCTTGGGCATGTCGATCGTCGAGACGTTTCATCACGCCGAGCACGCCTATTTCGACGCCGCGATCATGCTGCTGACCTTCCTGCTGGTCGGCCGCTATCTCGACCAGAGCATGCGGCGGAGGACCCGCGCGGTCGCTGGCAATCTCGCCGCGCTGAAGGCGGAGACCGCGACCAAGTTCATCGGTCCCGACGAGATTTCGGAGGTGCCGGTCGCCGCCGTCCGCGCCGGCGATCTAGTGCTGCTGCGGCCCGGCGAGCGCTGCGCCGTCGACGGTGTCGTGGTCGAGGGCCGCTCCGAGATCGACCAGAGCCTGATCACCGGCGAGACGCTGTACGTACCGGCCGAGCAGGGGACCGCCGTCTATGCCGGTTCGCTCAACATTTCCGGCACGCTGCGTGTCCGGGTTTCCGCCGCCGCCGAGGGCACCTTGCTCGCCGAGATCACGCGCCTGCTCGACAACGCGCTGCAGGCGCGCTCGCGCTACATGCGGCTCGCCGACCGCGCCTCGCGGCTCTATGCGCCGGTCGTGCACGCGACGGCGGCGCTCACCGTGCTCGGCTGGGTGCTGATGGGCGCGAGCTGGCACGATGCCATCGTCACCGGCATCGCGGTGCTGATCATCACCTGTCCCTGCGCCCTCGGGCTTGCGATTCCCACCGTGCAGACGGTGGCGTCGGGCGCGATGTTCAAGTCCGGCGTGCTGCTCAATGCGGGCGATGCGATCGAGCGCCTCGCCGAGGCCGATCACGTCATCTTCGACAAGACCGGCACCTTGACGCTGCCGGAGCTCGAGGTCGTCAACGCCGCTGACATTCCTGCAGACGTGTTCGCGCTGGCCGCCCAGCTCGCGCTGTCGAGCCATCATCCGGTGGCCGCGGCGGTGGCCCAGGCCGCCAATGCGCGGTCGCCGCTGATGGGCGCGGTCGAGGAGCCGGGCCAGGGTGTCCGGGCCGTCGTCGACGGCGTCGAGATCAGGCTGGGACGTCCGGCCTTCTGTGGCGCCGAGGCGCTGGTTGCGCAGACCAAGGGCGTCGATCCCGAGGCCTCGGTGGTGGCCTTCAGCCGCGGCGATAGCAGGTACCTGTTCTCGGTGCGCCAGGGCCTGCGCCCTGACGCCGCCAAGATCGTCGCCGGCCTGCAGCGGCGCGGCATCAAGGTCGAGATCCTCTCGGGCGATCGCGAGGCGGCGGTGGCCGCGGCCGCCAAGGCGCTCGGCATCGGCGCGTGGCGCGCGGGCGTCACGCCGGCCGACAAGATCGCTGTTATCGAGGAGCTGAAGCGCGCGGGCGTCAAGGTCATGATGGTCGGCGACGGCATGAACGACGCGCCGTCGCTCGCCGCCGCGCACGTCTCGATGTCGCCGATCTCGGCCGCGCATCTGAGCCAGGCCACCGCCGATCTCGTCTTCCTCGGTCGTCCCCTGGCGCCGGTGCTGGCCGCGATCGACTACGCGCGCAAGGCGCTGCATCTGATGCGGCAGAATCTATGGCTCGCAGTCGGCTACAACGTCCTGGCGGTGCCGCTTGCGATCAGCGGCGTCGTCACCCCGCTGATCGCGGCAGCCGCGATGTCCGGCTCCTCGATCATCGTCATGCTGAATGCGCTACGTGCCCGCAAGGTGGCCGGGGAGGCCGCGTCATGGAAGTGATGATCATTCTCGTCCCGCTCGCTCTGGCGCTCGGCCTGGCCGGCCTGGTCGGCTTTCTCTGGTCGCTGAAGAGCGGCCAGTATGAGGATCTCGAAGGGGCGGCCTGGCGCGCCATCGCCGACGACGATGAGCAGGCCCCGCCGTCTCAGCCCGAGCCGGCGCCGAGCCGGTCCTGAGCGTCCGGCGGCGTCAACCAGCGCGCCAGGTATCCCGCGATCCCCAGCGCGGCGGCGATGCCTGCGACGCAGGCCGTCCAGCCGAACCGGTCGAACAACTGCCCGAGCACGGCCGTGCCGACGATGCCGCCGGCGAAATAGCTGGCGAGGTAGAGTCCGCTGGCGACACCCTGATCGTGCGTGGCGGCCTTTCCGACGAAGCCTGTGGTCACCGCCTGGGCGAAGAACGTGCCGGCGCCGACCAGCACCATGCCGGCCAGCACCGCCCCGAGCCGTGACGACAGCATCAGGACGAGGCCGAGGCCTGCGGTCGCGAGTGCGCCCCAGATCGCGCCCTGTGTGCCAATCCTTGCGACCATCCGGCCCGCCAGCAGCGTGGTGGCGATCGACGGCAGGAAGACGAAATACACCAGTCCGACCTCCATCATGCCGAGCGACAGCGGCGGCCGCACCAGCACGAAGTTCACGAAGGTGAAGGCGCCGATGAAGGCGAACAGGACGCAGAAGCCGACGCCGAAGGCCGCGCGCAGGCGGCGGTCGCGCAGGTGGTCGATGATGGCCGCGCCGCGCAGCCGCGTTGCTGCCGCCGCAGGCATGGCCGCGCCGCCGATCGCGAACGCGGCGAGCAGGGCGCCGCAGACATTGAGCGCGGCGAAGACGTAGAAGGTCGGCTTGAGGCCGAGGGCGCCGGTCAGACCGGCCGAGAGCAGCCGCCCGACCAGATTGCTGGCGACGTTGCCCGTGATATACGCCGCGAAGGCGCCGCCGGCCTCGCCGGCGCTGCACTGCTCGCCGAGATAGGCCAGGGTGAGGGCGAACGCCGAGGCCATGCAAAGGCCCTGCAGGATGCGCAAGCCTGCGAAGATGGAGAGGTCCGGCGCGCTGCCGAGCAGTGCGGTGAAGCCGGCGAGCAGGGCAAGGCTGGCAACGATGCCGATCCGGCGATCGATCAGCGGGCTGAGCAGGCCGATGACCAGGCTCGCGATCGCCATTCCCAGCGTGCAGGCGTTGACGGCGAGCCCCATCTCGGCCGCGCTGACCTGATAGTAGCGTGTGAGGACCGGCAGCATTGCCTGCGCCGCGAACAGATCGACGAGGCTGAAAAAGGCGAGCAGGCCGACCAGGACCGCGCGCCGCGCCGCCGTTCGTGCATTCACATGGCCGGCTCCAATCGGCAACCGTGCGGACATATCCGTCATCGCAATCTCCTCGGCTCGACAGCGCAACGCGGCCGTGTCCGGATCGCCTGCCTGAAGGGGCGATCCGAAGGCGGCTGGCGGAGGTACGCGATCTACATGTTATGGTCGTGCGGATCCTTGCGAACGTCGCCGACATAGAGGATGACCGTCTCGTTGCCGTCGTTCTTCCACCAATGCGACGTGCCGAACACCTCGGCTCTCAGATCTCCGGCCTTGTGCAGGATCGGCTCGGCGCAGTTGCTGGCATATTCGACGATCTCGCCCTGCTGAACGAAGATCAGCGCCGGGCGATCGTCATGGCTGTGCCACGGCACGATGCCGCCCGGCGCGATGGTCAGCTTGCGGAAGCGCAACTCGCGGTCCTTGAGATTGGCGGGCTGCTTGGCGAGATCGATCGCGCCAAGGGTGACGTCGGTCACGCCGACCGCCTTGACGTCGGTTTTCTCGCGCACGCCGGCCTTGATCTTGTCAGCCGGACACTCGCCGGCGCGGGCGCCGGACGCCGCGATCACCGTCGTAGCAACGGCCAGGACGAAAGCAGCGCTCAGGCGGCGCGTGCGTATAGCTGCGATCTGCATCAACATGTCATGGTCTCCTCTGATGGAACAGCGGCCCGCGCCGAGCGGGCATCGCGAGGCGCACCATCGGGGAGCAGAGCACGTGATGGAAATGCATACTTTCTCTGGAGCCGATAGACCGCCGCTATCGATAGGCGGGCGCTATCCTCGCGATTGGACAACGGCATTTCTCAAGCAGGGCAGCTCACGCTTGTAATGCGAGCGCCCGATGACGGGCGACAGCATTCATGAGGAGGAGATATCCATGACCCGCCTGTCCAAGACCTTGATTGCCGCGGCCGTGGTCGCGGTCTCTGCCACCGCAGCCGTCGCGCAAGGCGGCCTCGATCTCGCGCCCGGCATGGCCTATGTCTACAGCGCCGGCAAGACCAGCATGATGACGATGGCCACCGGCGACGCCAATCATCGGGCCATGATGCGCCACGCCAGGAAGGTGCCGAACAACACTGTCTTCTTCATGAGCGACGGGCAGCTCTATTCGACGTCCGGCATGCTCGATCCCACCGGCAATTTCTACCGGCCCTGAGCGCGGCAGCCGGGCAGGCCGCCCTTGTGGTCGGCTTGCCCGGGAAACTATCATGGTTGGGGTCCTGAACGTGCCGGAGCAGCTCATGACAGTGCTTTCACCCGCGGATGCCGAGCGGCTCAGACAGGCCTTCCTGCAATGCAGGGAGATACAGGGCACCCTGCGACAGCAACTCGAGGCCTATGCCGCTGCGGGTCGCGAGATCTTTCCGGCCTATGCGTCCGCCGTCGACCGCCTGGTGGCGCGGCTCGGAGAAAACGGTGGCGGCGAGACTGCGCCGCGGCCCGGTGAGACGATGCCGCCCTTCGTCCTGCCCGATGAGGCTGGCCGCCTGGTGAGCCTGCAATCCTGCCTCGTCCGGGGGCCGGTCGCCGTGATGTTCTTCCGCGGCCATTGGTGTCCCTATTGCCGGCTCAACGTTCGCGCGGTGATCAAGGCGCAGCAGCGCATCGACGCCGCGGGCGGCGCGATCGTCGCGATCATGCCGGAGCTCCAGGCGTTCACGCAGCAGTTCAAGTCGGACGCCGGCGCCACCTTCCCGGTGTTGACGGATCTCGACAACGGCTATGCCTTGTCGCTCAACCTCGCGATCTGGCTTGGTCGTGAGATCCAGCAACTGCTGGCGCACCAGGACCTGGCGAGCTTCCACGGCAATGACGGCTGGGTGTTGCCCATCCCGGCTGCCTTCGTGGTCGGGCGTGACGGCCTCGTGAAGGCGCGCTTCGTCGATCCTGATTTCCGCAAGCGGATGGAGATCGACGATCTGGTCGAAGCGCTTCGCCAGGCCGCAGCTCAGGACAGCTGACCGAGCCATTCCTGCCAGTTCCTGCCGCGCAGCATGCGCATCACGGTCGAGGCAACCGCCGTGCGTTCACGTCCGGCAACGCCGTAGAGATGCACGGTGCGCCGCACGTCGAGTCCGTCGACGGTGGCCCGATGCAGGGTCTCCGGCAGCGCGGTCGTTTGCGGCACCACACCGATGCCGACTCCGGCTTCCATCAGCGCGATCAGGTCGCGTTCGGAGTGGACGTCATGAGTTCGTCCGAGGTCGACGCCGCGCTCGCGGAGCAGCGTGCGCAACCTGTCCGCATGTTCGCAGTAGTTGCGGCAGAGCAGCGCGTCGCCACTGAGATCATCGATCGTGATCGCGTCCTGCCCCGCCAGCCGGTGCCGGCTGCTCACGGCGAGCGCGAAGTCCTCCGTGAAGAGAGGCCAGACATCCAGCCGATCCCAGGTCTCGTCGATCTCCGAGGCGATGCCGAGCTCTGCTTCGCCGTTCTTCAGATGCTCTGCGATCATGCGGCTGCTGCCGCGCAGAAACCTGAGCTCGAGCTGGTTGAACTGGCGCTGCAGCTGATCGAGCAGCGGGATCAGCAGCGCAAGGTCGACCGAGTCGGCGAGCGCGATCCGGAGCGTGCCGAGCTCTCCGCTCTTGAAGGACGAGGCCAGGGTTCGCGCGCCGACGGCGGCCTCGTAGCACTGCTTCAGCAGTGGGTGCATGCGCTGGCCAAGCTCTGTGAGTTGCGCGGCCGGCCGCTCACGCCGGAACAAATCGCCGCCGAGCTCGGCTTCGAGCTGCTTGATCGCACGGGTCAGCGACGGCTGCGTCACGTTGCATTCCTCGGCCGCGCGCGTGAAGTGCAGCAGCCGGGCAACGGCAAGAAAATACCGAACCTGATGCATTTCCATGGGAGAGCTCCGTTCGACCGGGCCGACGTCCCGGATCAATATCCTAGCAGACCGCGCATCGCATCAACGATCGCGATAGCGAAACCGTATCGTGGGGCGAGCCAAACGGCATTTCCATTCGTCGCGACAGCCCGGCAGTTTGTTCTCGCATCGAGCAATCTTCGAAACGGATGAAGGAACGTCCATGGCTGCAGATACGATGACGACCCCGCCCTCGTTACGTCCGTTGTCCGGCAAGGTGGCGGTGATCACGGGTTCGACCAGCGGCATCGGCCTTGGCATCGCGCGGGCGCTCGCCGGCGCGGGAGCACATGTGGTGCTGAACGGCTTTGGCGCGCCGCAGGACATCGATCGGATGCGGTCGGATATTGCAGCCGAGTTCGGTGTGCGGACCGGCTATGCCGCGGCCGACATGATGCAGCCCGCGGCAATCGAGCAAATGATCAACGATGCCCTGCATGAGTTCGGTCGTATCGACGTACTGGTCAACAACGCCGGCATTCAGCACGTCGCGCCATTGGAGGAGTTTCCGGTCGACAAGTGGAATGCCATCGTCGCGATCAACCTCTCGTCGGCGTTCCACACGATCCGGCTGGCGCTGCCGTCGATGCGGCGGAACGGCTTCGGCCGCATCGTCAACGTCGCCTCGGCGCATGGCCTCGTCGCGTCGCCGTTCAAATCGGCCTATGTTGCTGCCAAGCACGGCATCATCGGCCTCACCAAGGTCGCGGCGCTGGAGGCGGCCGAGATCGGCATCACCTGCAATGCGATCTGTCCCGGCTACGTCTACACGCCGCTGGTCGAGGCGCAGATCGACGGGCAGGCGAGGTCGCACGGCATCTCCCGCGATCAGGTCATCCGCGATGTCCTGCTGGCGCAACAGCCGAACAAGCGCTTCGCAACGGTGGAGGAGATCGGTGCGCTTGCCGTCTTTCTCGCCAGCGATGCCGCCGCATCGATCACGGGTGTCGCCCTGCCGGTCGATGGTGGTTGGACCGCACATTGACGGTCGGGCGATGTAACAACGACCTGAAGTCTGCGAACAGGACAATGCACCAGGAGGGAAACATGGCCGAGATCGACGATACGATGCGCGCGATGATCGATCGCGGCAAGCTGCCCGGGCAGGTGGTTCTCGTGCTGCAGGGCGGGGGCGCGCTCGGCTCTTATCAGGCCGGCGTCTATCAGGCGCTGCACGAGGCCGGCCTGGAGCCGGATTGGGTGATCGGCACCTCGATCGGCGCCATCAATGCCGCGCTCATCGCCGGCAGCCCCGTGCAGGAGCGCATGACGCGGCTGCGGGAGTTCTGGAAGCGGATGCACCGGCGGCCAGCCTGGACGGTACGCACGGCCTTTCCGGATTTCAACGAGCGGCTGTCCTATTGGACGACCGTGACGCACGGGATTCCGGGCTTCTTCCGTCCCAACGCCCTGGCGCATGCCGGGGAGGCCTATCCGCTCGGCGCCGAGCAGGCCGGCTACTACTCGACCGCTCCGCTGCAGGAAACGCTGCAGGAACTCGTCGACTTCGATCGTCTCAACAATGGCGGTCTACGCCTCACCGTCGGGGCGGCGCACGTCAGGACAAGCCGGATGCGCTATTTCGACAGTCGCGACGACGTGCTCGATGTCCGCCATATCCTGGCATCGGGCGCGCTGCCGCCGGCGTTTCCGGCCGTTCGCATCGACGGCGAACTGTATTGGGACGGCGGCATCCTGTCGAACACGCCGACCGAGGTGGTGTTCGACGACAATCCGCGAAAGAACTCGCTGATCTTCGCGGTGCATCTGTGGAATCCCGAAGGCGCCGAGCCGACGACCATGGCGGAGGTGTTCAACCGCCACAAAGACGTGCAGTATTCGAGCCGGATCTCCAGCCATATCGCGCGCCAGCAGCAGACGCATCGGCTGCGCCATATCATCAATCAGCTTGCGGTCCATTTGCCCGAGTCGACCCGCAACGATCCGGCGGTCCGCGATCTCATCAGTCACGGCTGCCAGACGCGGATGCATGTCGTCCGGCTGCTGGCTCCGCAGCTTGATCGCGAGAGCCATACCAAGGATATCGATTTCACCGAGCGGGGCATCATCGCACGCTGGACTGCGGGCTATCAGCACACGCGATCGGTCCTGCAGCGCAGGCCCTGGTCGGGCGAGCACGATCCGCTCGCCGGCGTGGTGTTGCACGATCCCTCGATCGAGCTTGCAGCGGCTGCCGAGTAGCAGGCCGATGCGCTGACCCGATCCCAATAGTGCAGCATTTCGGCATTCCGATACCGCATGGAACAACTTGGTTTAAGGGATTAGTCGTCATTCGTTATTAATCATCATGGCGCGGCAGCGTCGCCGCGATCTTGTTTGCCGACCGTGCGGGAACGTCGCCGAAGGGCAGCTGCGCAAGCGCGTATCAGCCGATACGCGCGCGACCGGCCGGGCAACGGTAATTGATTGGGAATAACCAATGTCCTCGCGCGCGGTGCTGCACAATGAGACGGTCAAGCCGGAGACCGGCGCGGTCAGCCTGAAATGGAAAATTCTCGCCGGCAATCTGCTGACCGGTTTCTTCGCCATGGCCTTTGCGTTCGTGCTCGCATGGAGCGGGTGGGGAGATCTGGTCAAGCGCGAGCAGGCGCGACGCGTCCTTGACGCTTTCGAGCTGGCGATGAAGGTGAACGCCCAGATCCCGCTCGAACGGAATATCTGGAATCTGCTGGCTGCTCCGGCGCCCGCTTCGGCCGACGATGCTGCCAAGCTCGACAAGACCATCGCGAGCACCGACGATCTGCTCAACCAGGCCAAGTCATCCGCCAAGGCGGCGGGGTTGGCGACCAGCAGCATCGACGCCGCCGAGCAGACCCTTCGCGGTATCCGGTCGGCGGCTCGCGGTGCCGTGGGGCTGCCCTTTGCGCAGCGTCCGGCCAACATCCAGGCGGCAACGATCGACGGCCTCGGCCGCGCCGCCGAGTCATTGAATGCCGCGATCGACGCGACCGCAATCGAGCTGTCGCGCGTCGGTGGCGACGTCGAGAACCTGCTGCCGTCGGGCCAACTGGCGCAACTGTCGCAATCGATGCGGACGGTGAATGGTGCGCGCTCCGCGGTTCTTCGCTTCTTCATCCAGAGCCTGAACTGGACGCCGGCACGCCTCGCCGAGGTCACCGAACAGAGCGGGCAGGTGACCCTGTTGTGGCAGCAGATGGAGCTCGCGGCCCGCAGCGTGCGCGACAATCCGGACGTCAGCTCTGCGCTCGAACATGTCCGCTCGACGCTGATGGGCGACGGCGAGCGCCGCTATCGTCAGATCGTCACCGCGGCGCGCGACGGTCAACCTTCGCCGGTCACCCCCGAGGAGTGGGGCCGCTGGACCACGCCGATGCTGAACAATGTGATCGTGCTGCGCGATGCGGCGCTGACGTCGGCGCACCAGGCCATCGATCAGTCGATCGAGGCCGCGCGGCTGCGCCTGTTCACCGCTCTCGGAATCCTGCTCGTTGTCGCGCTGGTGTCGGTGGCGGTGGTGCTCGGCGTCGTCCGTGGCGTCATCGGCCCGCTGGTCGGGCTGACCGGCGTGACCCTGCGCCTCGCCAATGGCGAGCTGAGCGCCGACATTCCGAACGAGTCCCGCAAGGACGAGATCGGTGCGATGGCGCGCGCGCTCAAGATCTTCAAGGACGCGCTGATCGCCAAGAAGGATTCGGACGAGGCCGCGCAGCGCGACGCGCAGGCGCAGATCGATCGGGCCCGGCGGCTGGATGCGCTGACGCGCAACTTCGAGTCGACGATTGCCGACATCGTCAACACCGTGTCGTCGGCGGCCTCGGGGCTCGAAACCTCGGCGGATACGCTGACCAACACGGCGAACCGATCGCAGGAGCTCAGCACGGTGGTGGCGGCTGCGTCGGAGGAAGCGTCCGCCAACGTCCAGTCGGTCGCCTCCGCCACCGAGGAGCTGTCCTCGTCGGTGACCGAGATCAGCCGTCAGGTCCAGGCGTCGGCGCGCATGGCCGGCGACGCCGTGCAGCAGGTGCGCCAGACCAATGGGCGCGTCGCCGATTTGTCGCAGGCCGCAGCCCGCATCGGCGACGTCGTCGAGCTCATCAACAGCATTGCCGGACAGACCAATCTCCTTGCACTCAACGCCACCATCGAGGCGGCGCGGGCCGGCGATGCCGGCCGCGGTTTCGCGGTGGTTGCGACCGAGGTGAAGGCGCTCGCCGAACAGACGGCGAAGGCGACCGAGGAGATCTCACAGCAGATCTCAGGCGTGCAGGCCGCGACGCAGGAATCGGTGACTTCGATCCAGGCGATCAGCTCGACGATCGAGCGGCTCGCCGAGATCGGTGCCGCGATCGCGGCGGCGGTCGAAGAGCAGGGCGCGGCAACGCAGGAAATCTCGCGCAACGTGCAGCAGGCCGCCCACGGCACCCAGCAGGTCTCGTCCAACATCACGGACGTGCAGCGTGGCGCCTCGCAGACCGGCTCGGCCTCCGCCGAGGTGCTGTCGTCGGCCAAGTCACTGGCTGGAGATTCCAACCGCCTCAAGCGAGAGGTCGGCAGCTTCCTGGAAGCGGTCCGCGCGGCGTAAGAAGCCAACCTTTCAAGCGCCAAATAACAAAAGCCCGGACGATGTCCGGGCTTTTGTTATTTGGCCGTAGCCCGGATGAGCGCAGCGATATCCGGGGTCTGCTCCGAACGTTGAAATCATCCCGCATGTCGCTCCGCTCATGCGGGCTACGACAGCCGGTCTCGGCTTAAGACGCCAGCATCTTCCGGTACAGCGCATTGTAGCAGGCTGCCGACAGGTCCCAACTGAACGAGCGGGCCATCGCCGAAAGCCGCATCTCGTTCAGCCGTTCGGTGCTGGTGAACGCCGAAAACGCGCGCTTCACCCCGCCGAGGAAGGATTCCGCCGACGGCTTCTCGAACAGGAATCCGGTCTCGCCATCTGTGATGGTCTCGGCGAGGCCGCCGGTCTGGTGCCCGATCGGCAGCGAGCCGAAGCGCTGGGCATACATCTGGCTCAGGCCGCAGGGCTCGAAGCGCGACGGCATCAGGGTGAAGTCGCTGCCGGCGAAGATGCGCCGCGCCTGCGCATCGTTGAAGCCGATGGCGACCCCGATCGCGTCCGGCCGGCGGCGGTGCGCCTCCATCAGCGCGCGCTCGATGGCCGGCTCGCCGGTGCCGGTGACCACGATCTGGCCGCCGGCGCCGACGATCTCATCGGCGGCTTCCAGCACCAGGTCGATGCCCTTCTGGTGAACGAGGCGCGCGACGATGCCGAACATCGGACCGCGCGACACGGCCAGCCCGAACTGCTTGCGGACGTAGTCGGCGTTGGCCTTCTTGCCCTTCCAGTCGCCCGCGGCGAAGGGCTGCGCCAGCTGCTGGCAATAGCGGGGATCCCAGCTCTCGTCGATGCCGTTGAGAATGCCGGTCAGCTCATGGGCATTGGAGCGCTGCCGGAGCAGGCCCTCCAGCCCGCAGCCGAGCTCGGGCGTCGTGATCTCCTGGGCATAGGTCGAGCTGACCGTGGTGAGATGCGACGCATAGACCAGACCGCCCTTGAGAAAGGACAGTTTGTCGTAGAACTCCAGACCATCGATGTGGAACGAGGATTCCGGAGCGCCGATCCGGCGCAGCGACTCCCGCGGGAACAGGCCCTGATAGGCGAGGTTGTGGATGGTCAGGATCGACGGCACGTCGACCCCGCGCCACGCCAGATAGGCCGGCACCAATGCCGCCTGCCAATCATTGGCGTGGACCAGATCGGCTGCCCAGTTCTTGTCCAGCGTGCCCGCCGCGAGCTCGGCGGCAGCGGCGGCGAGACGGCCGAAACGGATGTCGTTGTCCGCCCAGTCCTGCCCGTTCTCGTCGCCGTAGGGGTTGCCCGGCCGGTCATAAAGCTCGTCGCAGAGCAGGACGTAGACCGGCAGGCCATCGCGGGTCGACGACCGTCCCAGTGCGCAGCCCGGCATCTCTGCCAGAGGCGCACATTGGCCGACGATCTCGATGTGAGTGAGTTGCTCGATCACGTCCCGGTAGCCGGGCAGCATGATCCTGACGTCGGTATGTGAGCGCAGTGCCCGGGGAAGTGCCGCCGAAACGGCAGCCAGTCCGCCCACCCGGACGAAATCGTCCATTTCGGTCGTAACGAACAGAACCCGCAAGAGATGTCCTCGATCAAGCCCCATGTTCGTCCTATGCAAGAAAAGGTCCAAATTCAGTCATGAAGAAAAGCGTTGCCGCATTGCGGCGAAAGGCCAAACGCTTTCGACATCGAATGGTTCGATCTAGAAACGACCTGCACGACGATCGATGGCTTACGCTTTGTGAATCGGCGACGGCAAAGCGGAGCTTCGGCCTCGGTGCCGAGCGAGAAGAGTTCAAACCAGGGAGCTGCCAGGGTGAGTCTAGTGGGAAACGATGAGAGCCGTTTGACAGGATGTTTCGAGGGACTGCGCGTCCTCGACTTCTCGACCACCATCGCCGGCCCGCACTGTGCCCGCATGCTTGCCGATATGGGAGCGGAGGTGATCAAGATCGAGTCAGTCGAAGGTGAAACCATGCGCACCCGGCCTCCGATGCGTCATGGCTGCTCTACCGCTTTCGGTCAGCTCAACGTCGGCAAGAAGAGCGTCGTGCTCGACCTCAAGTCGCGCGACGGTGTCGCCGCGGTGTGTCGGCTGGTCGCCGAGGCCGATATCCTGGTCGAGAACTTCCGCCCGGGCGTGATGCAGCGGCTCGGGCTCGACTACGCGGCCTTGAGCGCGCTGAACCCGCGGCTGATCTACTGCTCGATCTCGGGTTACGGCCAGACCGGCCCATCGGCGGAACTCCCGGCCTATGCCCCGGTGATCCATGCGGCTTCGGGCTACGACATGGCGCATCTCGCCTACCAGCCGGGGCGCAGCCGGCCCGATTATTGCGGCATCTATCATGCCGACGTCGTCACCGGGACCTACGCGTTCGGCGCCATCGCCTCCGCTCTGTATCAGCGCGAGCGCAGCGGGCGCGGCCAGCACATCGACTGCTCGATGCTGGAATCGATGCTGAGCCTGACGCTGAACGAGATCCAATGGTCGCAATTTCCCGTCGCGCAGCCGTCGCGGCCGACCTTCGGCCCGGCGGAGTGTCGCGACGGCTATGTGATGATCGCCATCGCCAGCGAGAAGACGTTCCAGAACCTGATGACCGTGATCGGCCATCCGGACTGGGTCGATGATCCCAGATTCGCAAAATATTCCGACCGGCGGGCAAACTGGGGGGCGCTGATGGATGGCGTCGAAGCCTGGTCGCGCCGGCTCGACGTCGCCCAATGCCTGGACGCCTTGAACGCGGGCGGCGTACCCAGCTCGGCCTACCGCAGCGTGGCCGATGCGCTGGCTGATCCGCAGATCGCGCATCGCGGCGCGCTGGCCGATGTGGAGGATGCAGCCGGCAACTTCAAGGTCGTCAACCTGCCGTTCCGGATGTCGGAGGCGAAAGTTGCGGCCGGCCCCCGGGCCGCGAGCCTCGGAGAGCACACCGAGGACATCCTGCGCGAGGCTGGCGTCAGCGACGCTGCAAAACCTTGAGCTCGCTGAGGCAAAACGCTGCAGGGCTGCCATGACCGCACATGCTGCGCGCAGCCTTGCCGCTCCACGCGTTTCCAGCCAATGTCGCGACATCGCAAGAACAGTCCGGACCAGCCGGACGCGCTCATGCCGGGAGGAGGTCGAAAGGCGCCGTTGCCGCGCGCAGCCGCGCCGCTCGTCCCGTCGATGCGCCGTCCGGTCCTGGCCGCGCCGGACGACGGGAGTGAAAGCATGAAGAGCTTCAAGGTCACCGATTTCAATGCGCCGCTGACCGAGGTCGACGAGCCGACGCCGCAGCCGTTCGGCAAGCAGGTGCTGATCAAGGTGAAGGCAGCCGGCGTCTGCCACAGCGATCTGCACATCTGGGAGGGCGGCTATGATCTCGGCCACGGCCGCAAGCCGCTCTCGCTCAAGGATCGCGGCGTGTCGCTGCCGCGGACCATGGGCCATGAGAGCGCCGGTGAGATCGTGGCGTTCGGGCCGGAGGTTACCGAGGCGGAGAAGGGCGGGCTGAAGGCCGGCGACGTCGTGCTGGTCTATCCCTGGATCGGCTGCGGCAAGTGCGCCACCTGTCTCGCCGGTGACGAGAACATGTGCCTGAAGCCGGCCTCGCTCGGCGTCTATTGCGACGGCGGCTATGCGGACCACATGACCGTGCCGCATCCGCGCCACCTGATCGACCTCAAGGGCCTCGATCCGGTGACGACCGCGCCCTACGCCTGCTCGGGCGTCACGACCTACAGCGCGCTCAAGAAGGTCGAGAAGGACTTCGACACGCCGATCGTGATCTTCGGCGCCGGCGGCCTCGGGCTGATGGCGCTGTCGCTGTTGAAGGCCATGGGCGGCAAGGGCGCGATCGTGGTCGACATCGACGCGCGCAAGCGCGAGGCGGCGCTGGCGGCCGGCGCACTGGCGGCGGTCGACGGCAAGGCGCCGGATGCGCTGGAGCAACTGAACAAGGCCGCAGGCGAGCCGATCCGCGCCGTCATCGACCTGGTCGGCAATGCCGCCACCGCGCAGCTCGGCTTCGATTGCCTGACCAAGGGCGGCAAGCTCGTCATCGTCGGCCTGTTCGGCGGCGGCGCGCCGTGGGCGCTGCCACTCATTCCGATCAAGGCGGTCACCATCCAGGGCAGCTATGTCGGCAATCTCCGCGAGACCAAGGAGCTGCTCGATCTCGTCCGCGCCAAGCACATCGCCCCAATCCCGGTGACGCCGATGCCGTTGTCCAAGGCCAACGATGCCTTGCACGATCTGCAAAAGGGTCAGCTGGTCGGCCGTGCGGTGCTGACGCCGTAAATCGCAACTCCGTCCGCTCGTCATGGCCGGGCTTGACCCGGCCATCCACGTCTTTGGCGCCGCGGCGTTAGAAAGTCGTGGATGCCCGGGTCAAGCCCGGGCATGACGGCTCATTGATGTCGTCCTCGAAAGCGTCGCCCATGCCCTCGACCAATTCACTCCACATCGCAGTCCTCCCCGGCGACGGCATCGGTCCTGAAGTCATGGCGCCCGCGCTTGAGGTGCTGCGCAAGGTCGAGGCCAAGGCCGGCCTGTCGTTCCGCTTCACCGAGGCCCAGGCCGGCGCCAACAACTATCTCGCAACCGGCGTCTCGATCGCCGACAGCACGATCCGGCTGTGCGAAGAGGCGGACGCGATCCTGCTCGGCGCCTGCGGGCTGCCCTCGGTGCGCTATCCCGACAACACCGAGATCGCGCCGCAGATCGAGCTGCGCTTCCATTTCGACCTTTATGCCGGCGTGCGGCCGGCGCGGCTGATCCCGGGCGTGCCGAGCCCGATCGTCGGCGCCGCCGAGCGCGGCATCGACTTCGTCGTCATCCGCGAGTCCACCGAAGGCCTGTTCGCCTCGATGGGCAAAGGTGTGGTGACACATGAGGAGGCGCGCGAGACCCTCGTCATTACCCGCAAGACATCCGAGCGGCTGTTCAACTTCTCCTTCAAGCTCGCCGCCCGGCGCCGCGCGCGCGGCCGCTCGGGAACTTTGGCCTGCGTCGACAAGGCCAACGTCTTCAAGGCCTTCGCCTACTTTCGCAAGATCTTCGACGAGGTCGCTCAACTTCATCCGGACGTGAAGACGGACCGCCTCTACATCGATGCCTGCGCGCTCATGCTGGTGAAGCGCCCGTGGGATTTCGACGTCCTGGTCACCGAGAACATGTTCGGCGACATCCTGTCCGATCTCGCCGCCGGTCTCGTCGGCGGCATGGGCATGGCGCCGTCGGCCGACATCGGCGACCGCCACGCCGTGTTCCAGCCCTGCCACGGCACCGCGCCCGACATCATGGGGCAGGGCAAGGCCAATCCGACCGCGATGATCCTCTCGGCCGCGATGATGCTGGACTGGCTGGCGGACACGCATGGCATCGAGGGCGCAGCCGAAGCGGCGCAGCGGATCGAGCTGGCCGTCGACCGGGTCTATGCTTCCGGCCTCAAGCCGTTCGAGTTCGGCGGCAAGGCCGGCACGATCGACGTGACCAAGGCGGTGCTGGAGGCGCTCTAGCGTCCCTTGAAGGCCGGCTTGCGCTTCTCCATGAAGGCGCGGCGGCCCTCGCGGAAATCCTCCGAATCCATGCAGGCGTCGCCGATCCGCTTGATGGCTTCCATGTCGCGCCGGCTTTCGTCCTTCAGCACTTCGGCGATGGTGATCTTGGCGGCCTTGACCGCCAGCGGCGCATTGCCGGCGATGGTGCGGGCGATCTCCAGCGTCGCCGGCAGCAGCTCGTCGTTGGGGATCATCCGATCGATGAGGCCGATGCGCAGCGCCTCCGCGGCATCGATCCGCAGGCCCGTATAGAGCAGCAGCCGCGCCTGCGACGGGCCGACCAGTGACACCAGGTTGCGCAGGCCGTCATAGCCATAGGCGATGCCGAGCCTGGCGGCGGGGATGCCGAACTGGCTGTCCGCGGCGGCGAAGCGCATGTCGGTCAGCATCGCGATCTGCAGGCCGCCGCCGAGGCAGAAGCCGCTGACGCAGGCGATCGTCGGCTTCAGGTAGCCGGCGAGCAGCGCCCGCTGGGCGGCGCTGCGCTCGGCATAGGCCTCCGAGGCCGCGGCGTTGTGGCGGCTCTGCTCGAACTGGCTGATGTCGGCACCGGACACGAAGGCCTTGCCGCCGGCGCCGGTCAGCACCACGACCCGGATCGCGTCATCGTCGCGCAGCGCGACCAGGGCCTGGCCGAGCCCCTCCCACATCTCCAGCGACATCGCATTGCGCTTATCCGGGTTGTTGAAGGTGATGATGCCGACGCCGTCGCTCGCTCTGGTCATGAGGATCTTGCCCTCGGCGAAGGTGGTGGGGAGCTCGGAGATGGTCGGCATGAGGGTCCGTCGGCAGGGAGGGCAAGGCGGCCGGCATCGTTCACCGCGCCGGTGACGGCGTCAATGTGAGTTCAGGCCACGATGGGCAGGCAAGAGGACGTCGGAGCCGATGCTCTCGACTGTGCACGGGTGGCCCAGGAGAGGACGCGCAGCGTTCATGATCAGCGTCGGCCGACGGGACCGAAACGCCGCCATGCCGCCACTTCCTATGACGGCAGAGAGCACGAGAATACAAGGGCGACGGAGCCTCAGACCGCGCAGCGATCGCTGGGCGGACGAGAAGGGCCGGTGTGCCGGCCGCGCCGATCACTCGGCCTCGAGCCGAGGCAGTGAACTCGCCCGAGCTGGCAAAGCCTGGCGCCCCCAAGTTGCGCCCTCGAGCGAAGATGGTCCATATCCATCACGGGCAGATCTGTCTGACGGATCAGACAGCCTTGCCTATTCTTCGTTCGCTGCGATCGATTCCATCAAGGATACCAGCTGACGTTGTACGGTCTGGTCCTTGATCTTGCTGTAGGCGCGCAGCAACCGCAGGCTGAAGGCTGAGTCCAGGAACAGGAGGCTCTCGACCTCGCGCGCCTTGCTGTCGCCGTCGTAGAAGAACGTCACGGGCACGTCGAGCGCGGTGGCGATCTGCTGCAGACGCGCAGCGCCGACCCGGTTGACGCCCTTCTCGTACTTCTGGACCTGCTGGAAGCTCACGCCGAGCTTCTCGCCGAGTTCAGCCTGCGAGATCTTCTGCTCTACACGCCGGAGGCGAATCCGCTTGCCGAGCTCGATGTCGGGCTTGCCCGCACTGCGCTGCTTCATTTTCTTTGCCGCTGATTTGTTCATACTGATTTTACCGTCCTTCCATCGGAAAGCCCCCGAATAGATGGGTCAGGGGTTCACCCATATATACTGTTTTAAGTTGCTGTGGATGAATGAATTCGTCTTTAAACCACGGGTATTTGCCAGGGTTAAAGGCCTCGACCAGCCAGTCGATCATGTGACGCACCCTAGGGATGCGTCCGGTGGTGGCATGGTAGGACAGCCAGATGTCGTAGGACCACTTGAGGTCAACCTCAAGTGGTATGATCTTCCCGCCCAGGGCACTCGCATAGGTTGGGAAGACCCCGATGCCGGCGCCGTGCGCCACGGCCCAGTAATTGGCGCTCGAGACATTGGTGGTCATCGCGATCAGGTCCCGCTGCTCGAAACCGGGAAAGATGGTGGCGAAGGCGGCGTTGGCGGCGGCTTCGTCCGCCACCTGCAGAACCAAGCGATGTTTGACGAGATCGTCAATCGTCTTTGGGATGCCAAATATCTCCAAATATTTCTCGCTCGCAAAGCACATCAGGTGCATGCGGCCGAGCCGGACCAGCTTGACGTCGAGCGCCGCCGGCCGGGAGAGATGGATGGCCACGTCGGCCTCGTGGCGTGACACGTCGGCCGAGCGCATCGCGCAATAGAGGTCGACCATGACGTTGGGAAAGCTCTGCTGAAATTCGACCAGCCGCGGCGCCAGCCAGAACGTGCCGAGCCCCTCGGTCACCGCGACCCGGACCTCGCCCGACGCAGCGCCGGCGAGACCATCGCCCGCGCGCAGCAGCTCGAATGACGCGGCCTCCATGCGTTCGACGGCAGAGACCACCAGTGCGCCTTCGTCGGTCAGCCGAGCGCCGTGGACGTCGCGTGTGAACAGCGTCGCGCCGATCTGCCGCTCGAAATCATCGATGCGTCGCCGTACGGCATTGATCGAGAGCGTCAGCCGCTCTGCCGCGGAGCGGAAGCTGCCGGCCCTGACAACCTCGAGGAAGATCCGCGCTGCATCCCAGTCGGTGAGGCTTGCCAGCGCCGATTTGCTCACGGTCGACTTGGCCGGGGCGGCCCGGCCCGTCGCAGTTTTTGCCGGCTTGCTCGCCGTTGCGCCCTTGGCGCCGCCACTCTCTCGGCTCAGTTCAATGCTCGATCCTGCCGCAGCAGACGAGTCGCCGTGCTCCCCTGGCGCCAGCGTCGCAGGGGTCTCGGCTAGGTCCTGGCGTTCCTTCTGAGGAACGCCCCGTTCCGCCGCAACGCGCATACAAGCTCTCTCCGCCTGCTAGAGTGATTCCGATAAATTACGGGCAGGGCACGTTCGTGCCATGATTTGGTTGAGCGATCGAGGGTCGATGAGTCTGCCACGTTCAGTTCTCTGCAGCATGGTCTTACCGCCAGCAGACGCGCGGTCTGACACATCATGTAGGACAGAGACACGCTTAGCGCGAGTCGAACCTAAGATCGACGGTTTTTGCCTCGACTGCAATGAAATGGTATTCGAAGATGGTCCGTTGTCATGCTATCTTGATGAACGGATCGTGGCGCTAACTCATCGAATGCCGGGGAGCGGTGATGTGTCTTCACCATGCGCCATGCCAGGACGTCGTCGTGCCGTCCCAGGGGGTGGGCGCGCGGCTCGGATGAGCCGCATGGGCAAAGCGCAGGGGAGCTACGACATGACGTATTTGGAAGCCATCCGCGAGTCGGGAGTTGCTCGGCTCCATCTCGTCGCACGCTAGAACGGAAACGACGCCTGTGGCCAATTCAGACGAACAAATGCTTGCAGTGCTTGCATCCCTGGAGCAGTGCCGCGCCACGCTCGCGGCGACGGGCAATCGCGAATCGGCACATTTGGTCTCGGTTGCCATCCTCGACCTGCGTATGAAGCTGAACCGTCTGAGCGAGGACGATCTGAGATCGCTCTGCGATGAGATGGTTCAAGCTGACAATCCCGACAAGCTGCGCGATCCGAAGCTGCAGCCGGGTCAGCGCAGGCAGCCTTTGCTTCGAGTGGTGAAATAGCACAGTTCGATGTGTGCACAAAGGTGCATTTAGCGCATTTGTGATATGTCGTGATCCCGCGGTGATGCGCGCGCGGCTCGCGGACGAGCCGGTTGGAACGGGTGGACGTGCCGCATCCGGGCGGGACTTTGCCGACGAGGCTCTGATCCGGGGACGTCGGGCTCAATCCTAGCGAAGGCCTGCAGGCGGTGATCATCGTTGAGCGCCGTAACTTCGGCACGTCTGTTGCGTATTCCCCGTATCGGCGGCAAGAAGCGTCGTGCCCCGGCTTGCGCCTGGAGGGGCGTATCGCGGGACTCGCATGATCCAGAACGTATCGATTCCGGCCGCGTTCATTGCTGGCCTGGTCAGTTTTCTTTCGCCCTGCGTGCTGCCGCTGGTTCCTCCGTATCTGGTCTATCTCACCGGCGCCACGATCGAGCACATCGAGAGCGAGGAGCCTCCGGCCGCGTCGCGCCGCGCGGTGATGATCTCGGCCGCACTGTTCGTGCTGGGCTTCTCCACCGTGTTCGTCATGCTGGGGGCGAGCGCCTCGCTGATCGGCGGCCTGATCCGGGCCTGGTCGGAGCAGTTGTCCATTCTCGCCGGCATCGTCATCATCGTGATGGGCCTGCACTTCCTCGGCCTGACCCGGATCGCGTTCCTGATGCGCGAAGGGCGGCTGCCGATCCCCAAGCCGGTCGGCCTGTGGGGCGCCTATGTCATGGGGCTCGCCTTCGCCTTCGGCTGGACGCCGTGCATCGGGCCGATCCTGGCTGCGATCCTCTCGATCGCAGCCGCGGAGACGACGGTCGCCAAGGGCGCCGGGCTCCTTGCCGTCTATTCCGCCGGCCTCGGCATTCCGTTCCTGGTCGCGGCGTTCATGATCGAGCAGTTCTCGGCGCTGTTCATGCGCATGCGTGGCCATCTCGTGAACATCGAGCGCGCGATGGGCGTGCTGATGATCGCCACCGGCATCGGCTTTCTCACCGGCGCGGTCTCGACCTTCAGCATCTGGCTGCTCGAGACGTTCCCGGCGCTGCAGAGGTTCGGCTGACGCGGCTCAATCGTCGAGCTTGCAGGTGATGGTGTAGACCACGCCCGGCGGCAGGAAGTCGACCGTGGCCTCGCCGCCGAGCTGATCGCGCGCGCTGCGCTCGATCAGGCGGGAGCCGAAGCCGCGCTGGATCGGCGCCGAGACCACCGGGCCGCCGGTCTCCTGCCACACCAGCCGCAGCCGTGCCGGCAGCTTCTTCGCGGCGTCGGCCGCGCTCGTCAGCTCCCAGGACAGATCGACCGTGCCGGTGTCGTTCGAGAGCGCGCCATATTTGGCGGCGTTGGTTGCGATCTCGTGCACGATCATCGACAGCACGACCGCGAGCCGCGGCGACAGCGCCACCTTCGGGCCGGAGATCCTGATGCGGTCGGGCGTGTTGAGGCGGTAGGGCTTGAGCACGCGCTCGATCACGTCCTGCAGCTCGGAGCCCTGCCATTTCTCCTTGCTGAGCAGATTATGCGCCTCCGCGAGCGCGCCGAGCCGGCCCTCGAACTTCTCGCGCTCATGGCGGCTGGCGCTGCGGAAGGTCTGCACCGCGATCGCCTGCAGGATCGCCAGCGTGTTCTTGACCCGGTGATTGAGCTCCTCGATCAGCAGATCGTGCAGCATCTCTGCGCGCGCGATCGTCGTCGCCATCCGCACCGCGAAGGCCAGGCCGATCGCCAGCATGATGCCGCCGAGCAGGCTGGTAACGGCGAGGTTGCGCCACAGCGGCGCCACCAGCGAATCCTCGGCGATGCCGGCGCCGATGGTCCATCCGGTCAGGGTGGAATGGGTGAAGCTCGACAGCAGCGGCACACCCTCGAGCGATACGCTCGACAGCGTCGCCTCCTGCTCGCTGCGCATGCGATCGAAGACCGAGGGCGAGGCCTGCTTGCCGATCGTCTTCGTCGGATTCGGCACGCGTGCGAAGACGGTCGCCTGGCGGTCGAGCAGCGACAGGGTCCAGTCCGGGTTCGGCCGCTGCTTTTCCAGGATGGTCTGGAACATCTCGATCGGCGGGCTGAACGAGATGTCATAGACGACCTCGCCGTCGCGAAAGACGGGAACCTCGACGGTGACGATCAGGCTCTTCTTCACGACGCCGTAGAACAGGTCGGAATATTGCGGCTGCCTGGTCTCGAACACGCGGCGGGTGATCTCGCGGTTGTTGCGCGGCGGCAGGTGAGCCGTATCCGGCGTCGCCGACGAGAACAATTGGCGTCCCTCGCGGTCGGCGACCACGATCGTGCCGTTCTTGCCGTACTGCTCGAGGAAGCCCATCGCGATCGGCCGGAAGCGTTCGAAATCGCCGGTGGTCAGCGCATCGGTCAGCGCCAGCACCTGGACGCCGCCGGTCATGCGCTGCATTTCGGCATCGAGCGTCAGGCGGATGCTGCGCACCGTCTCCAGCACGCGCTGGCGGGCGTCGCTGCGGTCCTGCATGTAGTTGTGCAAGACGATCCCGCCTGCGAACAGGATGAGCGGCAGCGTGGTCCCCGCGACCAGAAGAGCAAGCCGGATCGGCAGGGAGAGTTTTGGCACGGATGCCCCGTTTGAGCTGGCGCTGCTGATTGCCGTTGGGACTGACGTCGGCTGGGGAGATGCGTCGGGCGCAGGCGAATGTATGCAGCGAGCGCATATCAGGCTGGAGCGGCTGCGTCCGCAAGGTCCCGGCGGTTGCAGCCGTTCACATCGTTGTCAGCATAGGAGAGCGGTGCAAGCGCGCCAAGCGCAATGCGCGGGGATCGTCGGTTCCCTGAGCGGCTTTGCCGCCACAGCGCCTCTCCTAAACGTTGCTCTCGGTGATGGCCGCGTACACCATCGTGCGCAGCTCGCGGCGGATCGGGTAGGCGCTCGAGGGCAGCACCTGGGTCATGAAGATCGTGATCAGCTCTTCGGCCGGATCGATCCAGAACGCGGTGGAGGCCGCGCCGCCCCAGGCATATTCGCCGGCGCTGCCGGGGATCAGCGTCTTGGCCGGGTCCATCGTCACCGAGAAGCCGAGACCGAAGCCGATGCCGTTATAGGCCGCTTCCGCGAACATCGAGCGCGACAGCGCCGGCAGGTCGACGCCGCCGGGCAGATGGTTCGAGGTCATCAGCTTCAGCGTCTTCGGCCCGAGCAGCCTGACGCCGCCGAGCTCGCCGCCATTGAGCAATGCGCGGCAGAACGTCAGATAGTCGGCCGTGGTCGAGCACAGGCCGCCGCCGCCGGAGATGAAGTCGGGCGGGTTGAGGAAGGTGCTGGTCGCCGGGTCGTCCTGCAAGGTCAGGCCGCCCTTGCGATCGGCGGCGTGAAACGACAAGGCGCCGCCGGCGTCGGCCGAGTAGCACGCCGCCAGCCGGTGCGCCTTCGCCGCGGGAACGTGGAAGTCGGTGTCGCTCATGCCGAGCGGATCGAAGATGCGCTGTTTCAGGAATTGCTCGAACGGCTGGTCGGCGATCTTGCCGACGAGATAGCCGACCACGTCGGTGGACACCGAGTAGTTCCAGGCCTCGCCCGGCGAGAACTCGAGCGGAATCCGCGCGAGGTCATCGATCATCGACTGCAGGGTGCCGGCCTTTTCGACCGCGCCGATCTTGGCGTCGCGATAGGCGGCATCGACGTTCGAGCGCTGCTGGAAGCCATAAGTGAGGCCCGAGGTGTGGCGCAGCAGGTCGACGATCAGCATCGGCCGCGCCGGGGGCCGGCTGACGAAGGCCGGTGCCGTGCCGGCGACGAACACGCCGAGATTCTTCCACTCCGGAATGTATTTCGCGACCGGCTCGTCGAGCGCAACCTTGCCCTCCTCGACCAGCATCATGAAGGCGACCGAGGTGATCGGCTTGGTCATCGAATAGATGCGGTAGATCGTGTCGTCCCGGACCGGGACCTTGCGCTCGACGTCGGCAAAGCCGAGCGAGCTCGCGTGCACGATCTTGCCGCGGCGATAGACCATCAACTGCGTGCCTGGAAAACGGCCTGCCTCGACATAGCGCCGTTTCAGGTGGGCATCGATGCGGTCGAGCGCGGCTTGCGACATGCCGACGGTTTCGGGCGAGGCGGGAGTGGGGGCGAGCATCGGCGTCTCCGCTGTCGTTCGGTTTTCGTGGCCCGCGCGGACGGCTTGCGCGAAGGCGATGGAGCTGGAGCTGGGTGATAGCGGAAAATCGCCGCGCTTCCAATGGCAGCGCCCGTCGGGCTGATGTAGCCTTCGCCGCAGGAGGACCGCCCATGACGCAATTCAACGAAGCCGAGCTCACGGATGCCGTCGTCAAGAGCTTCGAGGGGACACCCGACCCACGGGTCAAATTCCTCATGCAGGAATTGGTGGCCTCGCTGCACGACTACGTCCGCAAGACCAATCTCACGTTCGACGAATGGGCCGCCGCCATCGACTTTCTCACCCGCACCGGCCAGACCTGCACCGCGAGCCGGCAGGAGTTCATCCTGCTGTCCGACGTGCTCGGCGTGTCGATGCTGGTCGACGCCATCAATCATCGCGACCGGGCAGGGGCGACGGAGACGACCGTGCTCGGTCCGTTCTACGTCGGCGAGCACAAGGTGACGCCCCACGGCACCGACATCTCGGCGGATCTCAAGGGCGAGAAGATGTTCGTCCAGGGACGGGTGACCGATCTGTCGGGTGCTCCGCTGGCGGGCGCCACGGTCGATGTCTGGCATGCCGACGACGAGGGCTTCTACGATTCGCAGCGGCCGTCCTATGAAAGCGATGGTCCGTCGTCGCGGGCGCGCTTCATCACGGATGCGGATGGTCGCTTTTTCTTCCGCACCATCCTGCCCTGCAGCTATCCGATCCCGACCGACGGTCCGGTGGGACGGATGATCCTCGAGACGAAGCGTCATCCGATGCGCCCGGCCCATGTGCATTTCCTGGTGGACGCCAAGGATTACGAGCCGCTGATCACCCACGTCTTCGTCGGCGGCGACGAATATCTCGACAGCGACGTCGTCTTCGGCGTCAAGGACGACCTCGTCGCCCAGGTGCAGCGGCGCACCGATGCGGTGATGCCGGACGGCAAGCTGGCGGCCGGGCCGTGGCACTTGATGAGCTATGATTTCCGCATGAAGCCGGGAGCAGGCGTGGCGCCGAGGCCGCTCGGCGCGATCGCGCCTGAACCCGCCTGATCCTGCGGCGAGCGCCAGTCCCGCCTACCAGCCGCCGTGGCGAGCCGCGAGCAGGATGACGACGGCGATCGCGAGCAGCGCCGTCGTTGCCTTCCAGAACAGCAGCGGATTGCGCTCGATCAGCGGTGTCCGGTCGCCGCCGACATAGGCCGGATTGGGGTGCCGAAGGTCGAAGACGAATTCCGAGAGGCTCTCGTAACGTTTGGCAGCGACCGGATGGACGGCGCGGCGAAGTGCGCCGTCGATCCACAGCGGGACGGTTTGGTCATCGCCCGAGGCCGGCTGATAGCGCACCTTGCGAAACTGTGCCGGGGTTCTCGCGCGCGCCATCTGCGCGCCATAGGGCAGCCGGCCTGTCAGCATCTGGTAGGCGATCACGCCGAGCGAGAACTGATCGGACCATTCGGAGCCGCCCTCGCCGAGAAAGTATTCCGGCGCCGTATATTGCTGGGTGCCGAGGATGCTGTCGTGGTCGGCGGCCGGGTCGGCCTCGACCACGCCGCTGACGCGCACCGATCCGAAATCGATGATCTTCGCCGTCCGGGTCCGGTCGATCATGATGTTTGCAGGCCGCAGATCCTGGTGCAGCATTTCCTTGCGATGCAGCGCCTGCAGTCCGTTGGCGATCTGCTCGATGATGTCTCTGACAGTATCGAGATCGGCTTTCGGATGGTCGATCATCCATTGCGCCAGGGTCTGGCCTTCGACGAATTCGGTGACGACGTAGAGATGATCGCGGCGGCGCGTCGATGGGAAGGCCTTCAGCACGTGCGGATTGTCGATCCGTCGCGCGATCCACTCTTCCATCAGGAAACGCTTCAAATAGGCCGGGTCGCCGCGCAGGTCGATCGAAGGCACCTTGATGGCGACGGGGAGCTCCGTCTCGACGTCGACCGCCAGATAGATGTGGCTGCGGCTGCTGGAATAAATCTCGCGCAGGATCCGGTAGCCCTCGAAGATCATCCGCGCGTCCAGCAGCGGCGCCGGCGGCAGCTGCTCGGCCTGGACCGGAATCTCGGCGGCGTCGCCGACACCGAGCTCGTCGATCCGCACGATCTGGATGGTGAGATTGTCCGCGCTGCCCTGCGCCAGCGCCTCGGCGACGATGATGCGGGCCGCCTGGTCGAGGTCGAGGGAATTCTCTTTCAACACGTTGGCGACAAAACGCTTGCCGACATGCTCGTGAACGCCGTCGGTCGCGAGCACGAAGATGTCGCCGCGCTCGATCCTGACAGCCTGATAGTCGATTTCGACCTGAGGGTTGACCCCGAGCGCGCGCCCCAGATAGCTCTGCTGCGACGAGATCATGACGCGATGATCGTCGGTGAGCTGCTCGAGCGAATGGCCGGCGAGGCGTGAGATGCGGCAGTCGCCGACATGGAAGAGATGCGCGGTGGCCGCCTTGATCACGATCGCGCTGAGCGTGCAGACGTAACCTTTGTCGCGGTCATAGGCGTATTGGCTGGCTCTGGTCTGGGCATGAAGCCAGGAGTTGGCGGCCGTGATCACGCGTCGCGCCGACGTCTTCACCGACCAGGCATCCGGCGTGCAGTAATAATCGGTTAGGAAGCTCTTGACCGCGGACTCGCTCGCGATGTGGCTGACCTCGCTGCTGCTGATGCCATCGGCGATGGCGACCGCGATGCCTTTCAGGCTGAGCGCAGGCTCATCGGGGATCAGGGCGCCGTGGAAGTCCTGGTTGCCCGGCTTCTGCCCTTTGTCGGAATGCGCTCCGATTGTGATCCGCAATGGCATTTGGCTGTGGGGCGAAGGCGAGGGAGCCCGACCTTAGCGCGGGCGGGCTCCCAAGGGAAAATGAAATCAGGCGGCTGCGCGAACGGAGACCTTGGCATCGCGCTTCCGCTGCGTCCTGATATGGGTGGCATAGAGCGTGAGGCCGGTAAAGGAGAGGCCGCCGACGAGATTGCCGAGCACGGTCGGGATCTCGTTCCAGATCAGATAGTCCATGATCGAGAACTTCGCATGGAGCATCAGCCCCGACGGGAACAGGAACATGTTCACCACCGAATGCTCGAACACCATGTAGAAGAAGACCAGGATCGGCATCCACATCGCCAGCACCTTGCCTGGCACGGTGGTCGAGATCATCGCGCCGACCACGCCGGTGGAGACCATCCAGTTGCACAGCATGCCGCGGATGAACAGCGTCGCCATGCCCGCGGCGCCGTGCGCCGCGTAGCCCAGCGTACGGCCTTCACCGATATTGCCGATGACGGCGCCGACCTTGTCCGGCTCCTGCGTGAAGCCGAACGTGGTCACGAATGCCATCATGAAGGCCACGGTCAGTGCGCCGGCGAAATTGCCGATGAAGACGAGTCCCCAGTTGCGCAGCACGCCCGCGATGGTCACGCCCGGACGCTTGTCGATCAGCGCCAGCGGCGACAGCACGAACACGCCGGTCAGGAGATCGAAGCCGAGCAGGTAGAGCATGCAGAAGCCGACCGGAAACAACAGGGCGCCGATGATCGGCTGGCCGGTATTCACATTGATCGTGACGGCAAACCAGGCCGCGAGCGCCAGGATAGCGCCCGCCATGTAGGCGCGGATGACGGTGTCGCGGGTGGACATGAAGATCTTGGACTCGCCTGCGTCCACCATCTTGGTCACGAATTCGGAAGGCGCGAGATACGACATTCAAACGTCCTTTGCTTGCTCTCGGGAATGGATTGCGAGCTGCCTTGCGAGAGGGTCTGGCTCTCGAAGGACATCGCCACGGGCAGGCGGATCGGATGTCGAATGCGGGAAGGGCGTCACGACGACCGCGCCGAGAAGACCTCGGTCGCGTGCGCGCGTCCGTCCCGGATAATCAGGCCCCATCGGCCTCGACAGTCCAGCGAACCGCAGTCATCGTTGACTTGCCGAATTGCAAGCAATGCCTGTGCCAAATCTGGCGCCAGTATAAAGATGAGTAGTTTCAATTGATTGCGCTTGGATGTCGTCGCCGCGGATGTTTCGAAGGGCTGCTTTGATGCCCGGATGCTCATGGAACAATCGTGCTATGCCCACTTGGTGTGCGGCGCACACAAAGTGGGCGAATCGCAAATTTTGGATGCGACCTCCTGCGTCTGATGCATTGCTGTGCATGGCTAAGCGTTTGAATTCGCTTCGAAACTAAAAATCGGCGCGTTGGCACGAAGCTTGAAAGAGCGTTTGCGACGCCATCGATGCCGTCCGCGCAACCCTCATCCGAATCGTGACGCTGCCCCTTCCGAGGCCATCTCGGAACACGCCCTTTCGTGCGTGGCGCGGCGACCCGCAACGGACGGCCATTCATCCATCGAGCGCTCTTCTCAGACAAAGGACGACAGCACTCATGACGAAGACTGCCAATCCTGCTCGCCGCAACGGCCTCAGCCGTCGCCAGCTTCTCAAGGCCGGCGCAGGCACGGCCGCGCTGCTCGCGGCCGCGAGGTTGGGCTTTCCTGGCGGCGCTTTTGCCCAGGGGGCGGGGCCGGAAGTCACCAGCGCCAAGCTCGGCTTCATCGCGCTGAGCGACGCCGGTCCGCTGTTCGTCGCCAAGGACAAGGGCATCTTCGCCAAATACGGCATGCCGGATGTCGATGTGCAGAAGCAGGCCTCGTGGGGCACCACGCGCGACAACCTCGTGCTCGGCTCCGAGGGCAACGGCATCGACGGCGCGCACATCCTGACGCCGATGCCGTACCTGATCTCCGCGGGCAAGGTGACGCAGAACAACCAGCCGACGCCGATGTACATCCTGGCGCGGCTAAATCTCGATGCGCAGTGCATCTCGGTCGGTAAGGAATATGCGGACCTGAAGCTCGGCCTCGATACCGCGCCCTTCAAGGCCGCGCTGGAGAAGAAGAAGGCGGCCGGCAAATCGGTGAAGGCGGCGATGACCTTCCCGGGCGGCACCCACGACCTCTGGATCCGCTACTGGCTCGCGGCCGGCGGCATCGACCCCGACAAGGACATCGAGACCATCGTGGTGCCGCCGCCGCAGATGGTGGCGAACATGAAGGTCGGCACGATGGACTGCTTCTGCGTCGGCGAGCCGTGGAATGCGCAGCTCGTCAACCAGGGCATCGGCTATACCGCGGTCACTACGGGTGAGATCTGGAACAAGCATCCCGAGAAATCCTTCGCGATGCGCTCGGCCTATGTCGACAAATATCCGAAGGCCGCGAAGGCGCTGACCATGGCGGTCATGGAAGCCCAGCAGTGGTGCGACAAGATGGAGAACAAGCAGGAGCTTGCGACCATCATGGCCAAGCGGCAGTGGATGAACTGCCCGGTCGAGGACGTCGCCGGACGCACCGCCGGCAAGTTCGACTACGGCACCGGCAAGGTGGTCGAGAACTCGCCGCACATCATGAAGTACTGGCGTGATTTCGCCTCCTATCCGTTCCAGAGCCACGACCTCTGGTTCATCACCGAGGACATCCGCTGGGGCAAGTATGAAGCTGGCTTCGACGCCAAGTCGCTGATCGCCAAGGTCAACCGCGAGGACATCTGGCGCGAGGCCGCCAAGGAGATGAACGTCGCGGTCGCCGAGATTCCGACCTCCAAGTCGCGCGGCAAGGAGACGTTCTTCGACGGCAAGGTGTTCGATCCGGAAGATCCGGCGGCCTACCTGAAGTCGCTGTCGATCAAGCGGATCGAGGCCTGATCAGGACCTCCCGCCGCGCGTGCAAAACGCGCGGCCCCTCTCATTGCACGGAGAAAGGTTTCCGATGTCCATGCCAGCGTTGATCAACGATAGCGCTCCGAAGGTCGTGCCGACCGCGTCCACGTCCGTGTCCGCGTCCATCGTGACCATGACTCCCAAGCAGCAGCCAAAAGCCGAGGGCTACGTGAAGATGGCGCGCGACGTCGCGGTGCGTGTCGTCCCGCCGCTGATCGTGCTGATGCTGTTCCTGCTGATCTGGGAGCTGGTCTGCCGCCGGGCGGGCTCGGCGCTGCCGCCGCCCTCCCGGGTGTTCAGCGATACCCGCGAGCTGATCCTCGATCCGTTCTTCGACCACGGCGGCATCGACAAGGGCCTGTTCTGGCATCTCGAGGCCAGCCTGCGCCGCGTCGCCTTCGGCTACGCAATCGCCGTTGTCGTCGGCGTCGGTGTCGGCACCTTGATCGGCCAGTCGGTGTGGGCGATGCGCGGCCTCGATCCGATCTTCCAGGTGCTGCGCACGATCCCGCCGCTCGCCTGGCTGCCGCTGTCGCTGGCTGCCTTCCGCGACGGCCAGCCGTCGGCGATCTTCGTGATCTTCATCACCTCGGTCTGGCCGATCATCATCAACACCGCGGTCGGCATCCGCAACATTCCGCAGGACTACCGCAACGTTGCGGCGGTGGTGCAGCTCAATCCGCTGGAGTTCTTCGCCAAGATCATGATCCCGGCGGCGGCCCCCTACATCTTCACCGGCCTGCGCATCGGCATCGGCCTGTCCTGGCTTGCGATCGTCGCGGCCGAGATGCTGATCGGCGGCGTTGGCATCGGCTTCTTCATCTGGGACGCGTGGAATTCCTCGCACATCAGCGAGATCATTCTCGCCCTGTTCTATGTCGGCATCATCGGCTTCGTGCTCGACCGCCTGATCGCGGTCTTGGGCAAGGTCGTCACCCGCGGCACCGCGACGAACTGAGAGGGAAGGGATCATGGCCTATCTGAAGCTCGATCACGTCGACAAGACGTTCACCCGCGGCAACGCCACCACCGAAGTGTTGAAGGGCATCAACCTCTCGATCGAGAAGGGCGAGTACGTCTCGATCATCGGCCATTCCGGCTGCGGCAAGTCGACGATGCTCAACATCGTCGCAGGCCTTACCACGGCGACCACCGGCGGCGTATTGCTGGAGGAGCGCGAGGTGAATTCGCCGGGACCCGACCGCGCCGTCGTGTTCCAGAACCACAGCCTGCTGCCCTGGCTCACGGTCTATGAAAACGTGCGTCTCGGCGTCGACAAGGTGTTCGCCAAGACCAAGACCCGGGCCGAGCGCGACGCCTGGACCATGCACAACCTCAACCTCGTGCAGATGGCCCACGCCAAGGACAAGCGCCCGAACGAGATCTCCGGCGGCATGAAGCAGCGCGTCGGCATTGCGCGTGCGCTGGCGATGGAGCCGAAGGTGCTGCTGCTCGACGAGCCGTTCGGCGCGCTCGACGCGCTGACCCGCGCGCACCTGCAGGATTCGGTGATGGCGCTGCATCAGAAGCTCGGCAACACCATCCTGATGATCACGCACGACGTCGACGAGGCCGTGCTGCTGTCGGACCGCATCGTGATGATGACCAACGGCCCGAGCGCGCATATCGGCGAGGTGCTCGAGGTCGCGCTGCCGCGGCCGCGCAAGCGGCTCGAGCTCGCGACCAACCCGACCTACGTGAAGTGCCGGCAGCGCGTGCTGGAATTCCTCTACGAGCGCCATCGCTACGTCGAGGCGGCGTGACGATTGGAAAGCGGAGAGCGGATCGAACCGCTCTCCGCGTCGGGCGACTAACGGGTTCTCGTTTCCATCATCGAAGGATTCCCATGACGCCGTCTCAGATCGCATTGGTTCAGGACAGTTTTGCCAAGGTCGCGCCGATCTCCGATCAGGCCGCGACCATCTTCTACGATCGCCTGTTCGAGGTCGCGCCGCAGGTGCGTGCGATGTTTCCGGACGACCTCACCGAGCAGCGCAAGAAGCTGATGGCGACCTTGGCGGTCGTGGTGAATGGATTGACCAACCTGCCTGCGATCCTGCCGGCGGCAAGCGCGCTCGCCAAGCGCCACGTCGATTACGGCGCCAGGCCGGAGCACTATCCGGTGGTCGGCGCCGCGCTGCTGTGGACCCTGGAAAAGGGCCTCGGCGACGGCTGGACGCCCGAGGTCGCCGCCGCCTGGACCGCGGCCTATGCCACGCTGTCCGGGTACATGATTGCGGAAGCCTATGGCAAGGCGCAGGCGGCGGAGTAGGCGCTTTGGGTGAACCGCTCGTCATCGTCGGCAACGGCATGGCCGCCGCAAAGCTGGCGGAGGAATTGTCGCAGACTGCGCTCGGCCGCTACGCGATCGCCGTCATCGGCGAGGAGCCGCGGCTCGCCTACAACCGCGTGCTGCTGTCGTCGGTGCTGGCCGGCGAGGCTGCGTCCCACGAGATCGAGCTCAAGCCGGCCGCCTGGTGGCGCGAGCGCGGCGTGACGCTGAAATACGGTGCGCGCGTGACCGGCATCGATGTCGGCCGGCGCGAGCTGCAGATCGAGAACGACGAGAACGTGGCGTTCTCGCGCCTCGTCCTCGCCACCGGCTCGCTGCCGCTGCGGCTTCCGGTGCCGGGCGCCGATCTGCCGGGCGTGCACACGTTCCGCGACAGCCGCGACACCGACGTGCTTCTGGCGCTCGCGGCCAAGAGGGCCAGCGTGGTGGTTGTCGGCGGCGGGCTGCTCGGGCTGGAAGCGGCCTATGGCCTGGCGCGCGCCGGCGCCAAGGTGACGCTCCTGCATCTGATGGACCGGCTGATGGAGCGGCAGCTCGACGCGCCGGCGGCTGCATTGCTCAAGTCACTGGTGGCGCGCAAGGGCATCGAGGTTCTGCTCAATGCCAGCACCGCTTCCATCCACGGCGACGGCCGCGTCGAAGGCGTCGAACTGGCCGACGGGCGGCGCCTCGCCGCCGACGCGGTGATCTTTGCCGCCGGCATCCGGCCGAATGTGACGCTCGCGAAGGAGGCAGGGCTCGCCGTCAACCGCGGCATCGTCGTCGACGATGCGATGCAGACCTCGGCGCCTGGCATCTTCGCGCTCGGCGAATGCGCCGAGCACCGCGGCACCTGCTACGGCCTGGTCGAACCGGCCTACGAGCAGGCGCGGGTGCTGGCGCAGCATCTGGCCGGACGCAAGGCGGCCTATGGCGGCAGCGTCGTCGCGACCAATCTGAAAGTGTCGGGCGTATCAGTGTTCTCGGCCGGCGATTTCGTCGGCGCCGAGGGCAGCGAGACGATCGTGCTCAACGACGCCAGGCGCGGCATCTACAAGAAGCTCGTCATCGCCGACGGGCGCCTCACCGGCGCCGTGCTGATCGGGGAGACCAGGGATGCTCTGTGGTATCGCGACCTGATCCGCAGCCGCGAGCCGGTCGCATCGATCCGGACCGAGATGATGTTCGGCCGCGCCGCGGCGCGGCCACGGGCAGCGTGAGAGAGGGGACCTCGCACGATGACGACTGTTGATCCCAAGTTGCGCACGGTGCGCACCGCCTGTCCGTATTGCGGCGTCGGCTGCGGCGTGCTCGCCACGCCCGACGGCAGCGGCGGCGCGGCGATCTCCGGCGATCCGTCGCATCCGGCCAATCTCGGCCGGCTCTGCTCCAAAGGCTCGGCGCTCGGCGAGACGCTCGGGCTCGAGAGCCGGCTGCTCTATCCGATGATCCGCTGCAAGGGCGGCATGGAGCGGGTGGCGTGGAGCGATGCGCTCGATCATGTCGCGAGCCGCCTCAAGCACATCGTCGCCCGCGACGGCGAAGACGCCGTGGCGTTCTATCTCTCGGGCCAGATGCTGACCGAGGACTACTACGTCGCCAACAAGCTGATGAAGGGCTTTCTCGGCTCGGCCAATGTCGACACCAATTCGCGGCTGTGCATGGCCTCGTCGGTCGCCGGCCACCGCCGTGCCTTCGGCGCCGACACCGTGCCCGGCACGTACGAGGACCTTGATCAGGCCGATCTGCTGGTCTTCGTCGGCAGCAATGCCGCCTGGTGCCATCCCGTGCTGTATCAGCGCATGCTGGCGAACAAGCAGACGCGCGGCGCCAAGTTCGTGGTCATCGATCCGCGCCGCACCGATACATCGAGCGAAGCCGATCTGTTCCTGGGATTGAGACCCGGCACGGATGCGGCGCTGTTCTCCGGCCTGCTGGTGCATCTCGCCGACAGCGGCGCGCTCGACGGCGACTACATCGCGCGCCATACGTCTGGCTTCGACGAGACCCTGGCGCGCGCGCGCAATCTCGCCGGCAGCAGCGCGGCGACCGCGCTCGCCACCGGCCTGTCCGAGCCCGATGTCGCCGCCTTCTTCAAGCTGTTCCGCGACACGCCAGAGGTCGTCACCCTGTATTCGCAGGGCGTCAACCAGTCGGCGCAGGGCACCGACAAGGTCAACGCGATCCTCAACTGCCATCTCGCGACCGCGCGCATCGGCAAGCCCGGAATGGGGCCGTTCTCGCTGACCGGCCAGCCCAATGCAATGGGCGGCCGCGAGGTCGGTGGCCTCGCCAACCAGCTCGCCGCGCATATGGGCTTCACGCCGCCGGACATCGATCGTATCAGACGCTTCTGGAAGGCGCCCGACATCGCCACCCATGAGGGATTGAAGGCGGTCGCGATGTTCGAGGCGATCGCGCGCGGCGAGATCAAGGCGCTGTGGGTGATCGGCACCAATCCGGCGGTGTCGCTGCCGGACGCCGATCTGGTCCGCGCCGCGCTCAAGAAGCTCGAGCTGTTCGTCGTGTCCGAGAACGTCCGCTCCAACGACACCGTCGATGCCGGGGTGCACGTGCTGCTACCGGCGCAGGCCTGGGGCGAGAAGTCGGGCACCGTGACCAACTCCGAGCGCCGCATCTCGCGCCAGCGCGCCTTCATGGCGCCGGCCGGCGAGGCCATGCCGGACTGGTGGATGCTGAGCGAGGTCGGCAAGCGGCTCGGCTTCGCCTCCGCCTTCAACTACACGTCCGCCGCGGACATATTCCGCGAGCACGCCGCGCTGTCGGCGTTCGAGAACGACGGCAGCCGCGACTTCGACATCGGCGCGCTGGCGAGCCTCAGCGACGACGAATACGACACGCTGGCGCCGGTGCAGTGGCCGGCGCGCGCGGGCAAGCCGCCCGCGCCGCGCTTCTTCGCCGACGGCGCCTTCTTCACCGGCGACCGCAAGGCCCGCTTCGTCGCGCCGGAGGTGCCGGCGCTGCGCAGCGAGACCAATGCCGCGCGGCCGCTGCGGTTGAACACCGGGCGCATCCGCGACCAATGGCACACCATGACGCGCACCGGCTTGAGCCCGCGGCTATCAGCGCATCAGCCGGAGCCGTTCGTCGAGGTGCATCCGGACGACGCGCTGCGCTACGGCCTGATGCATGACGGCTTCGCCAAGGTGACGACCGAGCACGGCCAGTGCATCCTCAAGGTCGTCGTCAGCGAGCGCCAGCAGCGCGGCATGCTGTTCGCGCCGATCCATTGGAACGCGACGAACTCATCGCATGGCCGCGTCGGCGCGCTGGTCGCCTCCCACACCGATCCGTTCTCCGGCCAGCCCGAGGCCAAGGCGACGCCGGCCGCGATCAGTCCCTACGAGTATGTATTCCGCGGCTTCATTCTGGCGCGTAGCGAGCTCGCGCTGCCGTCCCATCTGTGGTGGGCGCGGGCGACCGTCTCGGGCGGCTTCGGCTATCTGTTCGCCGACAATGGCGACCTCATGCGCTGGCCGGCCTGGTTCAAGGCGCGCGCCACCGACGACGTCACGGACTACATGGATGTCGGCGGCGGCGTCTATCGCGCGGCGTCCTTCGCCGGCGATCGGATCGAGACCTGCGTCTTCGTCGGACCGGGCCACGATGCCGGCGACTGGAACGTCGTGAAGACGATGTTTTCAGCCGATCGTCTCGACGACGACCAGCGCCGCACGCTGCTGTCCGGCCGCGCGCCCGATGGCGTCGGCGGCGGCCCGATCGTCTGCGCCTGCTTCGGCGTCGGCCGCGACACCATCTGCGACGCGATCGCCGGCGGCGCGCGCACGCCCGCCGCGATTGGCGCGCAGCTCAAGGCGGGAACGAATTGCGGCTCGTGCATTCCGGAGATGAAGCGGCTGATCGCGCAGACGCCGGCGCAGGCCGAGGCGTCGGTGAAGGTGGCGAGCTAGCCAAGCCCGCCGTCATTCCGGGGCGAGGCCGCAAGGCCCCGAACCCGGAATCTCGACATGGCGGAAACGAGCCGGTGCAAACCAAGTTCGAGATTCCGGGTTCGACGCTGACGCGTCGCCCCGGAATGACGTTCCTGGGGAGCGCCAATCGACGCCGCGCTGCGCGTCCTCTATGCTCCCGCCCATGAAGCACAAGACATTCGGAACCGGCAGCGCCGGCGTGTCCGTTATCGGGCAGGGCACCTGGTATCTCGACCACGCCGACCGCAGCCGCGCCATCGCCACGTTGCGGCGCGGCCTGGATCTCGGCATGAGCCACATCGACACCGCGGAGATGTATGGCGATGCCGAGCTCGTCATCGCCGAAGCCATCGCCGGCCGGCGCGACGACGTGTTCCTGGTGTCGAAGGTGCTGCCGAGCAACGCCTCCCGCCGTGGCACCATCACCGCCTGCGAGCGCTCGCTGAAGCGGCTCAAGACCGACCGGCTCGACTGCTATCTGTTGCACTGGCCCGGCTCCTATCCGCTCGCGGAGACGGTGGCAGCGTTCGAGGAGCTCAAGGCGGCCGGCAAGATCGCAGCCTGGGGCGTCAGCAATTTCGACGTCGACGATCTCGACGAGCTGCTGGAGGTCGCCGGCGACGGCAAGATCGCCTGCAACCAGGTGCTCTATCACCTGCAGGAGCGCGCCATCGAGCACGCCGTCATCCCGTGGTGCGGCCAGCACGGCGTCGCCGTCGTCGCCTATTCGCCGTTCGGCCATGACGACTTTCCGGAACGCCGCAGCGCCGGCGGCGAGGTGCTGCAGCGGATCGCGGAGCAGCACGGCGCGACGCCGCGCCAGGTCGCGCTCGCCTTCCTGACGCGGGCGTCGTCGCTGTTCGCGATCCCCAAGGCGTCGCGGCCCGAGCATGCCGAGCAGAATGCGGCGGCCGGCGACATCGAGCTCACCGCGGCCGAGATCGCCGCGATCGATCGCGCCTTTCCGCGCGGGCCGAAGCCGCGTGGGCTGCCCATGCTGTAGCGCAGCATCACGGAAAATTACGGATGTTTGCTACCTCGGCGCGTAGCCAGCGCATATCGGCTGCCCGCTTTCCATGGGTTGTCCCGCGGCCGTGATTGGCGTTTTGTCGCCACTCACCGAATCGTCGCTTCTGCCAACCTTCGAGTTCGACCGTGACCCCGCCCCCGAGTGCGGCCGCCGCCGCGCGCCTCGACGACGTGCCGACGTCCGTGCAGGACAAGCCGCAGGCCCGGCGCAAGCGCGCGCCCGCCCGCGCCGACCGGCCGTTCCGCGGCATTGCGCTGATCCTGCTGTCGACCGTGTTCCTCGGCACCTCGGACGTGACGGCGAAATATCTGTCGAAGACGCTGCCCTCGATCGAGATCACCTGGATCCGCTTCGTCGTATTCGCGCTCATCATGGTGCCGGCGATGATCCCGGGCTCGCCGCTGTTCGCGATGCGCACCGCGCAGCTCAAGTTTCAGTTGCTGCGCGGCGTCGCGCTGCTCGGCTCGTCGCTGATGTTCATCACTGGTTTACGCTACCTGCCGATCGCCGAGGCCTCCGCCACCGGCTTCGTCGCGCCGCTGTTCGTCACCGCGCTGTCGATCATCTTCCTCAGCGAGAAGGTCGGCCTGCGCCGCTGGGTCGCCACCGCGGTTGGCCTGTTTGGCGTGCTGGTGATTCTTCGCCCCGGCACCGGCGCGTTCCATCTTGCCGCGCTGTTTCCGATCGTCTCGGCCTTCGCCTGGGCCTGCACCCTGATCATGACGCGGATGATGAGCGGGCGCGAGCACGCGATCACGATCATGACCTATTCGTCGATCGCCGGCGTCTGCGTGCTCACCGCGATCGTGCCGTTCGTCTGGACCACGCCGTCCTGGCAGGACATCGCCTTCGGCGTGCTGGTCGGCGTCGCTTCGACCATGGGGCAGTGGATCGTCGTGCTGGCATTCCGCTATGCCGACGCCTCGGTGCTGGCGCCGTTCTCCTACACCCAGTTGCTGTGGGTCAGCATCCTCGGCTTCCTGGTGTTCGGCGAGGTGCCGGACGTCTGGACCATCGTCGGCGCCGCCTTCATCGTTTCCAGCGGCCTCTACACTGCCCATCGCGAGCGCGTCCGTCGCTCGCAACTGCTGCAGGTCGCCGGCGAGAGCTCGCCGAATCCGTGAGCCATCGGTCGCACGTCCCCCAGGCCATTGCGGGGGGCGACTTTTTGGGTGGATGCGTTGCGCGCCCGCTACAACCGCGATCAAACGCGTAACGCGCTGATTTCAAATAAGAAACAGGGACGCCGTCGATCTCGGCGGGCGCCGAGCGCCTGCTAGGTCTTGGATTGCATCAGGGGGTGCAGAGCAAGATCGGGGGATTGCGTGCAGAGGCGGGTCGAAACGGCGGGGCGTCCGACGGCGCGAGGCGTGTGGGGCGCGCTGGGGCTCATGCTCGGGCTCTTCGGGCTCGGGCCGACGACGTCGGCGCAGGCCCAGACCGACTACACCTGGGGCGGCACCGGCTCTTCGACGGCGACCTCCGACTACAACCTCTCGACCAACTGGGAGACCCCGCCGGCCGGCGCGCCGCCCGCATCGAGCGGCCAGCGGGCGCTGTTCGGCGCCACCGGCGCATCGACCATCACGGTCACCGCGCCGCTCAATCCGGATTCCTGGATTGTCCTCAGCAACGCCCAGTCCTATGCGATCGGCGGCGCCGACGTGAATTTCGGCGTCGCCGGCTCCGGCTGGGGCTTCATCAACGACGCCAATTCCGGCCAGACCATTACCATCGGCAACAACCTCGGCGAGACGGTTGCCGGCGTGCGCGCCGAGCTGCTCGGCAACAGCACCACCATCCTGCTCGGCAACAACTCCTATTCGGGCGGCACCTTCATCGGCAACGGCGCGACCTTGCAGCTCGGCGACGCCACCCACACCGCCCGCATCATCGGCGACGTGTCGAATTTCGGCATCTTCAACGTCGTCAGGGCCGATACGTCCGGGATCGTCTCGCTCACCAATGATGGCGGCACCACCAACTTCCTCGGCGCGAGCTCCGCCGGCACGATGACGATCGTGAACCAGTCGATCGCCACGACGGCGTTCGGCGTCGCCGGAGGCACCGATACGGCGACGGCGGGGAACGCCGTGATCACCAACCATCAGGGCCGCACGCTGTTCAACGCCAACACCAGCGCCGGCAATGCGACGATCACGAATGATACGTTCAGCCTGGTCGCGTTCGTCAATGCCGCGACGGCCGCCAACGCGGTCATCACCAATGGCGGCAATTCCTACCTGATGTTCGGGATGGGCTTCGGCAGCGACACGCCGTCCGCGGGCAACGCAGAGATCACCAACAACATGGACGGGCATATCCAGTTCAACGCCCATTCCACCGCGGCGAATGCGACCATCACCACCAACGACGGCGCTTCCACCCTGTTCTTCGACCATGCGACCGCAGGCTCCGCCACGATCATCACCAATGCCGGTGGTCGCACCCGTTTCCTCGACAATACGACCGGCGGCGCCGCGCAGTTCGTGACCAACGGCACCGGCGTGGTCGACTTCTCCGGCAGCACGGGGGCCAATGGCGACGGCCGCATCACCGCCGGCTCCCTGGCGGGATCCGGCAACTATTACATCGGCGCCTTCAACACGCTGGTGGTTGGCGGCAACAATCTCTCGACCGAGGTCTCCGGCGTGATCAGCGACTACGACCCGTGCGAGTGCGGCACGGTCGGACCGGGCGCGCTGACCAAGGTCGGCAGCGGCAAGCTGATGCTGTCCGGCATCAACACCTACACCGGTGCGACCACGGTCGATGGCGGCATCCTCGCCGTCAACGGTTCGATCGCCGGCAGCAGCGTGACCGTGAATGCCGGCGGCACGCTCGGCGGCAACGGCATCGTCGGCAGCACGCTGGTCAATGGCGGCGCGCTGGCGCCCGGCAATTCGATCGGGCTGCTGACGGTGCAGGGCAATCTCGTGTTCACGGCTGCCGCGAGCTACATGGTCGAGGTGTCGCCGGCCAATGCCGACCGGGTCAACGTGACGGGCACCGCGACGCTGGGTGGCGCCACGGTGCAGGCGGCGTTCGCCCCCGGCAGCTACGTCAACAAGCAGTACACGATCGTCAACGCCGCCGGCGGCATCAGCGGCACCTTCAACACGCTGGTCAACACCAACCTGCCGGCCAACTTCTCCTCGAGCCTGAGCTACGACGCCAACACCGTCTATCTGAACCTGACGCTCGGCACGTCCGGGACCAATACCAACCAGCAGAACGTCACGGACACCACGACCGGCTATTTCAACCGCACCGGCGGCATCCCGGTCGCCTTCGGCGCGCTGACCCCGGCCGGCCTGACGCAGGCGTCCGGCGAGATCGCCACCGCCTCGCAGCAGGCGATGTTCGACTCGATGAAGATCTTCCTTGGCCTGATGTCCGATCCCTTCGTCGCCGGGCGCAGTGCGAACCCATCGGCTCCGGCGGCGGCGTTCGCCGACGCAGGGCAGGGCGCCGCACCGCGCGATGCCTTCGCGCGCATGCCGGTCAAGGCCGCTTTGGCCCGGCGCTTCGACGAGCGCTGGAGCACCTGGGCGGCGCCGTTTGGGGGTGGTTCGTTCACCGATGGCAATGCCGCGCTCGGCTCGAACGACACCACCATCCGCGAGGTCGGCTTCGCCGCCGGCGCCGACTACATCGTGTCGCCGAACTGGCTGGCCGGCTTCGCGCTGTCGGGCGGCGGCACCAGCTTCAGCGTCAATGGCGGCGGCAGCGGCCGCTCCGACCTGTTCCAGGCCGGCGCCTTCGCCCGCTATCGCAACGGCCCGGACTATCTCTCCGCCGCGCTCGCCTATGGCTGGCACGACGTGACCACCGACCGCACCGTGGCCGTCGCGGGCGTCGACCAGCTCCGCGCCCGCTTCAATGCATCGGCCTATTCCGCCCGCCTCGAGGCTGGCCGCCGCTACGCCACGCGATGGGGCGGGGTCACGCCCTATCTCGGCGGGCAGGCGACGGCTTACGTGTTGCCGTCCTATGCCGAGCAGGTGCTCTCCGGCGCGGGCACCTTCGCGCTGAGCTATGCCGGCAAGACCGTGACGGATGCGCGCGCCGAGCTTGGCGCGCGCGTCGACCGGTCGTTTGCGCTCGCCGACGGCGTGCTGTCGCTGCGTGGCCGCGCCGCCTGGGCGCACAATTTCAACCCGGATCGCACCATGACCGCCAGCTTCCAGGCGCTGCCAGGCACGAGTTTCATCGTCAACGGCGCCGCGCAGTCGCGCGACCTCGCGCTCACCACGGCCTCGGCCGAAATCGCCTGGCGCAACGGCTGGTCGGCGGCCGCGACCTTCGAAGGCGAGTTCTCGACCATCAGCCGCTCCTACGCGGGCAAGGGCGCGGTGCGCTACAGCTGGTGATCGCGCGCTCCCATCTTGGATCGTTCTCGCAGCAATGCTACGGCTGCCTCAACGAGACACCAGGGAGAACGCCATGATCAATCTGACGCCCGAGACCATGCTGCCCGACGACGGCACCCAGGGAACGCTGGTCGGCCGGGTCTGGCGACCCGACGTCGATGGTCCGGCCGTTGTGGCGGTGCGCGATGACGGCGTCTACGATGTCACCTCGGCCTTCCCGACCGTCAGCGCGCTGTGCGAGCACGACGATCCCGCGGCTGCACTGCGCGGCATGGGCGGGCAGCGCATCGGCGACCTCGCCGCCATCCTCGCCAACACGCCCCCCGATCGCCGTGATCCCGCCAAGCCGTGGCTGCTGGCGCCGGTTGATCTCCAGGTGCTCAAAGCGGCCGGCGTCACCTTCGCGATCTCGATGCTGGAGCGCGTCATCGAGGAGCGCGCGCGCGGCAATCCGGCCTCCGCCGAAGCGATCCGGACAGAGGTGGTGCGTCTCGTCGGCGACGATTTCTCCAAGCTGAAGCCCGGCTCCGACCAGGCCATGCACCTCAAGCAGGTGCTGATCGAGCAGAACGCCTGGAGCCAGTATCTCGAGGTCGGCATCGGCCCCGACGCCGAGGTCTTCACCAAGGCGCCGACCATGTCGTCGGTCGGCACCGGCATGGATGCCGGGCTGCATCCGAAATCGACCTGGAACAACCCGGAGCCGGAGGTGGTGCTGGCGGTGTCGAGCCGCGGCCAGATCGTCGGCGCGATGCTCGGCAACGACGTCAACCTGCGCGACTTCGAGGGCCGCTCGGCGCTGCTGCTGTCCAAGGCCAAGGACAACAACGCCTCCTGCGCGATCGGACCGCTGCTGCGCCTGTTCGACAAGAGCTTTTCGCTCGACGACGTCAGGAAGATGGACGTCGCGCTGAACGTGACCGGCAGCGACGGCTTCGTGCTCGACGGCCATTCCTCCATTAGCAAGATCAGTCGCGATCCGACCGATCTCGTCGCCCAGACCATCGGCGCCGTGCATCAATACCCCGACGGCTTCGCGCTGTTCCTCGGCACGATGTTCGCACCGGTCAAGGACCGCGATGCGCCGGGCCAGGGGTTCACCCACAAGCGCGACGACATCGTCACGATTTCAGCTCCGCAGCTCGGCCGCCTCGTCAACCGCATGCGCAACAGCGACGAATGCGAGCCGTGGACGTTCGGCGTCGGCGCCCTGATGCGCAGCCTCGCGCGGCGGAAGCTGATTTGACGACGGGCTGCCTCTCCATCCTCGCCGTCATTCCGGGGCGCGCGCAGCGCGAGCCCGGAATCCATACGCCGCAGCCGTCGTGAGTCAGACGGCTCTCAGTGATCGTGCTCCACCACGTCTATTCGTGGCTATGGACTCCGGGCTCGCTCGCTTGCGCGAGCGCCCCGGAGTGACGACCGGTGTGCATCGAGGCATTTGGGGCCTCGTGGTTTGAGACGCGCCGCGATGCGGCGCTCCTCACCATGAGGGGCAAGTGGCGGAGCAACCGCTACATACGGGACCATGAACACGCTGCTAGCGCGTTCATGGAGAGGGTTTGAAGCTCTTGAGGATCGCGCCGCACACTCAGCCCTCGTCCTGAGGAGCCCGTCGGAGGCGGGCGTCTCGAAGGACGGCTGCACGGCTCTGCCGGCTCTACGCCCCTTCATGCTTGCGAGCGCGACGTTGGGAATTGGAGCGGCCGCCTCACTCGCTTCACACATGCCCCGACGCCATTTCGCCGGCGACGCGGCGCGGGCGCTCCTGCAGCTGGGCGGGATCGCCGCGCGCGGCGCGCTCGCGGACCAGCGAGAGCGCGTGGTCGCGTTCGGCGGCCGGGCTGCGCCGTGGCTCCGACCGGCGCAGGCCGAGATCGTCGTCGATCGGATCCTTCGGCACCAGCGACAACGCCCGCTCGAACGGATCGAGCGACGCGTCACGCCCCCTGCCGCCGTCACGGCCCGGCTCAGGCTCGGGCGGACGTCGCGCCACGAGCGTCTTGATGCGCCCGATCAGGCCGGATGGCGCTTCCGGCGGCGCTGAATCGAACGGGTCGGCATAGAACGTCGCGCCGGCCTTCTCGACCATGCCGGCAAGTGCGGTGACCATGCGCGGCGAGCCGCAGGCATAGACCACGTCGGAGGACGTCAGCGTCGGCATGTGCGGCTCGATCCGCCCGGTGCGGATCGACGGATGGTTGATCGGGCCTTCCTCCACGGTCGGAATGATCGTGACATTCGGCAGCCGCGCGAGCTGCGCCAGGATCGGCGTCATGTAGAGCTGCGGCAGCTTCTTGGCGCCGGCGATGATCACCATGGGACGGCTGCGGTTCTCGCGCAGCGCCATCGCCGCGATCGCCCAGATCGGCGCGAAGCCGGTGCCGCTGCCGGCGAGGACGAGACGGCCGGTGCCGCCCGGACGCAGGAACGCGTGACCATAGGGCCCCTGGATGCGCAGCCGATGGCCGGGCCGGATGCCGCTGCCGAGCGCTTGCGTGACGCGGCCGCCACGGACCTTCTTGATGTTGAGATGGATGACGCGGCCGCCGATGCGGCCGTCGAACGAGGCGGTCGGGCTGTAGGCGCGCGCCGGATAGCCGGCGAAGGTGAACTTGAAGTACTGGCCCGGCAGATAGCTGATGCTCTTCTCGGGCGCGATCATCAGCTCCATGATATCTGGCGCGACCTCGCGCAGGCCGACCAGCCGTGCCTTGCTGATATCGATCTCCGGCACGTCCTCCACGTCGACGTCGAGGTCGGAGACGACGCGCGCCTGGCATGCATAGATCATGCCCTGCGTATGCGTCTCGCCGCACACCGTCTGCCCCTTCGAGACGTGAACCATGCAGGTGCCGCAGGTGCCGGCGCGGCAGTCGAACGGAATCTCGACGCCGTTGGCGAGCGCGCCATCGAGCAGCACGTCACCCGCGCGGACGCGGAACTGGCGGCCCTTGACGGTGACGGTCCTGAAGTTCGACATGGTTTACTCCTCGATCGGATACGCTGTGACGATGGTGGGACGAGACCGCGGGGCTTCACGCCTTGCCGGGCGACACGCGGATGAGATTCTTGTTGGCCGTGCTCTCGAATCGGCTCGACCAGTAGTTCGACGCCATCACCGGCCGCTTCAGCCAGCTCACCTTCGGCGAGCGCAGCACCAGGAACCAGAAGAAGAATGGCGTCGTGATGAGATGCGAGACCAGCGGAAACCAGTCCGGCAGTAATGACGCCGGGCCGGGCAGGCGATACCAATAGTAGGTGCTGATCGCGGCCGCCGCGAAGATGCGATGCATCCGGGTGCGGGCGGCCGGCCTGTAGCGCAGGATGCGCTCGCCGACCCTGAACACGACGTAGCTGACGAGCGCGGCGCCCAGCGGCCACACATAGGCGGTGATGATCGCGGCCTGGTCGACCTGCTGCGGCGGATAATCCGGCACTTGATACCAGCCCCAGACGAAGCCGGGGAAGCTGCCGATCAGGAAGTTGCCGAGGAACTGCTGGACTTTTGTGGGCACGCCGGCGGTCGGCGTCAGCTCCGGCGTGGAGTCGGGGCACGGATTGCTGCAGGCCTCGCAGATGTTGCAGCGGGCATTCTTGAAGGTCAGCGCCGGGTTGGTGCCGTAGAGCCGCTCGACCGGATGGATCGGGCACAGCGAGGTGCACCAGCCCGAGCGCATCTCGAACACCGAGCCCATCGCGAACGCCATGACCGCGGCCGACAGCAGCATGACCGCCGTCAGCGGGCCATCGACATTGAGCCCGATGCGCCGCATCGGTACCACGACGAAGAGAAGCGTCACGCTGATCACCGCCAGCGTCGCCGCGCCCCATTCCGGCATCCTGATGTTCTGCGAGATGCCCATCTTGTTCGGCAGCAGATGGAATGTCGCCATCGGACAGATGTTGCGCCACAGGCCGGGCGAGATCGTCACCAAGGCGGGCGCGACGGGAATCAGCAGATTCCACATCAGCGCGATGCCGAGCGCAGGAAAGAACAGCAGCAGGTTCACCAGCAGCACGCCGACGGCCAGCATCACCGTCTGCATCGTCAGCCAGAACCGCCGCTCGCCGCGTCCGGTGCTGCGGCTGCCGGGCTGTGCGGCCGGCTGATACCGGGCCGGTGCCACGTTCACGGCCACGTGGGCGAGTGGCCGGGTCTGTCGTTGGTGGGAAGCATAATCGTGTTGAGCCGAACGTTGAGCGCTGTTGTTTCGCATTGCTTTCCAGGACGCTGGTTTCTCTGTACGGGCGCGCTGGTGTGACGATTTCGGGCCGGACGTGTTGGTCCGCCGTGCCTGTTAGTTCGCGTCATCAGCGCATGCTGTGCCGCAGAATCTGACGGCGAGATGTGGCGCTTTTTGACGGCCAATATGGACGTGTCTGGGCCATGCTGCGGTAGGCGTGCGGCCGTTTGATCTGGATCAAATCGAGGAACATCAAGGATTTGATCCGGATCTGGGGTGTGTTTTTGAGGGCGTTTGATCTGGATCAATGACGGCCTTCGCTGTGACGCATCGCAGGCGCGATCAAGGCGGTGAGTATGCGGTCTCATCGTGGGCCTCATGGTTCGAGACGGCGCTTCGCGCCTCCTCACCATGAGGGTTAGCTTCGAAGCCGGAGTTGAACATGGGTCATCATCTCCAACCTCACGAGAGCCCACGATCGCCGTGTTGGCCACTGACTACTTAGTCCCGCGGCAAGCCTCCTCTCCTCACCCTGAGGAGCCCGCCGAAGGCGGGCGTCTCGAAGGGCGAGGTCCCTGCTCGGACCTCGTGGCTCGCCCGGCGATGCGCAGCATCGTCCGCAGACGCGCCTTCGGCGCTCCTCACCATGAGGGTTAAGCTCCGAAACCGGCGCGGCACCCGGCCGGTCGGCGTCGCGGAGTGCGACGGCGCTATGGCTGCCCGACGGGCAAATCAGATCGCGCGTGAAAATCCTGTCCAGCCCTCCGCTGAAAAATAATCCACTTGCCGATTTCGCAAAATCAGCATTAGAGTCCGGCCCGTTCCGTTGCGTCGGAGGGGACGTATCGCGGTCGTCATGGACGTCGGCAGCGGAATGCGATGGGCGTGTGTCGTTGCAGCGTGATCATTCGCGCGGACGAACGGCGATGCACGCACGGTCAAGTCGCGCGGTCCTGACACCCCGATGCTGGTGTCACGCTTGCGCCGGCGCTCACGCGCCGCGCAGGCAACGGTGGCCAAAAGCCGGTGCGCCGGGGAGAACGCGAAGCAGCCGTCAAAACCATCGCGCAGGGAGGGCCGGGCGTATTCGGCCAGACCTGTGGTACCTGCCGCCTGCATTTTTTTGAGCAGGCGGGCCACGGGCGCGGCCAGCGCCCGGCCTTCCCTGCGCCCTCTTTGATGAGAGGGCGAAAAATCAAAGCTCGGGCGCAAAACGTGTCGCGAGGTCGCGAAACTATATTCTCATGCATCAGAAAGTGCTGTCGGACAACGTGAGCACGGCAGACAGTACGGGCGTCATTGCGAGCGCAGTGTTTAGCCCGGAGACATAGCTTACACCTGTTCGGGGACATGGTTGACACTTTTGGGGTC